>DAIRSS010000005.1:0-51967 GCA_036804285.1 Ilumatobacteraceae bacterium
CTGGTGTCGAAGGGGGGACTTGAACCCCCACGCCCTTTCGAGCGCCAGCCCCTCAAGCTGGTGCGTCTGCCAATTTCGCCACTTCGACGTGGACTTCATTCTACTAACTGATTATGCGAGCAACATCCCGAGCGCGACCACCGTCAGCAACCACACGAGCGCGAGAACCGTCGTAATCCTGTTGAGGTTCCGCTCAGCGGCTGCCGATCCCAACGCCGCCGCACCGCCGCCACCGAACATGTCGCTCAAACCGCCACCACGACCACTGTGCAGAAGGACCCCCACGACCATTGCGATGAGCGAAAACACATTGATGATCAACGTCACAGCGGTGATGAACGAACGCATGTCGTCAGGCTATCTGCGTCATTCCGGGAAATGGCACGCCACGCTCTGCCCTGCTCCGACAGCAGACAACTGAGGCGTCTCTGATGCACACTTGTCCGTCGCTTTCCAACAGCGCGTCCGGAATCGACAACCACTGGGCGGATCGACGGGCGACGGTACGTCACCTTCGAGCATGATTCGACGTCGTGTCCGCTCAACCGTTGGATTGGGCAGCGGTACCGCGGAGAGCAGCGCCTTCGTGTACGGGTGCCGAGGATTCGTGTAGATCTCTTCCTTCTTCCCGATTTCGACGATACGACCCAGATACATCACGGCCACGTTGTGCGCGATGTGTCGAACCACGGACAGGTCGTGCGCGATGAAGATGTACGACATCCCAAGTCGCTCTTGCAGGTCCGCAAAGAGATTCACGACACCAGCTTGGATGCTCACATCGAGGGCCGACACGGGCTCATCCAGGACGATCAAGTCCGGGTCGAGCGCGAGAGCACGCGCGATTCCCACACGTTGACGCTGCCCCCCTGAAAACTCGTGGGGAAAGCGCTTTGCATGGTCGGGAGCCAATCCGACCAGGTTCAACATTTCCGCGACGCGTTCATCGTGGTCGCCCGAGACTTCTTGGACGACCAGGGGCTCTGCGATCGATGCCCCGACGGTCATCTTCGGATCAAGTGATGCGAACGGATCCTGGAAGACGATCTGCAGTCGGCGACGGAGAACCCTCATCTCCTCGAAGGACAACTTTGTGATGTCGTTGCCGTCGAACATGATCGATCCGCTCGTTGGATCGAGGAGACCCATCACGCAACGGCCGACGGTCGTCTTGCCGGAACCAGATTCGCCGACGATACCGAGTGTCTCCCCCCGCCCGACAGAGAAGGACACGTCGCTCACGGCCTGCACGATTCGCTTGGACCGCCGAATTCCAGAATTCGCACGCAACTCGAAATTCTTGACGAGGCCCTCGACCTTCAAGAGTTCAGCCACGAGTGCCTCCTCCCGAGACCTTGAGCGCGACCGACTCGGCACGGATACATGCCGTGGCCGATGTTCCGAATGCGCGCATATCGGGAATTGCTGATTCACACTCCGGAGATACGAAGGCGCATCGGGGGGCAAAACCACAACCCGGAGGTGGGGTGAGCATGTTGGGTGGGAATCCCGAGATCGGGGTGAGCCGACTTTGCCCCTCATGCGGCAGCGATGCAAGGAGTCCTTGGGTGTACGGATGCGACGGCTGGTTGAACAGGTCATCGACCGACGCTCGCTCGACGTTACGACCCGCGTACAACACGTTCACACGATGTGCGACACGCGCGATGACTCCGAGGTCGTGTGTGATCAGCACGACGGCCGTGCGAAATCGATCCTGAATCCGCTGGATCACTTCGAGAATCTGAGCCTGGACCGTCACGTCGAGTGCCGTCGTCGGCTCGTCTGCGATGAGCACTTTCGGATCGTTGGCGATTGCCATTGCGATCACCACTCGCTGCCGCATTCCACCGGAGAATTCATGTGGATACTGCGAAGCTCTTTCGTCCGGTTGTGGAATTCCGACGATGTCGAGGAGTTCGATGGCGCGCTTCCATGCGTCGGCGTCCGTAGCCGACGAGTGAGCCTGGATCATCTCGACGATCTGGTCACCGACCCTGTGCACGGGGTTCAAGGCGGAAAGCGGGTCTTGGAAGATCATCGACATCGACTTCCCACGAACCGATCGAATCGTCTTGGCCGAAGCTCCAATCAATTCCTGACCATCGATCGTCACCGAACCAGTCACGCGAGCCTTCGCTGGTAGCAAACCCATCGCTGCGAGGAACGTGACCGACTTGCCCGAGCCCGACTCGCCGACCACTCCCATCAACTCGCTCGCCTCGACGTCGAGGTTGATTCCCCGCACTGCCCTCAAGTCACCGAGAGGCGTGGGAAACGTGACATGCAGGTCCTTGATCGACAGAACGCTCACGATTCGCCCCTATCGAGACGTGGGTCCGTCGCATCGCGCAGTGCATCTCCGATGAAATTGATGCACAACGCGATGACGACCAATGCGGTGCATGGGAAGACGGCGATCCACCAGTATCCAGTTTGTACGGCGCCCTTTGCCGCACCGACGAGCACGCCGAGCGACGTCGAACCATCACCTGCTTGCGGGCCGTAACCGAAGAACGCGAGCGTCGATTCGGCGATGATCGAACCAACGACCGAGAACGTCAAGGCGACCATGATCGGTCCGATGGAGTTCGGCAGCAGGTGACGAACGATGATGTACCGACGACTGGCCCCCACTGCCCTCGCCGCTTCGATGAATTCTCGTTCCTTCAGTGCGAGGACCTGACCTCGGACGACGCGTGCGACGCCCATCCACCCGAACAATGCGAGCAGAAACACGATGAAGCGAATCGACGATTTGTCCCCGATGAAGAACGTCAGCCATGACACGGCTCCGATCGTGTTACGGACGACGAGCAGGGCTACGAGGAATGGAAAGGCGAGAAACAGGTCGGTGACCCGCATGACGACATCGTCGAACCGACCTCCCCTGAATCCTGCGACTGCGCCGATCACGCACCCGAGCGCGACCGAGATGATTGCGCTGAAGAACCCGATGATGAGCGACACGCGAATGCCGTAGATCAGTCGGCTGTACAGGTCTCGTCCGATGTCGTCGGTGCCGAGCCAGGCGATTGATTGTGGTGGCAAGAAGGAATTCGGCGGCTTGCGAACAGACTGGTTGACTCCATATCGAGCCGTGAGCGGTGACAGGAGGACGAAGAGAACGAGGATCAACAAAATGATGGTGCAAACGACGGCTGCCTTGTGGGAGACGAATCTCCGAAAAGCCATCTGGCGTGGCGAGATACTCAGTGTTTCAGTCAAGGCGAATCCTCGGATCCAAGAACGCATACGACACGTCTGCAAGCAGGTTGAAGATCAAGACTGAGGCGACGACAACGACCATCCACGGCATCAGAAGCGGAAAGTCACCTTGGTCGAAGGCGCGAAGGAAATATCGACCCATGCCGGGGTAATCGAAGATGTTCTCGGTGATGATCAGACCGCCCACGATCGCGCCAACGTCGAGCGCCGCAATCGTCACTACGGGAATGAGTGCGTTGCGGACACCGTGACGGAACAGCACTCGACGCTCGCTGATTCCCTTGGAGCGAGCCGTGCGCATGAAGTCGCTATTGAGCACGTCGAGCAACGACGATCTCATGTATCGGCTGTACGTCGCGATGACCTGGATCGCGACGACGATCGTCGGCAGGGCCATGTGCTTGAGCATGAGAACTGGATCAAACCCAGAGTGTCCCGGCGGATAGACGCCAGATGTTGGGAACAGTGACGAACCGAACCAACGACCCCAGTAAACGGCAAACAACAGCTGAAGAAGGATCGCAGAGATGTATGGAGGTACGGAGATTCCGACGAATGCGGCGGTGTTGACGGCAACGTCCCGCTTCCCACCAGGCTTCAAGGCCGCAAAGATGCCCACGAGGAGTCCGACGGAGATGCCGACGATGCTCGCCAAGGTCCCCAAACGTACGGTGTTGGCCATCGCATCCTTCAGCGCCGGAAAGACTTCACGGCTGCCCTTGATCGATCGCGGCCAATTGAACGTGACGAAATTTTTCAGCCAATTGAGATATCCGAGCACGTAGTTGTCGGACAAACCATTCAGGCTCTTGTACTGCTCGAGCTTTGCCCGCGTTGCGCGGGGATTGATCCTCTTGTAACTCTCGAGCGGGTCGGTGCCCAGTCGGAGTGCCATGTACACGAGGAACGTGACGAGGAGCAGCGTGGGTAGTGCCCACAACAGACGACGGCCGATGAACCGAGTCACGCCCGATCCCCCATCATGCACTCCCCCTCATGAATTCAGAACTTCTTGCCACTTGCGCAGACGGTGCGCGAGCAGTGTCCGTAGACACCACCCGCGCACCGTTCGTGCGTACTACTGAACGACCAGTTGTTGGTCTAGAGCACCTCGACCGTTGCTTCGCCGGCCAACAAGTTGGTCACGACGTAGCGTCCGTCATTGGTGGTCGCATACGCGCCCGGCATGAGCGGGAATGCGGTCGTCCACACCATCCACGAGGAGTTTGCACACTCGGTGATGGGGTTCAGACACTCTGGCCACTGCTCTGCACCGATGACAACCTGGCCATCGCCGTCAACATCCGTCCACTGGTGGAAGTTGATGAAAGCGGTGTAGTTGTTCAACTCGGCATCGAGAGGACCGCCGACCTTGTCCGTGCGCCAGAAGCCCGACTTGGGGAACTGGAACAACGGCAAGAGGACGTGGTCCTGTGCCATCAACTGGAGAACCTTCTTGATGTTCTCGGCGCGAAGAGCCGGATCGACCTCAACATCCGAAGCGTGGAGCAGGTCCGAAGCCTCGGTGTTGCACCAACCCTGGGTGTTCTGGCCGACGTTGCCGTTGGCCTCGGTCGGGATCTGATCGCACGCGAACGACGAGGTCAGGTACGCAGGATCCGGCGGAGCGGTCGAGATGTACATGGCCATGTCGTAGTCGAGGGCTGGGAGCCGCTGCTGGAAGTAGCAGGCCGCGTCACAGTTGTCTGCAACGACGTTGAATCCGGCTGCCTGGAGGAGCGGAATCAAGAATGCCTGGGTGTTCTCGCGACGGGTGTTGCCCGTGTTGATGATCCAGCGGATCTTCGGAGCCTCAGCTCCATCCTTGGCCCAATAGCCTTCGGCGTTCTTTTCCCAACCTGCGTCCTCGAGGAGCTTCGCAGCACCCTCTGGGTCGTAGGCGTTCACGAACTCGTCGCCATTGCAGTACTCACCCGGCGTGATCGGACCACACTGCAGCAGCTGTGCGCTTGCTGCGATGGGGATGTAGATCTGCTGGAAGACCGCATCGCGATCGATGGACTTCGAGAAGGCCTCACGGAAGGTGTTGTCAGCGAACGGACCACACTTCTGGTTGAAGTAGAAGGCCTCATAGTCGCCACCGAACTGCACGGACGACGAAATGTTGTCCTGAGCAACTGCTTCCTCGATGCCGCCGTAGTACTGCGGGTAGATGAAGTCGACTTCGCCAGCCTTGATCGATGCGATCTCGGTGTCGCTGTCTGCCTTCGGAACCATGACGACCTTTTCGGTCACGGCCTTGTCGGTGCCCCAGTAGTTCTCGTTCGGAACGAACACGGACTGCTCTGGGCTCCACGACTGCAACTTCATCGCACGACCGGAGAACGGAATCATGTCGGCAAAGTCACCCGAGACGTCAGAGGCGTTTTCCACCGCTGCGGCCTTGAGCAATGCTCCGAAGAGACCCTTCCATGGTGCGTAGACCGACTTGAAGGTCACGACGACCTGCTTGTCGCTCGAACCGGCCTCGATGCTCGTGATCTGGTCGTAACCAGACGTCGAGATCGATCCTGGGGTGTTCAAACTTGCTTCCCAGGTTGCCGTGAAGTCGGCAACGGTGATCGGTGAACCGTCATCCCACACCGCAGCTTCTGCGATGTCGTAGGTCACCTTCATGCCATTGCTGGTTGACTCTGGCTTGGCGTAGTCGTAGGCGCGAGTTGCACAAGCGTCGAGGCTCGTGTAATCGCCACCATCGCTGGCGCCTTCGCTCGAATCGTCGCCGCCACCGCATGCCGCCACAACAAGTGACAATGCTGCGAAGCCAGCAACAACTCTTGCGAGTTTGTTGGTTTTCTTCACTCTCGACCTCCCCGTCGAATAGGTGGGGGCGAACCCCCAAAATCGCATGGACATCGGGTCCACACGCGTGCAGAAAGGTTACCAGTCGCCTGTGGTCCCCTTTCCCGAGGACTTAGCGCTAAATCAGTGCAGTCGGTATTGCACGATTCGTGCGAATTCGGCGGGCTCGAGACTCGCGCCCCCGACGAGGGCACCGTCCACATCGGGTTGCGCCATGATCTCGGCGATGTTCGAGGCCTTGACGCTGCCGCCGTATTGAATCCTCACACCCTGCGCAGCCTTTGCTCCGAGAAGTGACAAAACTTCAGCCCGAATGGCCCCGATGACGGCCTGTGCGTCCCCGGCCGATGCGGTCATGCCAGTTCCGATCGCCCAGATGGGCTCGTACGCAATGACGAGACCGGCAACGACGTCGGCCGACCTGCCGGCAAGAGCCGCACGAACCTGACCCAACACCTTTTCCGCCGTTCGACCCTGTTGCCGCTCCTCGAGCGTCTCCCCGACACACACGATCGGTGTCATGGAGTGTTTCAGAATCGAGGAGATCTTCTTTGCGACCTGATCGTCCGTCTCACCGAACAGTTCACGACGCTCGCTGTGACCCACGATGACGTATTCGACAGCAAGTTTGGACAGAAACACCGGACTCACTTCGCCCGTGAAAGCCCCTTTGTCTTCCCAATGACAATGCTGCGCACCGAGCGACAATTTCATCTCATCTGCATCGAGGATCGTCTGAATGCTGCGGATGTCAGTGAATGGCGGATGGATCGAGACGTCGACAGCGGCAAAGTCGTCTTTCGTGAGGAGGTAGGCCAACTTCTGAACGGTCTGAATTGCTTCGAAGTGATTCAGGTTCATCTTCCAGTTGCCACTGATGAGTGGTTTGCGATTGTGGTCAGACACGTGGTGCCCCTCTCAGTGCGGCGAGTCCCGGCAGGTCACCGAGTTCGAGAAATTCGAGCGACGCTCCGCCACCCGTAGAAACATGGTCAACGTCATCTTCGCGACCGAATTGCGCAAGTGCTGCAGCGCTGTCACCCCCGCCGACGACCGTGTACGCCTTCGTATCCGCAACGGCGTCTGCAATCGTGCGCGTTCCACGAGCGAAGCGTTCGTCCTCGAACATCCCCATTGGACCGTTCCAGAACACGCTGCGCGCGTCCATGATCAGATCCGTGAACGCTGCAGCAGAGCCTGGTCCGATGTCGAGGCCCTTCGCCCCATCTGGCAGTCTCACTCCATAGGTCGCGACTTCTCCATCTGGCCCTAGCCCCACGATGTCCTCCGGGAGATGTATCGGCACCGACCCGGCGAGCAGCTTCTTGCAATTGTCGATCTGATCCCTCTCACACAGCGAGTCACCGACGGGATAGCCCTGCGCGGCGAGAAAAGTGAAACACATCCCCCCACCAATGAGGAAGCCGTCCACCCGAGATGACAAGGCCTCGATCACACCGAGCTTGTCGCTCACTTTCGAACCGCCGAGAACGGCGAGGAATGGTCGCTTCGGATGGTCTCGAAGATTGCCGAGAACTTCGACTTCCTTGTGCAACAGGCGTCCTGCCGCTGACGGCACACGCTGCGGCGGACCGACGATCGAGGCATGTGCACGATGAGCCGCGCCGAACGCATCATTGACGTACAAGTCGATGCCTGACACGAGTTGATCAACGAACGCGGGATCGTTCGCCTCCTCACCCGGATTGAAGCGCAGATTCTCCAACAACTCCACCCCTGGAGCGAGCTCCGCGAGGATGTCGCGAACTGGCGTCATCGAATACTTCGGGTTTGGGGCACCTTTCGGCCTCCCGAGGTGGCTCGCGCACACGACCGTTGCTCCACGTGAAGTGAGGTACTCGATGGTGGGAAGCGCAGCGCGGATCCGGAAGTCATCGGTCACGACACGTGCGTCATCGGGACCGCTCATCGGCACGTTGAAGTCGGTGCGCACGAGTACTCGGCGACCGGCGACGTCGCCGAGATCTTCGAGGGAGGGTACGGATGCCACTAGATCAGCGAGACGCGCGACCGATGAGGGTGGCGAGATCGACGAGGCGGTTGGAGTAGCCCCATTCGTTGTCGTACCAGCCAAGGACCTTGACCAGTGATCCCATGCTCATCGTCAGGTCGCTATCGAACACACAACTATGTGGATTGGTCACGATGTCGCTCGACACGATCGGAGCATCCGTGTATTCGAGGATCCCCTTCAGGCCCCCCGATGCCGCCGCTTTGAACGCCGAATTGATCTCGTCCTTGGTCGCAGGCTTCTTCAATGTCGCGACGAAATCGGTGATCGAACCCGTCGGTACGGGCACGCGCAACGACGTTCCATCGAGTCGACCCTTCATGGCCTCGAGCACGAGGCTCGTGGCACGCGCCGCACCAGTACCTGTCGGAGTGATGTTGATCGCCGCACCACGTGCACGACGAAGGTCACTGTGTGGGCCATCGACGAGCTGCTGATCTCCCGTGTAGGCGTGCACCGTCGTCATCAATCCCTGATCGATTCCGAAGGCATCATCGAGCACCTTGACCATCGGCACGAAACAGTTCGTCGTGCAGCTCGCATTCGATACGACCTTGTGCTTCTTCGGATCGAAGGAGGTGTGGTTGACGCCATAGACGAATGTCGCGTCCGCACCGTTCGAAGGCGCCGAAACGATGACGTGTGGAGCACCGGCATCCAGGTGGGCGGCAGCCTTGTCGCGATCGGTGAAGAAGCCGGTCGATTCGATCACGAGATCGACTCCGAGACTCGCCCAGGGCAGCTCTTTCGGATCCCGAACCTGCAGCACCTTGATGGTCTTGCCGTCAACGGAGATTCCATCGTCGGTCGCCGAAATCGCATTTGGCAAGATCCCGAGCACGGAGTCGTACTTCAGCAGGTGGGCCATCGTCTTCAGTGACCCGAGATCGTTCACCGCAACGATTTCGATCGGTGCGTTTGCCGCCTGGACGGCACGGAAGAAGTTCCGCCCGATTCGTCCGAAGCCGTTGATTCCAACACGAATTGGTGAGCTGCTCATGACCGCCAAGACTAGTCGCTGACCGAAAACGGCTGGAAAACTACGAGCGGTGCACGTCGCGATGCGTGACGCGCGGTCGATACCCGCTCTTCTCCAACCACCGTGAAAGTTCTTCGGCGACTGCGACCGAGCGATGTCGGCCACCGGTGCAGCCGACGGCGACGGTCAAGTAACTCTTGCCTTCCTCGCGAAAGGCAGGAAGGAGCATCTCCAGCAGTGTTTCCACCTGTGTGACGAACGTCGTAGCAAGATCGGACTCCAGCACATACGAGCGGACCTCTTCATCGAGACCCGTCTTGGTACGCAAGTCATCGATCCAGTGGGGATTGGGCAGGAAGCGAACGTCGAAGACGAAGTCGACGTCGAGTGGGATTCCGTGCTTGTAACCAAACGACATCACCGACAGCTGGAGCACCTCTCGCCCTTCGGAGTCCCAGAACAATTCGACGATCTGGTTCTTCAACTGATGAACGGTGAGCGTCGTGGTGTCGATGACGAGATCAGCAGCCGCCTTCACCGGCTCCAGCAAGTGGCGCTCCCGCTCGATCGATCGTTCGACGGTTTCTCCCTCGATCGCCATCGGGTGACGTCGCTTCGAGGCACCGTAACGACGGATCAGTTCGGGCGTCCCCGCATCCATGTACAGGATGCGAACTCGATTCCCGGCTTGACGAAGCCGTTCGACGCTGGCGATCGCGTCGTTCTGATGTGATGCAACGCCGACAACGAGCGCAAGTCGATTCTGTGGCGCGGAAGCCGATTCGGACAGCTCCACGACCTTGTCGATCAAGGACACCGGAAGATTGTCAACGACGAACCAACCGAGGTCCTCCAGATCATCTGCAGCCTGCGATCGGCCGGCACCCGACAAACCTGCGATCACGAGGATGTCGGCCATACCTCAACGCTAGCGATGGAGGGCTTGGTGTACGCGTTGTGCGACATCGTCCGGAAGCCACGAGATCGACTGAATTTCCTCCAACGAGGCCTTCTTCAGCGCTGCAAGCGACCCGAAGTGTGACACCAGTCGACGCTTCCGTACGGGGCCGAGCCCCGCGACATCGTCCAATGGCGTTGACACCATCTGCTTGCCACGCAGTTTGCGATGGAAGGAATTGGCGAAGCGATGTGCTTCGTCCCGGATGTGTTGCAACATGAACAGAGCCTCACTGCCCCGCTCGAACTCGACGGCCTCCTCCCGACCGGGAACGAAGACCTCCTCGAGGCGCTTTGCAAGAGCTGCAACCGGAATGACGTCCTGCAGTCCAAGTTCGTTCACGACATCGACCGCGACGGCAAGTTGGCCCTTGCCGCCGTCGACGAGGATCAATTGTGGTGGATAGGCAAACCGTCGTCGCTTCGTAGATGCGGTTTCGACAGGCTCGTCTCGCTCCGCGAGATATGCGCTCAAACGTCGATGCAGAACCTCACGCATTGCCGCATAGTCATCGTTGTCGATCCCCGACTTGATCTTGAAGTGTCGATACTCACGGGGAGCGGGAAGACCATCCTCCAAGACCACCATCGAGCCGACGTAGTTCGTTCCCTGCAGATGGGCCATGTCGTAGCACTCGATGCGCAGCGGGGCCTCAGGGAGGTCGAGGATCTCCTGCAACTCTTGCAACGCTTTGCTGCGCGAGTTGTAATCGCGGGAACGTCGGAGTCGATGACGCTTGAGTTCGTCGGTCGCATTACCGACGACCATCTCCATCAGCTCACGCTTTTCGCCTCGCTTCACTGGTCGAATCTCGACCTTGGTACCCCTCATCGACTCCAACCACTCTTGGAGCACGGAATGATCGTCTACCTCGCCGGACGTGACGACGAGATTCGGGATCCCAAGGGCTGGAGAATCGCCGTAGGTCGACTCGATGATTCGATGCAAGAGTCGCGGAGGCGAGAGGTCCTCCACCTTGTCCACGATGTAGCCATTACGACCGACGACGCGTCCTTTGCGCACGTAGAAGTGTTGGATCGATGCTTCGAGATCATCGTCAGCAATGCCGATCACATCGAATGACTCATTCGACTCACCCACCATCTGCTGGCGTTCGAGGACCCGATGAATCGCACCCAGACGATCTCGTACGCGGGCCGCACGCTCATAGTCCTGTGACGACGATGCCTCCTGCATCTCGGATCGCAGTTGCGATTCGACGAGTGCGCTCTCCCCCTCAAGGAACCGCAACATTCCTTCGACGTGACCGGCATACGTCTCTCGATCCACCGAACCAACGCATGGCCCCGAGCACTTCTCGATGTGGAACAACAAGCATGGTCGACCGAGTCGCTGGTGTTGGTTGAACTTGGACTCGGAGCACGTTCTCACGGGGAAGGTTCGCACGAGTTGGTCGAGCGTGTCGCGAATCGCCCACGCATGCGCATACGGACCGAAATATCGGGTCCCCTGGCGCTTTCGCCCCCTCATGACGGTCGCTCGTGGCCATTCATCCGACGTCGTCACGGCGAGGAAGGGGTAGCTCTTGTCGTCTCGAAGCCTGACGTTGAATCGCGGTCTGTGCTCCTTGATCAGGTTGTACTCGAGCATCAACGCCTCGAGCTCATTGCGCACCTCGATCCACTCGACACTGTGTGCCGCCGTAACCATTGCCGCGGTTCGCGGGTGTTGCGTCGAACGATCGACGAAGTACGAGGTCACTCGGGACCGTAGGTTCTTGGCCTTCCCGACGTAGATGATGCGCCCCACCGCATCCTTGAACTGATACGACCCAGGGCCCTCGGGAATGAGTGACGGTGCGGCGTCCATTACTTCTTCAGTAATGGTTGCAGGAAACGTCCCGTGTAGCTCGCCTTCACCTTGGCGACGGTCTCCGGTGTCCCTTGCGCGACGACCTCTCCTCCACCGTCTCCACCCTCGGGACCCATGTCGATGATCCAATCCGCGGTCTTGATCACCTCGAGGTTGTGTTCGATGACGAGGACCGTGTTCCCCTGATCCACCAGTCGCGAGAGCACGACGAGGAGGCGACGCACGTCTTCGAAGTGCAACCCGGTCGTGGGTTCATCGAGCAGATAGATCGTGTGCCCCGTGCCGCGTTTGGCGAGTTCCGCCGCAAGTTTCACACGCTGTGCTTCACCGCCCGAGAGCGTTGGCGCGCTCTGACCAAGCCGTACGTAACCAAGTCCGACGTCCAACAGGGTCTGCATGTGTCGGGCGATGCGCGGCTGATTCGCAAAGAACTGGACGGCTTCCTCGATGGGCATGTTCAACACGTCGGAGATGTTCTTGCCCTTGAACGTGACATCGAGCGTGTCTCGGTTGTATCGCGCTCCCTTGCATACTTCGCAGGGGACGTAGACGTCCGGCAAGAAGTGCATCTCGATCTTGATCGTGCCGTCACCGGAGCAGGCTTCGCAGCGTCCTCCTGGGACGTTGAAACTGAATCGCCCCGGCATGTAGCCACGGATCTTTGCCTCAGGCGTGTTGGCGAACAGCTTGCGAATGTCATCGAACACCCCCGTATAGGTCGCAGGATTCGACCGCGGGGTTCGACCGATTGGCGACTGATCCATGTCGATCACCTTGTCCAATTTGCCCACACCGTCGACGGCCGTGTGACGACCGGGTGCATCCTTGGACTTGTAGATCTTCTGCATCAACGAAGGCAACAAGATGTCGCGAATCAAGGTGCTCTTCCCACTCCCCGACACTCCGGTGACGGCGACGAAGCAGCCGAGTGGGAGCTTCACCGTGAGGTTCTTCAGGTTGTGTTCTCGAGCACCACGGATGGTCAGCCAGTCGTCACCGGTCGGTCGCCGCTTTGCGGGCACCGCAACCGATCTCTTCCCCGAGAGGTACTGCCCCGTCACCGACTTGGAGACCCGAAGTACACCGTCAACCGGTCCTGAGTAGACGATTTCTCCACCGTGTTCACCTGCTCCAGGGCCGATGTCGACGAGCCAATCGCTCGCCCGAATCGTGTCCTCGTCGTGTTCGACCACGAGCACGGTGTTCCCGAGATCACGAAGTCGTTCGAGCGTCTCGATCAGACGATGGTTGTCGCGCTGATGGAGCCCAATGGAGGGTTCGTCGAGCACGTACAACGTTCCGACGAGACCGGAGCCGATCTGGCTGGCGAGGCGAATTCGCTGGGCCTCCCCACCTGCGAGCGTGGCCGCCGCACGTGACAACGTGAGATATTCGAGTCCGACATCGAGGAGGAACCCGAGTCGCGCATTGATCTCCTTCACCACCCGCTCCGCGATCATCTTGTCGCGATCCGACAGGGTGAGCCCAGCAAGGAACTTCGCCGATTTTCCAATGGACAGATCACACACATCGCTCAGGCTCATACCGTTGACTTTCACGGCGAGCGACGATGGCTTCAAGCGCGCGCCCTTGCAGGCCTTGCACGGAACTTCACGCATGTACGACTCGAACTGCTCGCGCGAGAAATCGCTCTCCGCACTCTCGTGTCGACGCTTGATCCACGGCACGACACCTTCATACGAAGTGGAGTACTCGCGAGTGCGCCCGTAACGATTGCGGTACTTCACGAGGACGCTGTCGCCAGCCCCATTCATCACGATGTTCCGATGCTTTTCGGACAACTTGGACCACTTGCGATCCATGTCGATTTCGAACTCTTCGGCCACGGCCTCGAGCATCCGCGTGAAGTATTGGGTGTGTGCAGACCTCCACGGGGCGATCGCGCCCTCGCTCAAAGACAGCTCGGGATCGGGGACCACGAGATCTGGATCGACCTCGAAACGAGTGCCGAGACCGGCACAGGTCTCACATGCACCGAACGGTGAGTTGAAGGAGAAGTTTCGTGGTGCGAGCTCCTCGAAGCTCAAACCGCACTTCGGGCACGCGAGGTGCTGACTGAAGGTCACTACCTCGCCGGCTTCCGACGCGTTGGCACCCATGATCTCGATCTGGGCGACTCCCTCCGCGAGCTTGAGAGCGGTCTCGAGACTGTCGGTCAACCGACGAGAGATTCCAGACTTCTTGACGAGTCGATCGATGATGATCTCGATCGAGTGCTGCTCATACCGCGCAAGTTTGCTGTCCCGTTTCAGGAAGTCCTGGATGTCGACGGTCTCACCATCGATCTTTGCCCGAGTGAACCCCTGGCCGAGCAGATCGCCAAGCAACGTGTCGTACTCACCTTTGCGCGCACGAACGACCGGCGCAAGAACCTGGAATCGAATCCCCTCGTCGAGTTCGAGGATTCGATCAACGATCTGTTGCGGTGTCTGGCGCTGAAGAACCGTTCCGTCCTTCCAGCAATGCTGCACACCAATGCGCGCCCAGAGGAGACGCAAGTAGTCATAGACCTCGGTGATCGTGCCGACGGTCGACCGCGGATTCCGCGAAGCAGTCTTCTGGTCGATGGAAATCGCAGGCGACAAGCCCTCGATGACGTCGACGTCAGGCTTGTCCATCTGACCCAGGAACTGGCGCGCATACGCGCTCAGACTCTCCACGTAGCGGCGCTGACCCTCGGCATAGATCGTGTCGAACGCCAGACTGCTCTTTCCCGACCCCGAAAGACCCGTGAGGGTGACGAGCTTGTTGCGAGGGATCTCCAAGCTCACGTTCTTCAAGTTGTGCTCACGGGCCCCTTTGACCGAGATGACGTCATCCGACCGCTTCCGGGGACTGGATTTCGTCGAACGGGTACGGGAGGCCACGGACAGACACTACCCAGCGACTATCGAGCGTCGCGAAGTTCTCGTCTGAGTTCCTTGATCTCGTCACGGAGTCGAGCCGCGTATTCGAAACGCAACTCTTCCGCTGCGGTGTGCATCTCTTCTTCCAGGGTCTGCACGAGGCGCCCCAATTCATTCTCGGGAAGGTTCTTCAACTCCTCGACGACCTTGCGACGGTCACGATCTCGACGATCACTCTTCAACTGGCCCGATGCAGTCTCACTCGGGCGCAACACACCGAGGATGTCGCCGACGGCCTTGCGAATCGTCTGAGGATCGATCCCGTGCTCGAGGTTGTACGCGATCTGGCGCTCGCGACGGCGTTTCGTCTCCCCGATTGCCTTCGTCATCGCTGCAGTCGTCTTGTCCGCGTACATCACGACTTGTCCGTTCACGTTTCGAGCCGCTCGGCCGATCATCTGGATGAGCGAAGTCTCACTGCGCAGGAACCCTTCCTTGTCGGCATCGAGGATCGCTACGAGGGACACCTCGGGCAGGTCAAGACCTTCACGCAGCAGGTTGATGCCGACGAGTACGTCGAACTCGCCGAGACGCAGCGCTCGCAGGATTTCGATGCGCTGGATCGTGTCGATGTTCGAGTGCAGATACCGGACGCGCAAGCCTTGTTCGAGGAGGTACTCGCTCAAGTCCTCGGCCATCTTCTTCGTGAGGGTGGTGATGAGGACCCTGTCCTCCATCTCCACGCGCTCCTTGACCAACGAGATGATGTCGTCGATCTGTCCCGTCGTCGGCTTCACGATTACTTCGGGGTCCACGAGACCCGTTGGACGCACGATCTGCTCGACGATCTGTTGGGAGTTCTTCAGTTCGTAGTCGGCTGGAGTCGCAGAAAGGAAGATGCACTGGTTGATCCGCAACATCGCCTCTTCGAATCGGAGTGGTCGATTGTCTGCAGCACTGGGCAGACGGAACCCGTGCTCGATCAACGTCTGTTTCCTGCTGCGGTCACCTGCGAACTGGCCGTGCAGCTGGGGGACGGTGACGTGGCTCTCGTCGATGACGAGCAGATAGTCGTCAGGAAAATAATCGAGCAACGTGAACGGAGGCTCGCCTGGAGAACGGCCGTCGATGTGCATCGAGTAGTTCTCGATCCCGTTGCAATATCCCATCTCTGCGATCATCTCGAGGTCGTACTGCGTTCGCATCCGAAGGCGTTGCGCCTCGAGCAACTTGCCCTCGGTTTCGAAGGTCTTCAGTCGAACTTGCAGTTCTGCTTCGATCCCCTGCACTGCCGTACGCATGCGCTCGTCACCTGCCACGTAGTGCGTTGCGGGAAAGATCATGATTTCGCTGTGCTCGCTGATCGTCTCACCGGTCAGCGGATCGACGACCGTGATGCGATCGACGGTGTCGCCGAACATCTCCACTCGTGTCACCGTTTCGTCGTAGGCAGGTTGGATCTCAATGGTGTCGCCACGTACGCGAAAATTTCCTCGACCGAGCGTCACGTCGTTGCGGTCGTACTGCAGGTCGACGAGTCGGCGCAGGATGCTGCGCTGGTCATAGTCGACACCCGTGTGTAGCTCGAGCAACGTCCCCCGATACTCCTCGGGGTTCCCCATTCCGTAGATGCAACTCACGGAGGCAACGACGATCGTGTCGCGTCGTGTCAACAGCGCCGCGGTCGCCGAATGCCTCAATCGATCGATCTCGTCGTTGATCGACGAGTCCTTCTCGATGAAGGTGTCACTCGAGGGGATGTAGGCCTCGGGCTGGTAGTAGTCGTAGTAGCTCACGAAGTACTCGACGCGGTTCTTCGGGAAGAACTCCTTCATCTCCTGGGCGAGCTGGGCGGCGAGCGACTTGTTCGGCGCGAGGATCAAGGTCGGGCGTTGTACACGTTCGATCGTCCATGCGATCGTTGCCGACTTACCGCTTCCGGTGATGCCGAGGAGCGTTTGGAACTTCATCCCCTCGTCGACGCCCTTCGACAACGCGTCGATCGCTTTCGGTTGGTCGCCGGCCGGCTGGTAGTCGCTGACGACCTGGAATCGTTGTGCAGTCACGAACGAATGGGCTCGCCTGCTCGTGGGCCGGCCTGAGGCAGCCCCTTCGCCCAGACCATACAGTCGTCGACCTGGCGGACGAGATCCTCGAATGAGCCATCGTTCGTGATCACCCGATCGGCGATAGCAAGTCGCTTCTCACGCGTGGCCTGTTTCGACATCCGCGCGCGCACGTCTGCTTCGTTCATGCCGCGCTGATTCACGAGCCGCACGACGGCGATCTCTGGGTCGATGTCGACGACCACGACGCCAGATAAGTCGCGACGCGGGAACTCGGCCAACAGCGGCATGTCGAGCACGACGAGACCGTCGCCCTTTGCGTGATCTGCAATCTGGGCCATGATTCCCTCGTTGATCAGGGGAAGCATGATCGCGTTCAGTGCCGCCAACTCATCGGGGTTGGTGAACACCGTCTGAGCGAGCTTTTGCCGATCGAGAACTCCGTCATCCACCGCTTCAGGGAACCTCGCGGCCAACGAGGGAATCGCTGGACCATGCGGAACCTGAAGGTCACGGGCAATCTGATCGCCGTCGACGATCGAGCAACCCCGTTCGTGCAGAAGACGCGACACCGTTGACTTGCCGGAACCGATACCGCCCGTCAGACCAACAAGGATCACGACTCGTCACCCGATCTTCGGGGAATACCCCGACGCTGCGCCTATTCGGCTGGAGTGGAGGACTCTGTCGAGCCGGCGTTGTCGAAGTACTCCGACCACGCTGCTTCACGCGCGCTGTCGTCGCCGCCACCGACCCAGTTGCCCTGCTCGTCGACCTGGAACTGTCCGCGATACTCCTCGGCCAATTCGCCGCCCTCGGCAGCCTGCTTGATCGACAGGCTGATGCGTCGGCGAGCGAGGTCGAGATCGATGATCTTGACCCACAACTCCTCAGCCGGCGTGACGACCTGCTCTGGAGCCTCGACGTGGTGCGCCGACATCTCCGAGATGTGCACGAGACCTTCGATGCCGTCGCCCACTTGGACGAATGCGCCGAACGGCACGAGCTTGGTGACGCGACCGTAGACGAGCTGGCCGACCTGGTGACCGTTGGCGAACTCTTGCCACGGATCCTGCTGCGTCGCCTTGAGCGAGAGGCTGATGCGCTCGCGCTCCATGTCGACTTCGAGCACCTTGACGGTGACTTCATCACCGATGTTGACGACGGCCGTCGGGTTGTCGACGTGCTTCCACGACAATTCCGACACGTGGATGAGTCCATCCATGCCACCGAGATCGACGAAGGCGCCGAACGCCACGACGCTCGAGATGCGACCCTTGCGGACTTCGCCAATCTTCAAGTTGGTGAGGAACTCATCGCGAGCGCCGCGCTGGTTCTGCTCGAGCAGCGTGCGACGCGACAACACGACGTTGTTGCGATTGCGGTCGAGTTCGAGGATCTTCGCGGTGATTCGCTGGCCGATGTACGGCGCGAGGTCACGAACGCGACGCAACTCGACGAGCGATGCGGGAAGGAATCCGCGCAGACCGATGTCGACGATGAGACCGCCCTTGACGACTTCAATGACGAGACCTTCGACGGTTCCATCCGCAGCCTTGACCTTCTCGATGTCTCCCCAAGCACGCTCGTACTGTGCGCGCTTCTTGGAGAGAAGGAGACGACCTTCCTTGTCCTCGAGGGTGAGGACGAGCGTTTCGATCTTCTCGCCGAGCTTGACGATCTCGTTCGGATCGACATCGTTGCGGATGCTCAACTCGCGGGAGAGGATGACGCCTTCGGTCTTGTAACCGATTTCCACCAACACTTCGTCACGGGTGATGCGCACGACCGTTCCGGTCACGAGCTGGCCTTCCTTCAGTTCCACCATCGTGTTGCCGATGGCCTCGGCGAATGGCTGGGAGAGATCGCGTTCGACGACTTGGCGTGGCGTGTAATTGCCGTCCTTGTCGAAGGTGCCCATTGGCGGGGATTGCATGGTCTGAAGGTCGGACATGGAAGTTCTTTCGGTGGATATGGAGAGATGGCATACGGTCACCCGCATGGTCCTTCCGGCGGAAGGACAGGGGTTTCACGCTACCAGTGAGGGCTTCAGACGCGTTCGGCGATGACGAGGAACTCCGCTGTATCCACGCTCGGCGAGCCCCGTCCGTAGGCACCGGGCTCAACGCCATAGATCGTGGGGTCCGAAAAACCATGCTTGGTCAGGAGGAGCCTGAGTTCACGGGGGGTGTAGCACCCCGTCCACAACGAGACCTCCCTGGCCGACCCTGCGGGATCCTTGATGACGGTTCGCTCGTGACTGATCCCATGAGCTGCGTCGAAGTCCGCCTCCTGGTGATGTCGCACCGAGAAATACGCATTGAACGCACTTAGTGCAAGCCGTCCACCGCTCCTCAGCGCCGCACCCATCGTGCGCAGGACCATCTCATCGTGACCGTCATCGCGCATCACACCAAACGCACCTTGACACAGGCACACGACGCGGTCCACTGGTCCGACGCTCCCGAGAATCGCCTTTTCGTCACGGGCATCAGCAACGACGAACTTGGCATTCGTCAGACCCTCTCGGTCCGCAGTCGATCTCGCAATGTCGATGAAGGTCTCACTGATGTCGATCCCCGTCACCTGGAATCCTCGGCGCGCGAGTTCGAGGCTGTGTCGCCCCGGTCCACAACCGACGTCGAGGATCGACGTCGACGACGTGAGCCCGAGTTCATCGACCAAGAAATCGACTTCCTGAACCGTTCCCTTGGTGAACGAGTAACGCAGGTAAGCCTCACCCATGTGGTCGGCAAGTTCCTCGAACCAGTGGTGCGGTTCAGACATGTCGAGCTACGACTTGGCTGACGCCCACGAGTCGCCCCACGCGGCGTTGATCTCGAGTGGCACACGCAGCGAAGCGGCCTCGCGCATCGAACCGAGGACGATCTCTTCGACTGCCTGTGACTCCGATTTCTTCGCCTCGACGATGACTTCGTCGTGGACCTGTAGAACGATTCGACCAGAGGTCTTGGAGGCCATCAACTTCGCATCGATCGACACGAGCGCGATCTTGAAGATGTCTGCGGCGAGACCTTGGATCGCGGCGTTCATGGCCTGACGCTCCCCGATCTGACGAATTCGGAAATTCGGATTGTTCAATTCGGGGATGAATCGACGACGCCCGAACAACGTCACGGTGAATCCACGCTTCTTGGCCGTCTCGACTGCGTCGTCCATGTACCGCTTCACGTTGGGGAACGCGGAGAAATAGGCGTCCAAGATCTCTGCCGCTTCGTCAACTCCGATCCCGAGTCGCTGGCTCAGGCCGTACGCCTCCATGCCATATGCGAGGCCATACGACACCATCTTCGCCTTCGATCGCATCTCCCCCGTCACCTTCGACGCTGCGACTCCGAAGACTCGGGCTGCGGTACTCGTGTGGATGTCCTCGCCCTTCGTGAATGCCTCGATGAGCCCGGGATCGTTCGCAAGGTGTGCGATGCAGCGCAGTTCGATCTGGTTGTAGTCGGCTACGAGGAACTGCGAGCCCTTGGCAGGAACGAACGCAGTTCTGAACACCTTGCCTTCGTCACTGCGCACCGGGATGTTGTGCAAGTTCGGGTTTTCGCTGCTGAGGCGACCGGTTCGCGCAACCATCTGATTGAACGTTGCGTGGATACGACCATCCGCTGCGACGACCTCGCGAAGTCCTTCGCCGTACGTCCCCCGCAGTTTGTCGAGTTCGCGAAACTCCATCAATGCATCGATGAAGTCCGGCCATTGGTCGCGAATCTTCTCCAACGTCGCGGCATCGGTACTGAAACCGGTCTTGGTCTTCTTTCCCGGTTGCAGTTTCTTTTCCTCGAACAGAATGACACGCAGTTGAGCTGGGGAGTTGATGTTGAACTCCTTGCCCGCAAGTCCGTGCAACCTCTTCGTCAGTTCGGCAACACGACTCTCGAGATGCGCCGCGATGCGATCGAGGGCCGAACGGTCGACACCAATTCCCAGATGCTCCATCCGAGCAAGGACTGCGATCAACGGCATCTCGACTTCCTCGGCCAGCTTCAACATCTCCTGGGCCGTCAAACCAGCACGTAGCGGATCGACGACGCGCGCGACCGCGAGTGCCTCCACACAGGTCTTCCTCACGATGTCCGAATCAGATTCCGTGAAGGAGAGCTGCCCACTCGGTGCCTGATTGGAGGATTCAATCGTGATTCCGAGGTGGGCGGCAGCCAGGTCGGCGACACTTCGTTCACCGTCGGCAGGGTCGAGCAAGTAGCCAGCAATGGCGACATCGAACACGTTCGGAAGACGATCAACCCCGTGTGACAACAACCAGCGATGCAATCGCTTTGCGTCGTGGGTCACGACCATCTGCAACTTCGACAACGACTCCACAGCTGCCGCTGGGTCATCGATCCACGTCACGCCCCCCTCCGACACATCGGAGACGACCGCAAGACCACTCGGTGTATCACCGAGTGCGTTCCCGGGACCCCAGCCCGCCAAGACGACCACTTCACCTTTGGTCTTCGATGGGAACTGTGACCCATTCGTGATCTTCGCCTCAAGCGATGCGCCGACACTCGCGCTCGCCGAGTCGCCTTCCGATGCAATCACCTCTTCGCCGACGAAGGCAGAGAATGCGTCTTTGACACGAGCCAACATGTTCTTGAACTCGAGCGTGGCGAACATCTTCGTGGTGCGCGCGAGATCTGGTCGCGGGACATAAGAGCCATAATCGATCTCGATCGGGACGTCACGTCGCAATCGCATCAACTCCGAATTGCGCACGACTCGATCGGCATGCTCGACGATTGCCGCCTTCAGTTTCGGGGTCTGCTCGCCAGCTGCAGCGATGATTGCCTGGAGTGACCCGTACTGATTGAGCAGCTTCGCGGCGGTCTTCTCTCCCACTCCGGGAAGGCCGTCGAGGTTGTCGCTCGGGTCACCGCGCAGTGCGGCATAGTCCACGTATTGCGCAGGTGTCACTCCGGTGCGTTCGAAGATCCCCTTTTCGTCATACAGCGCATAGTCGCTCACCCCTCGCTTGTTGTACAGCACCCGCACATGTGGATCGTGAACGAGCTGATAGCTGTCGCGATCCCCGGTCACGATCACGACGTCGTTGCCATCACGTTCGCAACGGTCGACGATGGTGGCAATCAGGTCGTCACCTTCGAAGCCTTGGTAGTCGAGCGTCGCCACACCAAGAGCGTCCAGAAGTTCGCGCACGATCTCGAGCTGCTGATACAAGATGTCGGGCTGCTTCTCTCGTTGCGCCTTGTACTCGGGCGCAGCTTCGTGCCGGAAAGTCGGCTCCTTACGATCGAACACGACGACGACACCGTCAGGACGCTGGTCCTTCATCAGCGTCGTGAGCATCGACGTGAAGCCGTACACGGCGTTCGTCACCTGACCCGAAGCCGTCGCCATGTCGGTGGGCAGGGCAAAGAACGCCCGGTACGTGAGGGAGTTGCCGTCGAGAGCCAGCAGTTTCATCGAGTCCTCACCGCGACCAACGATAATCGCAGCGAACGAAGTCAGTCGTTCGGCGTGATCGAACGATCGAGGACACCCTCGGCGACTTGCTGCATCTTCAAACGACGACTCATCGCCGTCTTCTGGATGAAGTTGAATGCGTCCTGTTCGCTCATCTGATGTTCGTCGATGAGAATGCCCTTGGCTCGATCGAGGAGCTTGCGCAGTTCGAGTTGCTGTCCGAAATGGTCACGTTCACCTGCGATCGCCTTCATTTCGGCGAATCGTCCGATCGCCAATTCGATGGCAGGGACAAGGTCGGTCTTCTGAAATGGCTTGACGAGGTATGCGAGCGCTCCGGCGTCGCGTGCTTGTTCGATCACCTGTCGCTGGCTGAAGGCAGTCAGCATCACGACCGGACAGATCTTTTCGTCCGCGACCATCCGAGCAGCTTCGAGACCGTCGAGTCCCGGCATCTTGATGTCAAAGATGGCGACGTCTGGTTGGTGTTCGCGCACGAGTTCGACCGCCGTATCACCACGGCCGGTGTCTGCGACGACGACGTAACCCTCTTCGGCGAGCGTCTCCACCAGGTCGAGCCGAATGATTGCCTCGTCTTCGGCGACGACGATGCGAACCGGAGACGTCACCGCGAACCGGACTTCTTGTTCAACCCGTCGAGCAGCTCGTCTTGACGAACTTCGAGTTCGCGGATGTCCTCCATCAGCTCCGCTCGTCGCCGACGCACGAACTCGAGGTGACGAGCAGCGTCGCGGTGCTCATGGGCTGCGGATGCAGTCTCCGACACGAGTGCGCGAATCTCCTTGTCATTGGCGTCGTCTTCGAAGTGTGCGAGTTGCTCGTCGCAGATCACGAGCTCTGCGCGCATCGCTGCGAGCGACTGCGAAACGGTGCGCAGGCGACGTTCGATGAGCCGCGTGCCGAACACGTCCGTAACTGTAGGAGTTTCCATCTGGTGCCCGAGGTGGGACTTGAACCCACACGCCCTTTCGAACAACGGATTTTGAGTCCGTCGCGTCTGCCATTCCGCCACTCGGGCCTGAGTATCGGACCAATTCGGCGCATGCCGAGCGATGTATCGTACCGAGCCGATCAGGGACCTACGCTGTGTGGGTCATGTTGGCCTTTACCTTTCCGGGGCAGGGCTCACAGCGCCCCGGCATGGGTCGCCCGTGGGTTGACCACGAGAGCTGGGAACTCGTTGCCGAAGCATCCGAGGTCGCCGGCCGCGACGTCGCACAACTGCTCTTGGATGCCGATGCCGACGAGTTGAAGGACACGCGCAATGCGCAGTTGACCACTTTCGTCTCTTCGCTCATGGTCTTGGACGCCGTCGAACGTCTCGGTATCGAACCCACGTACTGCGCCGGCCACAGCCTCGGCGAATACACCGCACTCACCGCAACCGGCGCGCTCGGTTTTGACGACGGGGTACGACTCGTCAGCGAACGATCTGCGGCAATGCACGATGCCGGTCTCGCGTCACCCGGAACGATGGCCGCCGTCCTCGGGCTGGACGATGAAGACGTGGAAGTCGCCTGTCGTCGAGCCGACGCAGACGTGTGGGTGGCGAACTTCAATGCACCTGGACAGGTCGTCATCGCTGGTTCCCCGGCAGGAGTCGCAAAGGCGGGTGAACACGCCAAGGAGCTCGGTGCCAAGCGAATCATGCCTCTGGCCGTTTCCGGTGCATTCCACACTCCCTATATGACGTCCGCTCGCGATCGACTGCGCGACGCGATCGCGGCGGCCAAACCACGAGACACGGAAGTGCCCGTGGTGTCGAACGTGGACGCGCGTGCTCACGCCGCTGGCGATGAGTGGGCCTCGTTGCTCTCCGCGCAGCTCTCGAGCCCGGTGCGATGGAAGCACGTTCTCCTCGAGCTCTCACAGCTCGGCATCACCGGTTTCATCGAGCTCGGACCCGGTGGCGTTCTGACTGGAATGGTGAAGCGCACGATCGAAGATTCACGAAACATCAGCGTCGCGACCCCCGACGACCTCGACAAGCTCATCGATTGGCTCGACACGTTCGACCACGCGGCAACGATTCCCGAGACGGCCCGCCACGAAGGTGAACACCTCTTCGCCGTCGAGCGACTCGTCGTCTCCCCTGGTGCGGGAGTCTTCACACGTCGAGCAGATCTCACGAACCAGACGCTCGTGGAGGTCGGCACGGTGCTCGGCCATGTCGGCGACGTCGAGGTGCGTTCACCCTTTGCAGGGATGTTGCAGAGTTTCATCGCCGTAGACGGTGAGCGTCTCACGCCACATCAACCAGTTGCGTGGCTGCGCAGTCGATAGGCGCACCCATTTCAACGATTAGGGTTTGATCGATGCCGAAGGTTCCCGCAACTGCGCGCGGCGCACGATTCACCGGCTGGGGCCTTGCGCTTCCCGAGCGCATCATCACCAACGACGAGCTTTCCAAGACGATGGAGACCTCGGATGAATGGATCCGCGAGCGCACCGGAATCCATCGCCGGCACGTGGGCGGCTCCACGATGTCACTCAGCGTCGACAGTGCCCGCAAGGCGATTGCGATGGCTGGTCTGCAGCCATCCGACATCGATGCGCTGGTCCTCGCCACCACCACCCCCGATCGTCAAGTTCCGGCCACCTCTGCCGCCGTTGCCCGCGAGCTCGGACTGTCGTGCGGCGCCTTCGACATCAATGCCGCCTGCTCGGGTTTCGTCTATGCGCTCGCCGTCGCGCACGGCCTCATCGCCATCGGTTCGCAGAAGGTGCTCCTGATTGGCACCGACACCTTGTCGCGCATCACCGATTGGACCGATCGGAATACCGCAGTCCTGTTTGCCGATGGTTCGGGCGCCGCGGTGCTCGAAGCCGTCGATGGACCGGGACATCTCCTGGCCTGGGATCTCGATGCCGACGGATCGGCCGAGGATCTTCTCTACGCAGAAATCGGCGGCAACATTCAGATGGACGGCAAGGAAGTATTCCGCCGAGCGGTGCGCATCATGGTCGACTCTGCCCAGAAGTCCCTCGCCATCGCCGGCGTCAGCGGCGATGACATTGCACTCGTCGTGCCGCACCAGGCGAACACTCGCATCATCGATGCGGCCTGCGACCGACTCGGCATCCCCGCTGAACGCACTGCGGTCGTCCTCCACGAGACCGGCAACACGTCATCTGCATCGATCCCGCTCGCACTGTTCGACGCTGCGACGGATGGAGCCATGAGCGGGCGACATCTCCGCGACGGCGATCTCGTCCTCATGGTTGGATTCGGTGCAGGCATGACGGCCGCGAGCGCGATCATTCGTTGGTCTTCGAAGGGAGCATCTCGATGACATCTACTCCACGAACCGTCCTCATCACCGGAGGATCCAAAGGCATCGGGCTCGCCACTGCACGCGCATTCGCCGCACTCGGCGACAACGTCGCGGTCACGTACAACTCCTCGCCGCCACCCGGGGAATTCTTCGCCGTCAAGTGCGACGTGACGAACGCAGCCGACGTCGATGCAGCGTTTGCTGCAGTCGAGGAAAAGTTCGGTCCTGTCGGTGTGCTCGTCTCGAATGCCGGAATCACGCGTGACGGACTGTTGCTTCGGATGAGCGAGTCGGACTTCGCCGATGTCGTCGATGCCAACCTCACCGCCGCCTATCGGGTGTGTAAACGAGCGGCGCAAGGCATGATTCGCGCACGAACCGGACGCATCATCTTGGTCTCCAGCGTCGTCGCGATGCTTGGCTCCGCGGGGCAGGCGAATTATGCGGCGTCCAAGGCCGGACTCATCGGGCTTGCACGTTCGCTCGCACGTGAACTCGGATCGCGCAACGTCTGCGTGAACGTTGTCGCACCGGGCCCAGTCGACACCGACATGACCGCCGTCCTCGGCGACAAGCGCATGGAGGAACTGCGGGCGGCCGTGCCACTCGGTAGAACTGCACAACCGAACGAGATTGCCGATGTCATCGCGTTCCTTGCAAGCCCTTCCGCGGCGTACATCACGGGTGCAGTAATACCCGTCGATGGTGGCCTCGGCATGGGTCACTAACGGCGGCGAACTCGCCACCCCGACTACTATTGACGTGTGCTTGGTGACAGGCACACCTCGCAACACCAAGGAGATCTCGTGAGCCAAGAACTGTTCGACCGATTCAAGAAGTGCGCCGTCGACGTATTGTCCGTCGACCCGTCCAAGATCACCCCAGAGGCGAGCTTCGGTGACGACCTCGACGCCGACAGCCTCGACCTCGTCGAGCTCGTGATGGCACTCGAGGAAGAGTTCGGCATCGAGGTTCCCGAAAGCGATCTCGAGGGCGTCGACACGGTCGGCAAGGCCTTCGCGCTCGTCACCTCCAAAGTCAAGTAGCCACTGCACGTTCATGCGGGGCGCTGGACATCGCGTCGCGATCACGGGCTACGGCGTCGTCGCGCCGTGCGGTATCGGTAAGGAAAATTTCTGGGCGGGCCTTCTCGGTCCCGGCTTCAGTGGCGCGCGATCGATCGAAATCCCTGACTGGGATCCGTCTCCGTATTTCGATTCACCGAAGGACGCGCGCCGAAGCGACCGGTGCGAGCAGTTCGCCCTCGCGGCAGCACACGAAGCACTGACGCAATCTGGTTCCCTTCCGTACGACCCCACCCGCATTGGCACGATCTTCGGGACTGGCATTGGTGGATTGCGCACACTCGAAGAACAAGTGATCGTGCGGGTCGAAAAGGGCGAACGTCGAGTGTCACCGTTCCTCGTTCCGATGATGATGTCCAACGCCTCGGGCGCGGCGATCTCCATGCGCTACGGCTTCCAGGGACCAGCTGAGACGATTTGCACGGCATGCGCAGCGGCCACCCACGCCATCGGCGCCGCTGCTCGTCAGATCGCCTGGGGTCAGTGCGATTCGGTGGTCACGGGCGGAGCCGAATCTGCAGCGACCATCACCGCCCTGGCAGGTTTCGCCAACATGACCGCACTCTCCACCACCCTCGTGAGCAAGCCCTTCGATGCAACGCGAGACGGCTTCATCATGGGCGAAGGTGCAGCGGTGTTCGTCCTCGAGCGATACGACTTGGCGGTCGAACGTGGCGCGACGATCCTCGCCGAAATCGTCGGTGCGGCAAGCAACGCGGATGCCCACCACATCACCGCCCCCTCACCCGGCGGCGCGGGAGCCGTTCGTTGCATGCAACTTGCACTCGATGACGCGGGCCTCAAGCCCGGGGACATCAAACAGATCAATGCTCACGGCACGAGCACGCCGCTCAATGACGCCGCCGAGTCCGAGGCAATCGCGAAGCTCTTCGGTGATTCGCGACCACCGGTCGTGTCGATCAAGGGTGTGACGGGTCATCCACTCGGCGCCGCAGGCGCGCTCGAGGCCGCAGCCGTACTGCTGAGCATGGAGAAGAAGTTGATCCCACCAACCCGAGGCACGACGCAGATCGATCCGGCGATGTCGATCGACGTCGTCATCGGCGAACCTCGCTCATGGACCCCCGGGCCGACCATTTCGAACAACTTCGGCTTCGGTGGACACAACGGTTCGGTGATCATCTCCCCCGTCGGGTGAGATCAGGCGTCGACGACGACGAACAGCAAGTCACACTCGCAGGCAACTTCACCGTTCACGAGGACGCGACCCGAGCCTTTTCCTGCCCGAGCGGACATCTTGCCCATGGTCGCCTCGAGCGTGAGGGTGTCGCCGGGACCAGCCTGACGCCTGAAGCGCGCTCCATCGAGACCACCAAAGAGCGGAAGCTTTCCCTTGTAGCGCTCGTCAGCGAGGATCGCTAACGCCCCGGTCTGCGCGATCGCCTCGCACATCAGCACTCCTGGCAACGTCGGCCTTCCGGGAAAGTGACCTTCGAAGAACCATTCCTTACCGGTCAAGGTCCATGTTGCGGTCGCGGACACGCCCGGCTCGAGGCTCGTGATCGCATCGACGAAGAGAAACGGTGGACGATGTGGCAGGAGTGCCGATGGTTCAGGGAACGACGTCACTTGCCGAGCGCTTCCAACAATCGTGCAGGTGTGTCCTTCGGGGAGATCTTGTACCAGGCATGCGTGATCACACCGTTTGCGTCGATGAGGAATGCCGATCGTTCGATCCCCATGTACTTGCGTCCATACATCGACTTTTCCTTCCACACCTTGAAGGCCTTTGCAACGACATGTTCCTCGTCACTTAGGAGTGGAAATCCGAGCGAATACTTGTCGTCGAACTTCTTCTGCTTGGCAGGCGAATCAGGGCTGATGCCCACGATTGCGGTGCGGCCAATCTCGCCGGCAATGTCGCGCAGCAAGCACGACTGTTGCGTGCAACCAGGGGTGTCGGCCTTGGGATAGAAGTACACCAGCACCTTCTTCTTGCCGAACGATGCAAGCGTTGTTCGTTTGCCGTTCTGGTCGAGCAAGTCGATCTTCGGTGCCTTGGATCCGGCCTTCAGCATGCGACAAACCTAGTTCGTCGAGTGTGCGTGATCGAGGGCGCGCCGCACTTCGGCGACGTACTCGCCCACCGCGTCGGGGCCGTTCTCGAGCATGCGACGCATCACCGACGCGCCTTGGATCACACCGTCCGCCACACGCGATGCTTCGACGGCCTGTTCGGCGTTCGACACGCCGACGCCGACCAGAACCGGCTTGTCGGTGAGCGCCTTGAGTCGGCCAGCAAGCGCGACGGCGGTGGAGGCGAGCTCGTCTCGTTCACCGGTGACGCCAAGGAGACCAACGGCATACACGAACCCGCGCGCACGCTCGATGATCCGCGGCAAGCGCTCGTCGGGAGCGGTCGGAGCAGCCAGCATGACGGTCTCGACACCAGCTGCATCTGCTGCGGCGCACCACGGGGCGGACTCTTCGAGTGGCAGATCCGGCACGATGGCGGCACTGATCCCCGCATCGGCAAGCATGCTCGCGAAACGCTCGTGACCTGCATTGTGCACGGTGTTGTAATAACACATCACCGCTAGCGGCACCTCCACGTCGACGGTGCGAATCTCTTGCAGGATCGACACTGGTGTCGCGCCGTTGCGCAACGCGACCTCCGATGCCTGCTGAATGACTGGACCATCCATCACGGGATCCGAAAATGGGATTCCAATTTCGATGGCGTCTGCTCCTTGCGCTGCGGCGGCACGAATTGCATCCAGCCAGCCCGGCAATCCGCCGGTTACGTACGGGACGAGGATCTTGCGCCCGGACTCGCGGCGCGCGCGAAGGTGCGATTCGAGCGACCGGGTCACAGCGTCGGACCGAGGATGTCCATCATTTGGGCCACGTCTTTGTCTCCGCGTCCCGAAAGGTTCATGAGCACCGTCTTGCCCTGCATCTTCGGAGCCTCGCGGGAGATCCATGCCACGGCATGCGCGCATTCGAGGGCCGGGATGATGCCCTCGGTGCGCGACAACAGCTGGAACCCTTCGATCACTTCCTCGTCGGTCACCGATGGATATTCGGCTCGACCGATCGAGGACAGGTGCGAATGCTCGGGGCCGACACCGGGATAGTCCAGTCCAGCACTGATCGAGTGCGCCTCCTGCACTTGTCCGTATTCGTCTTGCATGAGATACGAACGCATTCCGTGCACGACACCGGGAACGCCTCGACCCACTGCCGCTCCACCTGCAGGCTCGACACCGACGAGACGAGCGCTCGTGTCGACGAAACCCGAAAAGATGCCGATCGCATTGCTGCCGCCACCGACACAGGCGACGACAACGTCGGGATCTTCTCCATTGAGCAGATCGCGGCACTGCACGCGCGCCTCGTCACCGATCACGGACTGGAAGGTACGGACGATCCACGGATACGGATGCGGTCCCATCACCGAACCGATTGCGTAGTACGTCGACTCCACGGAAGCGACCCAGTCGCGCATGGCCTCGTTGACTGCGTCTTTCAGGGTGCGACTCCCGGACATCGCGGGCACGACTTCTGCGCCGAGCAAACGCATCCTGAACACGTTCAACGCCTGACGCTTGACGTCGACTTCGCCCATGTACACCTTGCATTCGAGTCCGAGCAGTGCTGCCGCGGTTGCCGACGCCACGCCGTGCTGACCCGCGCCTGTTTCTGCAACGATGCGCTTCTTGCCCATGCGCTTGGCCAGCAGCACCTGTCCGAGGACGTTGTTGATCTTGTGCGAACCGGTGTGATTCAGGTCTTCACGCTTGAGCAGCAGGCGAATACCGAGTTGCGCTCCGAGGTTGTGGCACTCCGTGATGATCGAGGGTCGACCGACGTAGTCCCTCAAGAGATCGTTCAGCTCCGTGCGGAAGAGCGAATCGGCCCACGCGTCCTTGAAGGCCGCCTCGAGTTCCATGCACGCCGGAACCAGCGTCTCGGGAACGAATCGTCCGCCGAATTCACCGAAGCGTCCGTCTGTGGAGGGGTCTTGGAGCACGACCTCAGGGTATCGGTGCGACCGAACTGGGGTGCTGTCGAGCAGGCGATCTAATCGATGAGGTCGTCGCCGAGGACGGCCTGGGCGTCTCGTGCCGCCGTGATGAACTGGCGCATCTTGACCGCGTCCTTCACACCTGGGGAACGCTCGACTCCACTGCTGACATCGACCCCCCATGGTTGCGTCGACAAGATGGCTCCCCGCACGTTGTCCGGGCTCAGACCGCCCGACAACATCACGCGCAATCCCTTCGGCAACTCATCGAGCAAGGACCAGTCGAATGCCTCACCGGAACCAGGACGCGCGTTGTCGACGAGGACCGCATCCGTACCGAACTCATCGGCTCTGCGCGCAGCATCCGAACCGGCAACGACCGCCTTGATCGCAAAGCGCACCTCTTGCGTCACGAGACGAACCGCCTCGAGCGGCTCATTGCCGTGAAGCTGCACGCCCTTCAGCCTCGACGCACGAGCGATCTCGAGCACGCGCTTGGGATGTTCGTCGCGAAACACCCCCACGGTGATCACGTCCGATGGCAATCGCTTGACGATGTCGAGGGCTTTCGTCGGTGCGATCTGACGGGGTGACGGGGCGAACACGAATCCGATGGCGTCGGCGCCGAGCGCGACCGCGAGCAACGCGTCTTCTTCGCTCGTGATGCCGCAAATCTTGATGAACACGACCCAACCGTAGTTCGGGGGTCGTTCGACCTTGGCGACTTATTTCACGCGCAGATCGGCAAGCGCGGAACTCGGCGAGTCAGAGACAAGCAGCGACTCGCCCACGAGAACCGCATCGAATCCGGCCCGACGCAGGTCTTCGGCGTCGCCTCGGTGACGCACTCCAGATTCGGCAATGCGGATCACGTTGTCCGGAATCACCGACGCCATGCGGAGTGCGCGTGCGTGATCGACTTCGAAGGTGACGAGATCTCGCTGATTCACACCGATCATCTCCACCCCAAGGTCGAGTGAGCGCTCCACCTCTGCTTCGTCATGGGTTTCGACCAACACCTCGATGCCGACCTCACGGGCCACCCCCACCATGTCGGACATCTCTCCTGGGGAGAGAACTGCGGCGATCAACAGCACACAGTCAGCACCCATCAACCGAGCATCGGCGACGTCGTTCAACGACACGGTGAAGTCCTTGCGAAGGACCGGAAGTGACGTGATCGAACGAGCCTCGGCGAGATCGACCGGCGAACCACCGAAGTGATCGACATCCGTCAAGACCGAGAGACAACTCGCACCCCCATCGACGTATGCCTGGACGAGTGGCGCGATCGGACGTGAACCCCATAGTTCGCCCTTGGATGGCGACTTGCGCTTCACCTCCGCAATTACGGCAAGCGTTGACGCGGAGTCGCTCCTCAGTCGCGAGGCGAAACCACGTGTCGGTGACAGTTGCTGACAGCTCGCGATGAGATCCGACGTCGATCGATCGTCACGGGCGGCCACTGCCCTGTGCCGTGCGACGATCGACTCGAGATACACGACTAGATGCCCTTGCCACCCTTTGGAGCGAGGAACGAAAACTCGGGCGCGCCATCCAAGAACGGTGCGAGCGAGGCAGAGAACGCCTTGAAGGAATCGGTCGACATGTGCGCCTGGAAGGCCGCCTGATCCGCATACACCTCGTAGAACCAGACGACGGACTCATTGGCCGCATCGTGGTGGTAGGCGTACATCAACGTTCCCGCCTCACCCTCTGCCGTCGCCAGACCCGGTGCCACCGCAGCGTCGAATGCGTCACGCATTCCTGCCTTGATGGTCAGTTTGACCGCAACGCATACCTTGCTCATCTGATTCTCCTTCGTTGTTCGAACTAGAAACCGAGGCGCTGAGAAAGCACCGACTCGAGATCTGCGATCGCCACGCGCTCCTGATTGGTCGTATCGCGATCACGGATCGTCACCGAGTGATCTTCGAGCGTGTCGAAGTCCACGGTGACGCACAACGGGGTGCCGATCTCATCCTGACGTCGATACCGACGACCGATCGCCTGGGTCTCGTCGTATTCACACATGTATCGCTTGCTCAGACGACCGAAGATCTCCTTGGCGACCGGAGACAGCGTGTCCTTCTTCGACAGCGGCAACACGGCAACTTGATACGGAGCGAGTCGCGGATGGAGTCGCAACACGGTGCGCGTTTCGTCATTGATGACGTCCTCGTCATACGCGGCGAGCAGGAAGGCCGCCATCGTGCGGTTCGCACCAGCTGCTGGTTCCACGACGTAGGGCACGTAACGCTCGTTCGTCGTCTGATCGAAGTACTCGAGGCGTTGCTTGGAGAACTCCGCGTGGCGCTTCAAGTCGAAATCGGTGCGCTGTGCGATGCCCTCGAGTTCACCCCATCCCCACGGGAACTTGAACTCGATGTCGCTCGTCCCTGCGGAATAGTGCGACAACTCGTCCGAGGCGTGTGCGCGAATCCGCAACAGGTCAGACGGAATGCCGTGATCGATGTACCACTGCATGCGGGCTTCACACCAGTACGAATACCACTTCGGGCCTTCGGCCGGCGGAACGAAGAACTCCATCTCCATCTGTTCGAATTCACGCGTGCGGAAGATGAAGTTTCCCGGAGTGATCTCGTTGCGGAAGCTCTTGCCCACCTGTGCGATTCCAAAGGGTGGCTTCTTGCGCGAGGTTTGCAACACGTTGGCGAAGTTCACGAACATGCCCTGGGCGGTCTCAGGACGCATGTACACGTCGGCGCCCTCGCCCTCGACTGGACCCGCGTGGGTCTTGAACATCAGGTTGAAGGCGCGTGCCTCGGTGAACGCGCAACCCTTCTTCGACTGTGGGCAGTCGCGATCGTCCAGTTGGTCCTCACGAAAGCGGCGCTTGCACACCGTGCAGTCGACGAGCGGATCGCTGAAGTTCGCGAGGTGACCACTTGCTTCGAACACCTGAGGTGGTCCGAGGATCGCCGCATCGATCAAGACGGTGTCGTCGCGCTCCTGGACCATTGCGCGCACCCATGCGTCCTTGACGTTGCGCAACATGAGCGACCCGAGAGGGCCGTAGTCATACGACGAACGAAAACCGCCGTAGATCTCCGCGCTCGGATAGACGAATCCGCGACGCTTGCACAGATTGACGATCTGGTCGAGGTCGGTCGCGGGCATTCGTTCAGTCTACGAGAAGCGCTAGTGGCGACGCTCGAACATTGCGCTGCTTCGGAGGCGTCGCTCGTTGTGGAATTCCATTGCACGCGTGGCGAGAGCGGTCACCTCTGACGTTGCTCCGGACTCCTCCGCGCCAAGCGCCGCAACAAGTTGCCCGCCGAGGATCTGTCGCAGCAGGCCGAGTCCGGCCGTGGAGATTCCAACCCCAGATCGACAACCCTTGCACTGCACTCCGCCGTGCCCGATGTCGAAGGCGACGAGATCGGAGTCCGCTCCACAGGCGACGCATCGGTCGAGCTCAGGTGACAACCCTTCGGCAGCGAGCATCTTCCAGTAAAAGGCGGCGACCAAAACCGGCGACGAGCCCTGTGCGAGCGTCGTGATGGCGCCGAGCAGCATGCGATAGGTCTGGGGGCACGCTTCGCGATCCTGGGTCATGTGATCGGCGCCTTCGAGCAGCGCCATCCCTGCCGTCAACACGTCGAGATCGGACCGGAGATCGTTGCTGGCCGACAACAGATCCACTTGCGAAACGGTGTCGAGATCTCGTCCCCGGTGGAGCAAGACGTCCACATGATTGAGCGGCTCGAGGCGGGCACCAATCTTGGAAGTGGTCTTGCGAACGCCCTTGGCAACCGCGCGAACCTTGCCGTGGTGCTCGGTCAACAACACGATGATCCGGTCGGCCTCGCCGAGCTTGTACGTGCGCAACACGATCGCATTGTCGCGATAGTTCGTCACGAATCAACTCCGCCGAAGCGACGTTCGCGACGTTCGAAGTCGTCGACTGCCATCTCCACGTGTTCGGCGTCGAAGTCACTCCACGGAACGTTCAGGAAGACGAGTTCGCTGTAGGCGAGCTCCCACACGAGCGACGGGGGCAACGTCGTCGGATCGCCGAAGATGATCACGAGGTCGGGGTCATCGAGCGCGGGCGCCAAGACTGCAAGCTTCAGCGCCTCTTCGTCGACGTCGACTCCCGCCGGAATCGAGGCCGCCGCGTGTGCGAGACGTTCCCTGCCATCGGCGCACGTGTCGACGATGACGACCACCCCGCGCCGGCTCACGTGCCACACGCGATCCCCTCGACGCGTCCCGAACAGGCTGTCGACGAGACGCACGACCAGGGCTTCTCGACGTTCGTTGGAGACCTCTCCGCCATACGGACACACCGTGATCCAGCGGGCACCCATCGATGCGACGCTGTCGACGACGGTGTCGATGCGTTTCGACCAACTCATTGCATCGGTCTCACACCATTCATCCAAGGATCCGCCGCACACGACGACGTGTGACATGGCCACTGAAAACCCTTGGGGTCGCGAGATTTCGCCAGTTGCCATGCATCTAGTCTCGCACGCCCGCTCGGTAGTGTTGCCGACTACATGACCATGATCGACCCGCTTCCCACCGGCATCCATGTCGCGTGCATCATGGACGGCAATGGTCGATGGGCGCGCCGTCGAGGTCTTCCTCGCACCGACGGCCACACCGCCGGCGAAGAGAATCTGGCCGAAGTGGTCCGACACGCGGCCAAGCGAAACGTCGGTTGGTTGACGGTCTTCGGATTCAGCACCGAGAACTGGATCAGACCGCGTGCGGAGGTTCGCCACATCCTGTCCCTCCACAAGAAACTCTTTGGTCGAATCGAGGAACTGAACGCCAACAACGTTCGGGTGCGTTGGATAGGACGCCCGTTCGACGAGCCCGAGGCCAAGACTCCGAGCGTCGTGCAGAAAGCGATCCGCCAGGCCATCGAGGACACCGCACACAACACCGGCATGGTCCTCACGGTCGCATTCGACTATGGCTCTCGAGCCGAGATCGTCCGAGCGGTGAACAGCGTCCGACGAACGCATTCCTCCCCTTCCGTCGAGGAGATTTCTTCTGCGACATACCTCCCCCAGATGCCACCGGTCGACCTGCTCGTGCGCACCTCGGGAGAGTCGCGGATCTCCAACTTCCTTCTCTGGCAGATTCCGAGCGCGCGCATCTTCTTCACCGAGCGGACGTGGCCCGACTTCGATGCCCACGAGTTCGACGCTGCGCTTGCCCTGCTTGGCACGAACCCTCGCACATGACCACACTGCGGGTCGAGGATCTGCTCGACGCGACGGTCGATCGACTCGAGCGATCCGAGTCGCGCCCAGGCCAGGTGACGATGGCTCGCGAGATCACGTCTGCGATCGAGTCGGGTCGACATCTCATCGTGCAAGCCGGCACGGGCACCGGCAAGTCTCTCGGATACCTCGTACCTGTTGCGCTCTCGGGTCGTCGAACGGTCGTCGCCACTTACACGAAGGCGCTGCAGGATCAACTTGCGAAGTTCGACCTCCCACTCGTGTCGAGCGTCGTCGAAGCGGAACTGGGTCGGGAGCTCACGTTCGCCGTGCTGAAGGGCAGGAGCAATTACCTCTGCCTCCAACGCGTGGATGAACTGAACGATCGCTCACAGCAACAACTCGCCGTCGACCCGACCGCAACCGCTGCGGTGCGCAAGTTGGTCGACTGGTCTCTGGAGACGCAAACCGGAGATTCGGGTGACATCGACTGGCCACTTCCCGATCATGCCTGGCGTCAGGTCTCCGTGACGAGTGAGGAATGCCCTGGGGCCCGAAAGTGTCCGCGCGGCAATGACTGTTTCGCTGAAGCCGCGCGAGCACGTGCGCAAGATTCCGATGTGATCGTCGTCAATACCCATCTGTACGCACTCGACATCGCCTCCGATGGATCGATCCTCCCCGACCACGATGTCGTCATCTTCGACGAAGCTCATCAGCTCGAAGACGTCGTGAGCTCATCGGCTTCGGTGGCAATCGGTCCGGGTCGAGTCGCATCGATTGCGAGCACCATCCGCAGCGTGATCGCCGACGACGCCCTGTACAGCCGCTTCGGTCGCGTGGGCACTTCTCTCACCACGGCGCTTGCCGCACGCAGCGGACAGCGTGTGGCACTCCCGCTCGACCAGCCGATAGCCGACGCACTGGTCGAACTCCGCCTGTGCACCGACGATGCTCTCACGGCAGTCCAAGGGGTGTCGTCGGACAATGAGTCGGTCAAACAGAAGGCACTCCGCGCGGTCACGACCGCGACGCGGCTCATCGAGCAGATCGACAGCTGCCTGACCGCAAGTGCATCATTCGTCGCCTGGGTCTCGGGTTCGACGGACCGACCGATGCTGGAGATCGCTCCACTCAACGTCGCCCCATTGCTCGCCGAGCGCGTATGGACGAAACGCACGGCCGTGTTGACCAGCGCCACGATCCCCGCTTCGTTGCCCCAACGCGTCGGAATCGACATGACCACCTGCGATGCAATCGATGTCGGAAGCCCGTTCGACTACGAAAACAGTGGCTACATCTACTGCGCGAAACACTTACCGCCACCAGGTGTCGACACGCGTGACGACGCGGTGAACCAAGAGATCATCGACCTCATCACTGCAGCTGGTGGTCGCACGCTTGCACTGTTCACCACCTATCGAGCGATGCACCTCGCAGCAGATGCGGCACAGGAGCGCACCGACTTTCCCATCTTCCGCCAAGACGACCTGCCCAAGATGGCACTCGTCGAGGCGTTCACCGAGGACGAGGAGTCGTGCCTGTTTGCCACAGCCGGCTTCTTCCAAGGTGTCGACGTCCCCGGCGACACCCTCAGCCTCGTGATCATCGACAAGATTCCCTTCCCTCGCCCCGACGACCCGCTGCTCAGCGCGCGCAGGGATGCGATCGGACAGACCGCGTTCGCCGAAATCGACATTCCGATTGCCGCAACGCAACTCGCACAAGCCGCTGGTCGTCTGATTCGAACCTCATCTGACAAAGGAGTTGTCGCGATTCTCGATCCACGCCTCGCTACCAAGTCCTACGGACGAGTACTTGGCGCACAACTCCCGTCGCTCAAGCGAACGATCACCCGCAGCGAAGTGCTCAGCTACCTGCACGATCTGTCGCGCTCACGATGAGTCGATAACCCATCCCGCGAACAGTAGAAATCAGCTTTGGCGCATCGGGCTGGTCCTCGATCTTCACACGGAGTCTCCGGATGTGTGCGTCGACCAACCGACTGTCGCCGAGATACTCATAACCCCACACACGTTCGAGCAGCTGATCGCGCGACAACACCATGTTCGGATGATCGGCGAACTCACAGAGCAGGTCGTACTCCGTGCGCGTCAGAGAGATCTCCACACCCTTCTTCAACACGACGCTCAAGTCGCGCCTCACCTCGATGTCACCGAAGGTGCTCACCGAGCCAATGCCACCCGAGCCAGCGAGGTGCGTTCGTCGAATCGAGGCACGAATTCGTGCGGCGAGTTCCTTGGTGTTCACCGGTTTGGTGACGTAGTCATCCGCTCCCGCCTCGAGACCGACGACGAGGTCGTGGGTGTCGGTCTGCGCCGTGACGATGATGATCGGCACCGTGCTCAAGCGGCGCAACGACCTGCACACCTCGAAGCCACTCATGTCGGGCAACCGGAGATCGAGCAACACGAGATCGGGTCGGACGGTCGGAAAGGCCTTGATGCCCGATTCTCCATCGGCGGCCTCCTCCACCCGATAGCCCTCGTCTTCGAGGCTGAGGCGCAGCGCCGTGCGAATGTTGGGGTCATCCTCGATGAAGAGCAGCGTCGCCACGCCTCGCATTCTGCCCGACCGGACCGAATTGTTACAGAAAACGCACACTTTCAGCCCCAAAGCGTCAAGTGGGGGAAGCACAGTTGACCCACTGAACCGATGGGTCCATGCTCCCCCTTGGGCCCATCGGTTCCGGTTCACTTCCCTGCCATGCTGTGAGCGTGGCGCGCCCACCCCTTCGTCTCCGTCTCGGCCTCCGTGGTCGCATGGTGACGTTCTTCGGTCTCGCAGCGCTTGCTGCTGCACTCGCCCTCAGCGTGGTCACCTACGCGAGCACACGGTCATATCTCCTCAGCCAGCGAACCGACGTGGCCAAGCGACAAGCCTTCAACAACGCCCAGCTCGTCCGCACCGTGATCGCGGGAGACCGCTCGAATGTGGCCGACGTGATGACCAACATTCGCAGCGAGCGCGGAGGGTATGCCGTGCTCCATCTCGATGCCACCGAGACGAATGTCGAAAGCTTCTACGCCCAGGAGCCGTTGCGCTTCACCCAGTCCAATCTCCCGACCCAACTCGTCGAGCGCACACTGGCGGGGTCGAGTGGACGTCAGCGATTCTCCTTCAATGGTCAGCCATACGAAGGTGTGGGTGTTGCGATGCCCTCACTCGGTGCGCAGTATTTCGAAGCCTTCCCGCTCAACGACGTACAGACGACGCTGCGCACGATCCAAACGACGCTCCTCGCAGGCGTGATCCTCATCACCATCGCAGCCGGCTTTCTCGGATTCGTCATGAGTCGCACTGCACTGCGACCTCTCGCACGTGTCACGAAAGCCGCCAACACCATCGCGACGGGAAGGCTCGACACACGACTCGATCCCGAGGATGACCCCGACCTCGACCAACTCGTGGACTCGTTCAACGACATGGCCGATGCCGTGCAGACCCGAATCGAACGAGAGCAACGATTCGCAAGTGACGTGAGCCACGAGCTCCGAAGCCCGGTCACCGCGCTCGCCGCCGCAGTCGACGTCATCGTGGCCCGCAGGGACGACTTCACCGAACGCAACCAACAGGCGATCGACATCGTCGCCTCGCAGGTCAAGCGATTCGACCGCACGGTGATCGACCTCCTCGAACTCTCTCGCATGGACGCAGGAGCGAGTGAGTCAAATGTGGACGACGTCGACCTGGCCGACTTCATCGGACGCGTCATGAATCGCTACGGCTTTGCTGGAGTCCCCTTCGACGTCTCGTCGAGCGACGGCGCGACGACGACGGGCCTCCTCGACCGTCGACGTATCGAACGCATCATCGTCAACTTGCTGGAGAACGCTCGCGACCACGCCGGTGGAGCGAAACGGGTGACCCTCCACGCGACGGATGAGTTCTTCCTCATCGGGGTCGAGGATGATGGACCTGGAATCGCCGTCAGTGAGCGTGAGCGCATCTTCGAACGTTTCGCACGTGGCTCGGCCTCTCGCAATTCGACGGGTTCAGGACTAGGTCTCGCTATCGTGGCCGAGCACGCCCGCGCACTTGGTGGAACTGCAAGCGTGGAGAACTCCTCGTCAGGCGGGGCGAGATTCCTCGTGACGATGGCTCGACGTCCGCTCAACGAGGACAGTGCGGTCGACTCGTGAAACGGACTGGCCTCTCACGCACGCTCTGGCTCGTAATTGCCTGTGCGTCGTGTGCCATTCCCGCTGGCGGCGACTTCCAAGCGATACCCGACTCCGAAGTCCCCTACGAACTGTCCTCGCCTCGAACCACGCTCGCACCGAGCGCAGTCACAACGCTCCCCGGTTCTGACACCTCCACCGAAGCAATTGATGCCTATTTCATCAGCAACTCGCGCGTGCTCAAGATCGTCCGCTTGGTTGCTGCCCCAGCAGGCCCGGATCAGGCACTCGCGACGTTGAGCGCACTCGACACCCAGGATCCCGCACTCGCGGGACTGCGAACGGCGATCCCCAAGACGTTCTCTGCAACCGTTTCCGTCGAGCGTGGCGTCGCGAGCGTGGATTCGACTCGCGGACTCCTCGACACCTTGAGCCCTCTCGACCAGCGACTTGCCGTCGCGCAAATCGTGCTCACCCTGACCAGTCGACCTGGCATCGGTCAAGTGCTCTTCTCGGTCGACGGCGTGCCGACGGGCGTCCCTCGAGGCCGAGGTGACCTTGCTGGTCCGCTCACTCCCGTCACGTTCGACGACTACTCGAGCCTCGTGGTGACGGGCTGACCTGACTCAGTAACCGAGACGCTCGACTCGATCCGCTCGCTGCTGCCAGTTCTTGTCGACGACGACCGTCAACTCGAGCCGAACGCCCTTCGGGAGTTGAGGTTTGACTGCCTGACGCACGGCTTTCAGCATCGAGCCGCCCTTACCGATGACCATGCCCTTCTGGCTCTCACGCTCGACGACGATCTCACAGATCACCGCGCCGTCATCCGAGACACTTGCGCGCGTCGCTATCGAATACGGCAGCTCTTCGTCCGTGCGATCCAGGAGCACTTCACGAACGAGTTCCGCAACCCAGGTCACATCGTCGGTTTCGCTGACCATCTCCGATGGGTACAGGAACTCCCCCTCGGGCATCAGTTGGAGCAGGTGCGCTTTCAGCGCGTCGATGCCGTCACCCGTCGCGGCAGACACCGGAAAGTATGACTCAGCGTTGAATCTCGACGCTCGTGTCAACTGCGCGAGCATCTGCTCACGCGAGGCTTTGTCCGACTTGTTCAGAACGACCACGCAGCGCGACATGTCGACGTGCGAAGCAACCCACTCGTCACCCTTGCCGATCGGTTGGGTTGCATCGATGACGAGACACGTGACGTCGACATCCTTCGTCGAGCCGAGTGCGGTGGCATTGATCTTCTCTCCGAGCGCAGAAACTGCCTTGTGCAAGCCCGGCGTGTCGACGAATACTGCCTGTGCTTCACCGATCGTCAGGACCCCTCGAACCGCCGTTCGTGTCGTCTGCGGCTTGTTCGACACGATGCTCACCTTGCGACCGACGAGCGCATTCAGCAGTGTGGACTTGCCGACGTTCGGACGACCGACGAGTGAGACGAAGCCTGAACGCACACCGTGAGGCTAGTTCTGCCACACTGGAGTGGTGTCGGAAATCAATTTCAAGAAATGGTTCGATCGCATGCAGCCACAGACGTTGCAGATCGCGACGTGGCTTTTGTACTTCGACGGATTCTTTGCACTCGTTGACCTCTTGGATGGTGGTGGCGAGATGTACTACCTGCGCCTTCGCTTTCCCGGAGGACTCCTCATCGGTCTCGTCGTCATCGCCCTCTACGCGGGCGGCGGTCTCCTCATGGCCAACGAGCGTCGCCTGGGGTACCGCCTGAGCGTCGCGGCCGCCATCAGCCCGTTCCTCATCAATTTCATCGTGTATTCAGACGTCGGCGCATCCTTGCGGTACCGACTGCTTGGCAACGGCATCATCAGTTTCGCGTTCAACGTCGCCCTCCTTGCGCTGCTGCTCCATCGGCAAAGCAAGGAGCACCAGCGAATCTGGTTCCGCTGAGCCTCCCCCACGGGTTCGTGGGCACTTCCCTCGATCTGCCAAACTGCCTACATGACCACGATCATCAAGAGCATCGACGAACTTCCCTCACACATCGGTGAGCATCTCGGCTACAGCGACTACTTGGAGGTGACACAGGAAAGAGTTCAGCTCTTTGCTGACGCAACCGGCGATCACCAGTGGATTCACCTCGACGTCGAAAAGGCGAAGTCCGGTCCCTTCGGTGGAACCATCGCACACGGTTATCTGACCTTGTCCCTCGGACCAGCATTGCTTCCACAGATCTGGCGCGTCGAAGGCGTGAAGATGGGCGTCAACTATGGGGCGAATCGTGTTCGATTCATGGCCCCCGTTCCCGTCGGCGCGAAGCTCCGCGCGGGTGCGAAGTTGATGAACGTGGAGCCAGTGACCGGCGGCGTACAGGTCACCATCGAGGTCACCTTCGAATGCGAAGGTGCATCGAAGCCTTCGTGCGTCGCTGAAGTGATCTTCCGCTACTACGCCTGAGCGGGAAAGTCGCGGCGCACACGCGTCGCAATTTGACCGAATGCGTCCAACGTGTCGAACGTTGGATAGTCCACGCACCACGGGACGAATCCACCACATCCAAGAGCGATGTACTCGCGAATCTTGGCTTCCACCTCGTCCGGGGTGCCGACGAGATTCGAGTCACGCCACTGCTCGAAGGACTCGCCACGAATGCTCATCGCCTGACCGGCACGCAACTCTGCTTCGGTCGACCGAATCAAGATCTCTGGTGACCACGTCTTGACGATCGCTCCCTCGTCGCGCCCGACCGCCGCGCAATGGCCCTTCAGGATCTCACGCTTGCGCGCGAACTCCGCGGGAGTTCCACCGAAGTTCGAGTAGTCGGCGTACTGAGCGACGACTCGCAGGGTGAGCTGCTCGCCGCCGCCGCCGATCCAGATCGGTGGACGGGGCTGCTGCAACGGCTTCGGGTCGCAATTCGCTCGCGACAGTTGGTAGTACTTGCCGTCGTAGGACGTCTCACTCTTCGTCCACATCGAGGTCACGATCTCGACGGCTTCGCGCAGCATGGCGATGCGGTCCTTCGGAACTGGGAATGGATATCCGTACCCACGACACTCGTTTTCGTACCAACCGGCACCGATTCCCCAGTCGAGACGCCCACCGGAGATGACGTCCAGACTCGAGGTGATCTTGGCCAACAACGACGGCGGTCGATACAGGTTGCACCCGACCATCTGGCCCAGTCGGATGGTCTTCGTCAACTGACTGATGGCGGCCATCGTCGTCCAACATTCGAAGACCGCTTCGTGCGCGGGACGAGGGACGTTGTGGAAGTGGTCGTACACCCAGATGGAGTCGAATCCTGCTTGTTCGGCGCGCAAGGCGACGTCGACCGACGCCTGCCACTTCTCCGACGCGGTCGGGAGGCCGACGAGCTCCATCTTCCAACCCTGAGGCATGAAGACACCGAAGGTGATCGAGGAGTTGTGGATGCTCGTCACAGTGGGAGGTCTCCCGTCGCCTTCTTCGTCGATCCGTGGTCCTTGTATGCCGCGATCGTGCGCTGAGCGATGCGCATTTGGTGGATCTCGTCCGCACCGTCGGCGAACCGACTCCACCTCGCCTGCTGCAACATGCCGGCGAGCGGTGTGTCGGTCGAGTAACCGAGCGCACCATGAACCTGGATCGCACGATCGACGATGTTCCACAAGCTGTTGGCGACGAAGTGCTTGGCCATCGACACTTCCGACGTGAAATCGAGTCCGTGTTCGATCTTGTACGCAGCGTGCAGAATCATCAACTTGCCCTGATACATCTCCATCGCCGAATCGGCGATGAGCCACTGAATTCCCTGCTTTTCCGCAAGCAACGAACCGTGTGAATAGCGCTCGAGCGAACGCGCGACCATCATGTCGAGCGCAGCTTCTGCCTGACCGATCCAGCGCATGCAGTGCGCAAGTCGGGCAGGACCGAGTCGATACTGTCCGAGCAGGTGTCCCTGACCGCGACCACCCAGCATGTTCGATGCCGGCACACGAAGATCGGTGATGCGAATCTCACAGTGATTGTGACTGCCGGACATCGTCTCGACATCGCGCACGACCTCCCACCCCTCGCTCGGAATGTCGACGATGAAACACGAGTTCGCAGCCTGCGGTAGATCGGGGTCATCCTCCGTCCGCGCCACGAGCAACGCGAACTGCGCTCCACGCGCACCCGAGATGAACCACTTGTGGCCGTTGATCACCCACTCGTCGCCGTCCTGATAGGCGGTCGTCCGGATCAGCGTCGGGTCGCTTCCCGCGACCTCGGGTTCCGTCATCGCGAAGCACGAGCGCGCAGTGCCCTCACACAACGGCTTGAGATATTTCTCTTTCTGTTCGGGAGTTCCCCAGTGGAGCAACGTGTGCTGGTTGCCTTCGTCCGGGGCTTGCGCGTTGAGCACGTACGGCCCGATGCCAACCTTGCCCGCCTCGGCCGACACCGCTGCCATCGCTGTCGGTCCAAGACCCATGCCTCCCCACTCCTTGGGCATGTGCGGAAGCCACAACGACCAGTCCTCGCGAGCGGTCTTACGCAAGGAGACGATGGCCTTGACCACTTGCGAACGGTCGGACTGATCGATCGAGTCCCAACGGGGGCGAACGACCTGGTCCATGAATTCACGAACCTTGAGGCGGACCTCTTCCACCTCAGGTGGAAACGAAAAATCGATCACTCACGACCCCCATGTGTTGAACGTCTCGACGCTACCAAGCACCTCGGTCGGCACCGAAGGCGTGCTCGGGTCGTAACCTTCCTTCGTGGCTCGGAATCGCAATCACCACCGCTCCTCGTGGGACACCGAGGGCCTCCTGCAGGGAGACGCAAAACGCGCTGCAGTGCAGGACATGTTCGACCAGATTGCCCCGCGCTACGACCTCGTCAACCGCATCATGACGTTCCGGCTCGACGTGCGCTGGAGGAAGATTGCCCTCAAGGCACTCGGTTTGCCAGAGCACAGCATCGTGCTCGACCTGGCGAGTGGAACGGGCGACATGTGCATCGATCTTGCTGACGCAGGGTTGTCGCCGATTTCGGTCGACCTCTCATACGGGATGCTGCATGCTGGCCGAAGTGAAGCTCCGCGGGTTCAAGCCGACATCCTGCAACTGCCCGTTCCCGACTCGAGCGTCGATGGAGTGACCTGCGGCTTTGCGCTTCGCAACCTCGTGGACCTTGCGTCGTTCTTCACCGAACTCCACCGCGTCGTCAGACCGAACGGTCGAATCAGCCTCCTCGATGTCGGCGTGCCGCACAACCCGTTGGTTCGCTTCGGCAACGGGATCTACTTCGGCAAGATCGTTCCCCTCATCGGAGGTCTCCTGTCCGATCGCGCCGCATACCGCTACCTCCCCAAGAGCGTCGCCTACCTGCCAGAGCCGTCTCGGCTCGTCGCACTGCTTGAGTCCGCTGGTTTCGAACATGTTGTGCACCGGCAATTGAGTGGCGGCCTCACGCAATTGCTCCATGCAACGAGGTCGAATTGAAGATCATCGTCCGTCCGCTACGGGACTTCACGGACTCGACCATCGACCTGAACGATTTCTGCGGCTCGTCAGGGCACCTGTTCGTCCGCGATGGAGTCGGCGTCGCTGGGCAGGGTGTCGCCGCGCGCACGGATCATGACGGGGCCCGTGCACTCGTCGAATCACTCGTGGTCGACGGACCGCACGATGAACCTGGCGCTCGCCCTCTCGTCATTGGCTCACTGCCGTTCGATCGAAGCCGCCCAGGCGAGTTCGTACTTCCCGAGCAGTGGATCGTCAAGACCGAGGATGGTTCCGAATGGCTTGCCCATGTCGAGGGCACGACGCCCGAGATCCACCGTCGCCCACGTCCACAGGCAACGACTAACAGTTTCCAGGTTCGACCAGGTGTCGCCGTCGAGCAGTATCTGACCGCAGTCAGTGCGATTCGAGACGCGGTGCGAAAAGGCGCGATCACCAAAGCCGTGATCGCACGCGATGTCATCGTCGAGGCCACCGATCCGATCGACGTTCATGGACTCCTCCTTCGACTCAAGGCCTCGTTTGGCTCCAGCTACCGCTATTCCTTCGACGGTTTCATCGGCGCGTCGCCTGAGTTGCTCGTCGAGATTCGTGGTTCGGAGATCTTCAGCCATCCTCTCGCCGGAACCACACCCCGCACGGGCGACCCAGTGACCGACGAGCGGCTTGCCGCCGAACTGCTGGCGAGTCCGAAGAACCAGATCGAACATCGAGTCGTCATCGACATGGTCCACGACACACTTCTCCCACACTGCTCGTTCCTCGACTGGGAGCCCGAGCCAACCGTGGTCAAGGTTGCCAACGTCCAGCACCTCGGCACGAGGCTGCAAGGGGCACTGTCCACTCCCCGTCTGCACGTCCTCGATGCCGCCCGCATGCTCTCACCGACGCCCGCGCTCGGGGGATTTCCTCGCGAGGCCGCCCTCGAACTCATCGCACGCCACGAGGGTCTCGACCGAGGCAGGTATGGAGGCGCGATCGGCTGGTTCGATTCCACGGGCGACGGATCCTTTGCCGTCGCGATCCGTTGCGCAGAGATGAGTTCCGACCGCCGGACCGCTCGGTTGTTCGCGGGTGGTGGAATCGTCGCCGACAGCGACCCGCTCTCAGAACTCGCCGAGACTCAGGCGAAGTTCCAGGCGATGCTCGCTGCGATCATCCGCCCGTAGCGAACGCGGCTTCCAGGGCCGACACGACGGCATCGTTCAACTCACGGTGGATCTCCACGTTGCGCGGACGATCCGTGCGCACATGGGAGAGTCGGACTCCATCGCGCAGCGAGACTTCGATCAACTGTTCTTCGCTTTCGACCTCGTGATACTCGATGCCGTGTGCGCGGCACAGCGATGCGAAATCCGTTGAATGAGGTGTACCGAACAACTTCTCGAACTGATCGGTCTCCAACGCCTCAGCCTGTGGAAGGAAGGAAAAGATTCCTCCGCCACGATTGTCGATGAGCACGATGTGCAGGTCGACGGCATGGTCGACGATGTTGACGAGTGACGAGGAGTCGTGCACGAGCGCGATGTCCCCGATCAGGATGGTCACTGGCTCGCGCGAACCGAGTGCAACACCGATCGACGTTGCGACGACCCCGTCGATTCCGTTCGCACCGCGGTTGGACAGCACACGAAGGTCGTTGCGACGTCCACCGAACCACTCCACGTCGCGCACAGGCATGCTCGACGACACGACGAGCGCGGTGTCGTCACCCAATTGATCGACGAGCAAATGGGCGACCTTCGCCTCATGCAGCGTCGCGCCAACCATCGATTCATCGATCACCGTTCGCGCGATGGTTTCTGCCGCAACCCATGACGCGATCCACTCGTCATCGGAGCAACCGACAACGTGACCAATCGCAGTCAATGACTCCTCGATGGGCCCGGTCACCGAATGAGAGACGACGCGGTCAGGATCCGTCACCACCGGACGGCGGGAGATCGCAACGTAGGACGCCTTCGACTGGGCGAGCCACGCGTTGACGACCTTCGACACGGGTGGCTCCCCGATTCGCAACACGACATCGGGTCGCAGGCGCTCCTGCATCAGCGCCGAGCGCAAGATGGGATCGGCGGCCGAGATGATCGGTGCGTGTGGAAGGCGGTCCTCCAAGACACGAAGCCCACTGCGTGGGTCGGCGATGACGGGCCAGCCAAGGCGTCCGAGCCATTCGCTGACGACGTCAAAGTCGGCGATTCCCTCCCCGGCCACCACCACTCCACGGGTGCTCGACAACAGCGTTGCGATCGAGGGATCAGGAAGTACCTGGACATCACTTGCGATCGACTCTTCGTTGCGTGGCGGCAAGTCTCCAGCTGTACCTACGAGTGGCTCACGGAACCCAAGATTCAGGTGGACCGGACCTGGATTGTGCGAGGCAAGCGCAGTCGACCATGCCGATGACGCGATGCCCCTCCACGACGGCGCATCAACGGAATTCTGGGGTTCGACATTGACGAAGCTGCGGACTGCCGAACCGTAGAGCCGCTGTTGGTCGATGGTCTGCGGCGCACCGACCCCGTGGAGCTCAGGAGGACGATCTGCGGTGCACACGATCATTGGTACGAGAGAAAGTCCTGCCTCGACGACCGCGGCATGAAAGTGTGTTGCTGCAGTTCCCGATGTGCACAACACGACCGCAGGGATACCCGTTGCGATCCCGATGCCAAGGGCACAGAAAGCGGCCGAGCGCTCGTCGTGGAAGACGTGAACGTCGATTTCGTAACGACCAGCAAGCGCGACGGCCAGGGGTGTACTCCGCGATCCAGGTGCCACCACGGCGTGTTTCAACCCGAGCGCGATCCACTCATCCACGAGCGTGGCGCAAAAGGTCGCTCCATCCGAGTGCTGCTGAACCATCCCCTCTATCGTGGCATCTGTGAAGGTCGAAATCTTCTCCGATCTCGTCTGTCCGTGGTGTTTTATTGGCAAACGGCGGTTCGAACGGGCGGTGGAGTCGCTGCGGGCCGACGGATTGGCGCATGACCTTGAAGTCGTCGTGAGGCCCTATCAACTCGACCCGACTGCGCCGACGAACGAAACGACGCCGGTCGCGATTGCCTATGCCAAGAAGTTCGGCGGACCAGAAAAGGCGGACGCAATTCTGCGCCACGTGACCGAGGTCGCCGCAGCAGATGGAATCACGTTCAACATGGACGTCGCCCTTCGTGCGAACACGTTGGCCGCACACCGTCTCCTCGCCTATGTCGAGGCAAAGCACGGGTCGCGTGCCCAGATGGACGTCAACGAAGCAATCATGAACGCCTACTTCCGCGATGGACGCGACATTGCCGATCATGCCGTTCTTGCCGACTGCGCGACAGTCGTCGGATGCGAAACCCAAGATGTCATCGAGATGCTCGAGTCGGATGCGTATCGAGACGACGTCGCAGAGTGGCTCGCCGTTGCGGCGGACAATGGCATCACCGCCGTTCCGACCTTCATCATCGATGACCGCTGGTCGATTCCCGGCGCGCAAGACACGGAGATGTTCGAACGCGTGCTGCGACGAATGCTGACTCAGCCGTCATGACCCTTCCACGCACCGAGCTCGGCTCCGGAGAACCAACGCTCACCTTCGTCCATGGTTTCACCCAAACCAGATCCTCGTGGCACATCGTCATTGCTCGGTTAGCCAAGCATTTTCGATGCGTTGCCCTGGACGCACCTCACCACGGTGAAGCCCACTCAGTCAACGTCGACTTCGACACTGCATCGGATCTCGTTGCGGAATCCTCCTCGGGCTCAGTGCTCATTGGGTACAGCATGGGTGGACGTCTCGCACTCGGTGCTGCGGTCCGTCGCACCGCCCCGCTTCGAGGGCTTGTTCTCGTGAGCACGACTGCTGGAATAGTCGACGAAACAGAGCGAGCAGAACGCGCTCACGCCGACGAAGCACTTGCACGGCGAATCGAGTCGATCGGCACGGCAGCTTTCCTCGAGGAGTGGACGTCGCAACCCATGTTCCGAGGGACGATCATCGACGAAGAAGATCGACGGGGTCGCCTCACCAACAGCCCCGCGTCACTCGCGCAAAGCTTGCGCTCCTGCGGAGTCGCAGCACAGTCATCCTTGTGGGATCGGCTGTCCGATCTCCAGTTGCCAACGTTGATCATCGTCGGCGAACGAGATGCAAAGTTCGTGGGCCTCGGACACCGTTTGCGCGACTCCATTGGCGGAAGCGAACTCATCGTCCTCGACGACGCAGGTCACGCAGCCCATCTCGACCAACCATCTCGATTCACCGACGTCGTCGCCGACTTCGTGTCGCGACGGGTTTCTGCCTAGGACGCGACCAAGCCAAAGGCAAGAAGCATGCCGACCACCAACTGCACTCGGGCGGTGCCACCGAGCACCGGAATCAGTTCAGCCCCTCGCGCACCACGCACGACGCGCGAGACCGGTGAGTAGGCAAAGACATAGCCAGCCAACGCGATCCCCGACCACGGTCGCTGAGAGGCAAGTGATGCCACTCCGACAGCAGACAACACGATCACCGCGCAATACACCCATCGCGTCATTCGGTCGCCGATGCGAACCGCAAGCGTCTTCTTCCCTGCTTGGGCATCCGTGGGTATGTCACGGAGATTGTTGACAATGAGTAGCCCGACCGCCAGTGCTCCGACGACACAGGACGACACGACATCGATTGCTTCGACTCGTTCACTGACGGCATACGTCGTTCCGAGGGTTGCAACGACGCCAAAGAACACGAACACGAACAACTCTCCAAAGCCCAAGTAGCCGTATGGCGATGGTCCGCCCGTATACGTCCACGCAGCAACGATCGACATCACGCCCACGGCAATCAACCACCACGACGTCGTCGCAGCGATCGCAAGGCCTGCGAGTGCGGCCACGACGAACGAGAGGTATGCCGCCCGCTTGACCGCTGGAGCCGGAACGAGTCCAGACCCAACGAGTCGCAGTGGCCCAACACGACGCGAATCAGTCCCCTTCACACCGTCTGAATAGTCGTTGGCGAAATTCACTCCGACCTGCAACGCAAGGCTCACGATGAGCGCGAGGACTACGTTTTGGATTCGAGTCATCGACTCATCAGCACGAGCAACGACGGTCGCATAGCCCACCGCCACGGGAACGATGGCAGCCGGCAACGTCTTCGGCCGCGAACCCGCGATCCACACTCGTGTTTGAATACCCACCCTTTCAGTGTCGCACGGATGATTCCTTTAGCCTGTATTCGTGCATCGGCTGATTGCAATCGACCTCCCCGCGTCGGATCGATTCGTCAAGATCGTCGAGCGCGCGTGGAGTGAAGGTGATGCGGTACTCCCCCTCGATCAACGCCTCTCGCCCACCTTGCGCCACGAGTTAGCCAGAGATTTTGGGGCAAGTGTGATCCACTCAGACTCCTCCACCATCGAAATCGATGGTGAAGCGACGATGAGACCTGACGAAGCACTCGTCATCGCGACGAGCGGATCCACCGGCACCCCAAAGGGGGTCGTCCATACGCACACCTCGCTCAGCGCCTCAGCAAGCGCTTCTGCGACCGCGCTCGGCCTCTCGTCTGACGACCATTGGCTGGTCTGCATTCCGGTGTCACACATTGGTGGGTTCAGCGTGATCACTCGCGCGCGTCACACTGGAGCCGATCTCACGCTCCACGACTCGTTCGTAGCCAGTCGAGTCGAAGCTGCGGCACGAACCGGATGTACACACGTCTCGTTGGTGCCCACCGCTCTGCGCCGCATTGACCCAAGCGTCTTTCGCCGCATCCTCCTTGGAGGCCAAGCCGCACCTCCTCATCTGCCACCCAACGTGACGGTGACGTACGGCTCGACCGAGACTGGTGGGGGCATCGCCTACGACGGACGCGCTCTCCCCGGGGTCGACATTCGAGTCGTTGATGGAGAAATCCACGTGAAATCTCCGTCACTCTTTTCGAGGTACATCGACGACAGTGACGACAGGACGATTGATGGCTGGTTCAGGACGGGAGATGGTGGCTCTCTCAACGACGGTCGGCTCGACGTCACCGGTCGATTGACGGACATGATCGTGAGTGGAGGCGAGAACATCTGGCCGCAACAGATCGAGCGGGTGCTTCGGACCATTGCCGAAGTGCAAGACGCCGTCGTCGTTGCACGTGACGATGCCGAGTGGGGCCAAGTTGTCGAGGCATATCTGGAAACGTCGAGAAATGTGACCCGCGACGAAATCCGTGATGCGGTGCTCGCCCACCTCCCCAGCTACTGCGTACCGAAGAAGACCTCTTGTATTGCGACCTTCCCCAGAGGTTCGAGCGGAAAGGTCGATAAGCACGCCCTCGCTACGCTTGCGCGGTGAGTTCACGACTCCCCGTTCGCTACTGGTTGCAATTTGCGGCCTCTTCAATCTCCAACGTGGGCGATGGTCTGGCGTTCGCTGCGACACCTCTTCTCGCACTGAGCCTCACGAACGACACTCGGCTCATCGGCGCTGTGAGTTTCGCAGGTTCACTGCCCTGGTTGATCTTGACCTTGCCGGCGGGGGTCGTCATCGATCGAATCAATCGACGGAGAACGATGATCGCGGTCAATTGGCTCAG
>DAIRSS010000006.1:0-50037 GCA_036804285.1 Ilumatobacteraceae bacterium
CACAGGAGCAACCACCAGCCCCATCACCACAGACATCACCCTCTATGCGATCTGGCTGGCCGATGAAGTGACGACCACAACGTCAACCACCTCGACGACGCTTCCCGCATCGACGACGACGGTTCCCGTGACGTCACCACCAACTCCGGTCACGTACTGGACGGTCTCGTTCGATCCGAACGGTGGAACGTCGGGTGCAGTACCACCATCCAGCCAGATCTTTGACACTGGCCTGTACAACATCCCAGGCAACTCTGGATCGCTTGCGAAGTCGGATGGATCGACGTTCCTCGGCTGGAACACCAACGCCGCGGGAACCGGGATCCTCTACTCGAGCGGTTCGAAGATGCAGATGACCTCAAACGTCGTCCTCTATGCCACCTGGTCACCAACGGCCACCTCGGTGCCACCGACCACTGTCGCGACTCCTGAGTTGCAGGTGATCGTGCCAACGAGCCCGAACCCGGACGACCTGCTCGTCTCGTTCCCCGATCAGTTGCCAAAGACCGGCATCGATCTCGGGCGCGAGGTGCTCGCAGCCTTCGTCCTCGGACTTGCGACACTCGCGCTCGCCTTCGAGCGTCGGTTCCGCATGCTCCTGACGGGAATCCGCAGGACCAGAAGGGCTGGTCGCTAGTTCATCCAGATCGTGTCCGGGCGGCGGAGCCATCCCCCGATCCGTCGCCCGGACACAGCCTTTCGAAGGAGCGGTCTATGAATGAACACACACCACACGAACTCTCACGTCGAGCGGTGCTTTCTCTACTCGGTGTCGGTGGTGTGGCAACCGTTGGCTCGATCTACTCCAAGGTTTCTGGTTCACATCGAGCATCTGCTCGCTCGCGCGAGTCGCTGACCGAAGCGACCCGCGACGAATGGGCACAGGGTGTCGAGACGACGAGAGCGGCTGGAGCTCCAGTCGCCACACCCCGAGGGTCCACGATTGGTTTTCTGTACGTGCCGCGTCTGCGTGACCGGGTATGGGGCTTCCCGATCGTTGAAGGCACGGACCCCAAGACCCTGAACGTCGGCATCGGCCATCTGACTCCCACTGCGCTGCCTGGGCGGGTTGGCAACGTTGCGCTGTTTGGTCATCGCACGAGCTCAGGGAAACCCTTCGAGGATTTCGATGAACTCGTCGCTGGCGATTCAGCGATCATCGAAACGAAGGATTCGTGGCTCTCCTACGAACTGGTGGCAAGCGCGACGGTCCTGCCAGACGCGATGTGGGTGGCGCAATCGAACCCGCTCCGCAATGCGACACTCAAGACCTCACTGACCACATCAGCAGCCACGTCAGAAAGGGTGCTCTCCCTCATCACCTGCACGCCCAAGTACTCGACGAAGTTTCGCTTGGTGTGGTGGGCGACACAAACCGCCCGGTCGGACCACGCCAACCCTCCGAGCGCAATCAGTACGACCTGACGCTCAGGCGTGGTCTTCAGGCGCCACGAGGCGCAGACTCACCTCGTTGGCCATCAATCGTCCTGCTCGCGTCAGGACGAACCGGTCGTTGCGACGCTCGAGCAATCCATCGAGTTCGGCAACATCGCTGTCGGCAAACGACGTCAGCGGAACACCATCGCGCATACGAACGAGCAACTGGAGCGCTTCGAGGCGGCGGACGTCGCTGCTCAAGGTTTCCGACGATGACTCGGGTTCGAGCCCTGCGTCCACCATCTCGATGTATCGATCTGGTGTGCGCACGTTCCAGAAGCGTCGACCATCCATGTGGCCGTGCGCGGCACTCCCGAAGGCGTGGTAATTGCCCTGCAGCCAATACAGCCGATTGTGTTGACACTCATGACCAGGCTTGGCCCAGTTGGAGATCTCGTAGTTCTGGAGCCCTTGAGCCTCGAGCAGTGAGTCGACGAGTTCGTACTTGTCTGCTTGATCGTCGTCGTCGGGATGGCGTGACTCGTCGTCGGCGAGTGGCGTGCCCGCCTCCACCGTGAGGCCGTATGCCGAGACATGCGGCGGGTCGAGTTCCAGCACGTCGCGAACGGTGGTTGCCCAGTCGTCCACCGACTCGCCAGCTGCCCCATAAATGATGTCCACGTTGAACGTCGGGATGCCCACCGACCTGATCGCCTCGACCGCTCGGCGGACGTTGTCGGCGTCATGCGTGCGACCAAGTGATGCAAGCACGTGCGGAACCGTCGACTGGACGCCGAGCGAGATTCGGTTCACTCCTGCATCGCGATACGACTCGAGGAGCTCGATGGTCACGTTGTCGGGATTGCACTCGACCGTGATCTCTGCGCCGTCGACGACCGGGATCATGCCGATCACTTGGCCGAGTTCGCGACCGGGAACCATCGAGGGCGTTCCCCCGCCCACGAAGATGCTCGAGGCACGTGGCATACCCGAGTCGATCGCACGACCGATGTGGGTCTTCATCGCGGCGAGGTAGCTCGTCGTCAGGTGGTGACGATCGGTGAAGGTGGCAAAGGCGCAATAGTCACAGCGCTTCGCACAGAACGGAACGTGGATGTAGACGCCGTGCATCGAGTGCTACTGCGTCGGTGGGACGAAGAGCAGGTCGAGTTCTGCCAGCTTGTCGCCAACTTCGTCGACCGTCACGTCCAGCATCACGGCGATTGCGCGAGTGTCATGCGCGCGCACCGTGATCACCTTGCCGTTGAAGTCCTGTCGCTGCACCTGGATCATGCGCAAGAGCCGCTCGAGCATCTTGAATTGTGTTCCGTCCATCGTGGACAGCTTGGCGACGTCGATGCGCAGCTTCTTCTGTGGAGCAGCACCAGGCTGCGACCCCTCGACGCGCTGCGGGTCGCGAGGCAACATCTGGTCGATGGTGACGTTGTAGAAGCGGGCCAGGCGTTCGAGACGCGGCACGGAGATGATGCGCTCGCCACGCTCGTAGGCACCCATCACGCTCGCCTTGAACTCCTGGTTCGTCGACTGCTCGACCTCGTTGAGCGAGAGACCCTTCTGTTGGCGGATCGCGCGCATGCGCTCGCCAAGTTGGGCGGCGTAGGACTCGTCGTTGGTTTCTTCAGTCGACATCGCTCACCCCCTTCGCAGGCTCACCATCAGCGTCCCCGCCACTATGGCAGCAGTCTCTGCCCGCAGGACGGATTCACCGAGCGACACCGTCGCAGGTGCGCCGTGGAGTTCCTCGTGGGAGAACCCTCCTTCAGGTCCGACCACGACGAGGTGATGCGATGCATCGAGCGGTGCCCCACCCGGTTCGGCGAACGCCACTGCGTGGTCGGCCATCAGGTTTGCGAGCATCTGGACGCGGTGCACCTCGGGCAGCCACACTCGTCGCGACTGCATCGCCGCCTCACGGGCAACCTTGGCCAGTCGCACGTGGTGTTTCTCGGCGCGGTCGGCCTCCCACTTGACGACCGAATACGCGGTCGGTGCGAGCGGATAGATGTCGTCGATTCCGATTTCGGTCAACTTCTGTACGACCAACTCAGGCTTCTCACCCTTGACCGGAACGAAGGCGACGCCGAGTCGATGCGTTGGTGCAGGCACGAAGTGTGGCCCCTCGAGCAAACCGAGTTCGCCGTCTGGACGAAGCGTGGCGGTCGCCCACGACCCCCTGCCGTCGCTCACGCTGATCACGTCGCTTTCACGGATGCGCAGCACCTTCACCAAGTGATGGGCGTCGTCGGGTTCGAGATGACCCCCATCGAGTTGGTCGACGAAGACGTGCGCGGCGGAGCGACGAAGTGCGTCGTTCACGAAAACGCTGACTTCAGCTTGGACAACAGCCCGCCCTCGGCTGGCAGCACGTGGTCCTTGCGTTCCTCGGCGTAACGGCGAAGGAGTTCTTCCTCCGTGCCGGACAACTTCGTCGGGGTGACGATGACGATTCGCGCACGCAAGTCGCCTCGCCCACGACTGCGACCACCCGATGACAACCGCGGCACGCCGCGACCCTTCAACACGAACTCGCGGCCGAACTGTGTACCCGCGGGAACGATGAGCTGCTCGTCGCCGTCCAAGGTGGGCAGCATGAGCTGCGTTCCGAGGGCAGCCTGTGCCAACGAGATCTCCACGTCGGTGACGAGGTCGTCGTCTTCACGTCGATAGACGTCGTGGTCGGCGACACGCACGTGCACGTAGAGGTCCCCCGCCTGGCCACCACGGATGCCGACCGCACCGCGACCCGAGAGGCGCAGCGTCTGGCCGCTGTCGATACCCGCCGGGATGTCGACGGTGTAGGTCGATTCCTTCACGACGCGGCCGTCTCCACGACACGACGTGCACGGCTTGTCGATCGTCTGGCCCATTCCACTGCAGCGACCACACACGTTCGAGGTCACCATCTGGCCGAGCAGACTCTGGCGAACGCGTCGCACCTGACCCGCGCCGCCACAGTCTGGGCACGTGCTCGGCTTCGTGCCCTCGCGTGCACCCGTTCCACTGCAGTCGTCACAGCGCACCGCCGTGCGCACCGTTACTTCAGATGAACATCCGAATACCGCTTCTTCGAAGCGCACGTCGGCAACGGTCTCGATGTCCTGGCCACGTGGCGGTCCGGACGGTCCGCGATTGCCACCACCGAATGGTGAGCCTCCGCCGAAGAACGCATCGAAGATGTCACCGAAGCCAGCACCTGCGAACGGATCTCCTCCGCCACCACCGCCGAGACCCGCCTCACCGAACTGGTCGTAGCGAGCTTTCTTCTCCGGATCCGACAGCACCTCATAGGCACGCGACACTTCCTTGAACTTCGCCTCGGCCTCGGCGTTGCCGGGATTGGCGTCGGGATGCAGTTCACGTGCGCGCTTGCGATACGCCTTCTTGATCTCGTCCGCACTCGCCCCGCGACCGACGCCGAGCAATGAATAGAAGTCTTCCGCCATGTCGACGATCAGCCTTCAGCGAGGCGGCGACCGAGACGGTCGCTCACGATCTCTACGGTTGCCAGAGCCTGCGGATAGTTCATGCGCGTCGGCCCGAGCACTCCCACCGTTCCGACGGTCTCGCCATCGGCGACCACCGGTGCAAGCACGACCGAACACGCAGCGAGTGGCTCGACGCCGTGTTCTGCACCGATCGCAATCGACAGACCGCGGTTCAACATGTCGCGCACGAGGCTGACCATCACGTATTGCTGCTCGAGCGTGTGGAGCACCGAGCGCACGATGTCGACGGCGTCGAATGCACTCGCCATGGCGGACGCACCGCCGACGAACATCGTCTCGTCGGTCTTCTTCGACGACATCTCACGCACGGCCTGTGCAACGAGCTGGTCGACGGCGGCATCGCCCGACGAAGCGACGAACTTGGCGTCGCCGAGTGGGGATCCGATCATCGAACGAGCGACGAGTTCATTCACCTTCGCGTATTGGTCAGCGCTGAGGTCGCTCGCGACCTCCAGTGATGCGCTCTCGACGGCGCCATTGGACAACACGATGACGAGCGTGGCGAGGTGCGCGGTGACACCGACGACCTGCACGGAGCGCACGACCGCGACGTCGGACTTCGGCCCGAGCACGACGGCTGCGTGGTTCGTGAGTTGAGCGAGCAAGGTTGACGTGCGCTGCAGGGTTTCCTCGAGGCGACCATGGGCGGTGTCGAAGAACTCTCCGACGCGCACCTGGGCCGCGGTCTCGAGTCGTCCAGGTGGTGTGAGGTGATCGACGTAGAAGCGATAGCCCTTGTCGGTCGGGATGCGGCCGGCGGAGGTGTGCGGTTGGGCGAGGTAGCCCTCCTGCTCGAGGTACGCCATGTCGTTGCGCACCGTGGCCGGCGAGACCGAGATTGCCCGGCTGCGAGCGATGTGGCTCGAGCCCACCGGCTGGGCCGTCGAGACGTATTCCTCCACCACCGCGCGGAGGATGGCGACTTTGCGTTCGTCAAGCATGGGAGTTCCCTCTCAGGATACCGATGGTGAGGACCTGGCTGAGTTCGCCTCAGGCCTTACCGGAGACCACCTTGTAGCGCGCGAGTGCGACGTCGCGCTCGACGGCATGATCGACGATCGGCTCGACGTACGGATTCATGAGACCAAGCGTCCACGGTGCGTGCACCGACTTCGCATCGAGTGTCGCAAGTTCGGGAATCCAACGACGCACATAGTCCCCGTTCGGATCGAACTTCTCCCCCTGGGCGACCGGATTGAAGATGCGAAAGTACGGCGCAGCATCCGTGCCGGTTCCCGCAGTCCACTGCCAGCCGTGGTTGTTCGACGCGATGTCACCATCCACGAGGTGACGCATGAAGAACTTCGCACCCCACTGCCACGGCAAATGCAGGTCCTTCACGAGGAAGCTCGCCGTGATCATGCGGACGCGGTTGTGCATCCACCCCGTCGCCAACAACTGACGCATCCCCGCATCCACGATCGGGTACCCCGTGCGACCCTCGCACCACGCCTGGAAACGCTTCTTCGCCTTCGCGTCGGTGTCGAGATCCATCTTGTCCATCTTGGGCTGCAAGTTCTCCCACATCGTGCGGGGCTGGCGGAACAACACGTCTGCATAGAACTCTCGCCAGCACAACTCGCTGCGATAGTGGGCTTGCGACTTCGTCTCGTTCAACTCGGCGAGCAACGTGCGTGGGTGCACGACACCGAAGCGCAAGTACGGAGACAGCCTGCTCGTGCCATCGACGTCGGGATTGTTGCGGATGTCGACGTAGCGATCGAGTGCCCGTTCGACGAAACTCGACCACAACTCACGCGCCGCATCCTCGCCTGCAGGTGGCAGCTCGACGTCACACGCAGGTTCATCGGGATACCCCTCGCAGGTGATCTCTGGAGCACCACGCCACTCCACCTTCGGCGTCGGGAACGGAGCAGGCCAACCGATCGAGTTCCACACCTTCGAAAACGGTGTGAACACCGCATACGGCGTGCCGTCCCCCTTCAGCACGCTGCCCGGCTCGACGGCATAGTTCGACCCGACGAAGCGCATCGTGACGCCCACCTTCGCCGTCGCCGCGGCGACTTCGGCATCTCGCTTCATTCCATACGACACGAAGTCCTTCGCAGCGAACACCTCGTTCGCCCCGACCTCGCGCGCGAACTTCGGAACCACCTCACGCGGATCGCCGTAGCGAATGACGAGTGCGCGATTCATCGACTGATCGAGTGCACGCAGGTTGCGCAACATGAACGCCACACGTGGGGCTCCGGCGCCATCGAACAACTTCGGGTCGATCACGAACAACGGCGTGACGGGACCGTTCTTGGCCGCCGCGCACAGCGCCTCATTGTCCGCCAGTCGCAGGTCGCGACGGAACCACATCACGCTCGTCATGATCCTCAAGCCTGACTCGTGGCGGTGGTTCCTGCCACATCGTGCTCAGGATGGCGGCTCAGGATCCACACGAGCATCGCCGTGCCGGACACCACCGCGATGATGCCGCCATAGGCGAGCGCCCAGTGCACGCTGATCGCATCCGCGACCCAACCCGTCACCGGTCCACCGATCGGCGTGGAGCCGAGGAATGCGACCGCAGTGAGCGCGAGCAGTCGACCGCGCATGTCGGGTGGCGATTCTTGCTGGGTGATCGAGTTCGCCGACGAAATCATCGCCGCACCGCCCACTCCGAGCGGAACGGACCACAGGAAGGCAACGACGATGTTCGGAGCCCAGGCGAGACCGATGTTTGCGACGCCGAGCACGATCGTCATCGACGCCACCCAGCGATAGGTGATGCGTACCTTGCGTGCATTGATCAGCGCGCCGAGCATGCTGCCGAAACTCGTCACTGCAAGCACCCAGCCGAAGTACTTCTCGTTCCCCCACACCTCGTCGGCGAGCTTCGGCAGAGCGACTCCGTAGTTGAAGGCGAACGTCGAGACGAGCGTGAACACGATGAAGGTGACGAGCAACTTCTCGTGGTGGACGACGAAGCGCAGCGCATCGCGCACCGGCGTGCCACCCTTGGGTGCCCGCGGAGCGACGCGCATCTCGTGCTTGCGCAGGCCGAGCACACCCGCGATCATCGCCGCATACGACACGCCGTTGGCGACGAAGAGCCACCCCGTGCCGAGCGGACCGACGAGCGACGCAGCCAGCGCAGGACCGAAGATGCGCGAGCCGGTCATCACCGCGGTGTTCAGCGACAGCGCATTCGTCATGTCGCGCTCGTCGACGAGCTCCGTGACGAGTGCCCGCCGTGCCGGGTTGTCGATCGCCCCGATGACGCCGAGTGAGAAGGTGAGCAGATAGACGATCGGCACGTTCACCGCGCCGGCCAAGTCGAGGATGCCGAGGGTGAGTGCTTGCAGAGCCATCAACGTCTGGGTGATCGCCGTCGTGCGCTGACGATTGAAGCGATCCGACAGCGACCCCGCCCACGCGCCGAGCACGAGCGTCGGGAGGAACTGCAGCGCCGAGTTGATCCCGAGATCCGTCGCACTCCCCGTCAGGTCGTACAACAGAAAGCTCGTCGCAGTGAACTGCAACCACGACCCGACGTTCGACACGAGCAGACCGAGGAAGAACAGGCGTGCGTTGTAATTGCGCAGTGAACGAAACATTCCCCCGGTCGTGGCGGTGTTCGTCTCCTCAGTCATCGAGCTTGAGCGCGGAGATGAAGACGTCGCCGGGCACCTCGACGCGCCCGATCGACTTCATCTTCTTCTTTCCTTCCTTCTGCTTCTCGAGCAGCTTGCGCTTGCGTGAGATGTCGCCGCCGTAACACTTGGCGAGCACGTCCTTGCGCTTGGCCTTGACCGTCTCGCGCGAGATGATCCGGCCACCGATCGCCGCCTGGATCGGCACGTCGAACATCTGGCGTGGGATGAGTTCCTTCAACTTCTCGCACATCCGCTTGCCGTAGTCGTAGGCCTTGTCGCGATGCACGATCGTCGAGAACGCATCGGCGGGCTGGGCGTTCAACAGGATGTCGACACGGACGAGATCGCTCGTGCGATACCCGGCGAGTTCATAGTCGAGCGAGGCGTACCCCTGCGAGCGACTCTTCAGCTGATCGAAGAAGTCGACGACCACTTCGGCGAGCGGCAGCTGATACTGCATGTCGACGCGCTCGGGAGACAAGTACTCGAGTTTGACGAGCTCCCCGCGGCGGTCTTGGCACAGCTCCATCAGCGAGCCGGTGTATTCCTTCGGCGTGATGATGCTCACCCTGAAGAATGGTTCTTCGACCGAGTCGATGTACACCGCAGACGGAAGATCTGCGGGATTGTCGACGACGAGCACTTCCCCGTCGGTTCGAATGACGCGATACTCCACGCTCGGTGCAGTGGCGATGAGCGCGAGATTGAACTCGCGCTCGAGACGCTCCTTGACGATCTCCATGTGCAGGAGCCCGAGGAATCCACAGCGGAAGCCGAACCCGAGTGCACCGGAGGACTCGGGCTCATAGGTGATCGAGGCGTCGTTCAACTTCAGCTTCTGCAGACTCTCGCGGAGGTTCTCGAAGTCGTCGCCGTCGATCGGGAACAAACCGCAGAACACCATCGGCTTCGGGTCGCGGTAACCCGCGAGCGGCTCCTTGGCGGGATTCGCAAGCGACGTCACCGTCTCACCGCTTCGCGCCTCGCCCACGTCCTTGATGCCTGCGATGAGGTAACCCACCTCGCCAGGTCCGAGTTCGGCCACCGGAGTCGGAGCCGGCATGCGTGCACCGATCTCGATCACTTCGTGCGTCGCCTTCGTCTGCATGAACAACAACTTGCTGCCTGCCGACAGCCGTCCGTTCATCACGCGCACGCTCGAGACCACGCCGCGATACGTGTCGTACTGCGAGTCGAAGATGAGCGCCTGCAGAGGTGCGTCCGCGTCACCCTTCGGCGCGGGGATGCGTTCGACGACGGCGTCCAACAACTCGGGCACGCCGACTCCCGTCTTGGCCGAGATGCGCAGGATGTCTTCTGCCGGAATGCCGAGCACCTTTTCGATCTCCATCGCGTAACGATCGGGATCAGCGGCTGGCAGGTCGATCTTGTTCAGCACGGCGACGATCTCGAGGTCGTTCTCGAGTGCGAGATAACAGTTGGCGAGCGTCTGGGCCTCGATCCCCTGCGCGGCATCCACGACGAGCACGACACCCTCACACGCGGCGAGCGATCGGCTGACCTCGTAACCGAAGTCGACGTGGCCCGGGGTGTCGATGAGATGCAACCAGTTGTTCCGCCACGGCACGCGCACGTTCTGCGCCTTGATCGTGATCCCGCGCTCGCGCTCGAGGTCCATCGAGTCGAGGTACTGGGCGCGCATGTCGCGGGCCTGGACTGCACCGGTGATCTCGAGGATGCGATCGGACAACGTCGACTTGCCGTGGTCGATGTGGGCGATGATCGAGAAATTGCGGATGTTGGCGAGATCCATTGGACCGTTTCTGTAGTGCAGTCGGGCAAATGTGGGGGTCACACGGGCCGCTGTATGACCAAAATTCTACTGTTGGGAGCCCCACGGGGTCGCTGTTAGCCTGAAGACTCCTGTATCGGCAAGGTTTTCTGAGAAAGAACGGTTACTCGACGTGGCAAACATCAAGAGCCAAAAGAAGCGCATCCTCACCAACGCGAAGGCGACCGCGCGCAACCGCGCGACCAAGAGCGAGGTTCGCACCCGTCTGAAGAAGGCCAATGACACGATCGGCACCGACGAGAACCCAGAGGCCCTCCGCCTCGCCGTCAAGCGCCTCGACATGGCTGCCGCCAAGCGCGTCATCCACCCGAATCAGGCAGCCCGCAAGAAGAGCCGCCTGATGAAGAAGATCAACGCCGCTTCGAAGAAGTAGCCGGCACTCCCGCGAGGCGCGAGAGCCTCGCAACCAAGATCTCCATCACGAGTTCATCCTCGAGATCCTTGCCCCCGCGCAAGTCGACGTCTGCGCGAGCCAACAGTTGGATCGCCCCCGCGACGTTCTTCGAGCCCAGTCGCCGATAGGTGTCGAGGTACTTGCGGGCCTGGAACTCGCTCTTGGATCCGATCAACGCCATCGCCTCGTTCGCGTTCGACACGCTCGGGCCATCCAGTCGCAACAGTCGCGAGTAGTGGTTGTGCAAAAGCGCCATCAACTGCAACGGGTGATACTCGCCACTGCGCACCATGCGTCGCATCATCGTGAGCGCCGTCGCCGCGTCCCCACGATCGATCGCGTCCGTGAGGTCCCACGGCAACACGCTCCCCTTGTCACCGAGGAATGGTTCGACGTCTGCCGTGGTCAACTTCTTCGCCGAACCATACGTCGAGACGAGCACTTCGATGAGCGACGGCAGTCGCGCTTGATCCTGACCGAGCCACGAGATGACCGCGGCGATCGCCGACGCGTCGATCTTCACCCCGGCCTGCGTGAACTGATCGGAGAACCAATCGTGCAGGTCGGCTTTCTTCGAGGGCGGCGAAGTGGAAAACACCGTCGCGCCGGCCTTCTTCAACGCATCGGACGTCGACTTGGCGAGCTTGCCGAGCGACGTGAGCACGAGATGGTTCGCCTCGCTCGGTGCCGAAAGATATTCCACGAGCGGACGCAGTTGGTCGACCGTGCCCTCGTCGATGTTGCGCAACACGACGACGCGCTTGTCACCGAACAACGACTCGGTCTGTACTCCCATCACCGCCGTGGCGACGAGGCTCGCCTTGTCGTCCGAGCCCGAGTCGGCCAAGTCATGGCTCTCGAAGAGTGACCCGCGATCGCCGTCCCCGATCAACTCGGCGACGAGGTCGGTGAGTCGCGCAGACACGAGCCGCGCGTCGCTCCCGGAAATGTGAAAGATCGCCACGGCACCATCATTCCAGATCGGTGCAACGCGCCTCAGAGTGACGCTGCGATCGTGGCCACCCACCACACCCAACGCACACCCGCACGCAACACCAGCATCGCCACAGTGGTCAACTCCTCGGCGAACGGCACACCGAGGGTGACGAGCGTCCCGCACACCCCCATCACCGGCAACCCGCACAACATCACGAAGCCCGCCACCGGAACGGCAACCACATTGCTCACGAGCCCGATCAGAGTGAACGAACGAAAGACGAACCACGACACCGGCATGACGGCGAGCTGCGCACCGATGGTCACGCCGAGCATCTCGGCGAACCACCGAGGACCAGGGATGCGCGAGGAGACGCGCGGAGCGATCCACACGAGGCCCGCGGTCGCAGACGTCGAGAGCGCAAAGCCCACCGACGAACCGAGGAGTGGATCGACGAGCAGTGCCGCGATCACGGTGATCGCGAGCGCGCGCTCACCCGACGACTCAAAGCCCCGCGACGAGCCGTATCCGGCGACCACCGCCATTACCCCCGCGCGCACGACGGATGGTTCACACCGGGTGAGCACGACGAACCACGCCACGATCCCAACCATCACCCCGAGCCGCAGACGCGACGAGGTGCGACGCAGGAGTGGCGCGCACACCGCGAGCACGAACGCCACGTTCTGACCGGAGACTGCGGTGAGGTGTGACAGCCCCGCCGCGCGGAACGCCTCGACCATCGACCGTGGCTGGTCAGAGTCGTCTCCGATCACGAGTCCGAGCAGGAGCGCCGCCTCGTCCGACTCCAGTGATGCAACGGACGACGACAGCACGTCGCGCACGCCATTCACCGATCGCGACACCGCCGATCCTGCCGTGCACGACGACAGCACCTTGCGGATCTCCACCACCCCGACGACGTGACGTGGAGCCAGTCGACCGTGCTGTGTCGAGGACAGCCCCGAGCGAACACCGTCGAGTCGAACCTGATCGCCGACACGACATCGCGAGACCGCACCGGCCAGACGGGAATACAGGTACGCGACATAGCGCTTTCCCTCGATCGACAGCACCACCCGTGTCGCGCCGACCTGCACCGGCTCCTCGACGACGACCGCAACGCCTGTGAAGTCACCGCCGTCGACGTCGTGACTCGAGGACCACGCTGGCACGCCGACCAGCACTCCCGCGAACACCATCGCCATCAGCGCACGACGGGACCGAATGCCAACGAACCACACGACGACACCACCAACGATCGTGCGAAACGTCCAGTGCATCGCAATGACATCCGTCGTGACGAGATGTCGGAGGAAGTAGACGATGCACCACAGCACCATCGCGCACGTCACGAGTCGTGCCGTCGACAGAGGTACGTTTCGATGCCCCGACCGGCGTGCACCGAGACCGTACGATTGATGTGTGACCGACGTCGACCACGCTGAACGACCGCGCTCCCCGCGCGTCGTCGAAGATGGCATCATCTTCCACCGCACTCGTCTGCGCACGCGCGGCGGGCTGTACGCACTCGTCGGTGGCCTTGGCATCGCACTCGTCGGCGCGATCCTGCTCGCCATGCCCGGCACCTTGCTCGGCTTCGTCGGCTTCGGACTGGTATTCGCCGGTCTCCCAGTGCTGCCGATGACGGGCGCGCCGATCGTGTCCTCGACGACGAGCTACATCGTGGCGATCCTCGCCAGTGGCGCACTGTGGTTCCTGCTCGGTCACGTCTCGGCACTGCGCGCAACGCGACGCGCGGTGGCCAGCTGGCCCGAGTGGTTGCGTGAGTTTCGACCACTCGCGCTCGGTGTGTGGGCGGGTTCACTCCTCGCGCTCGCCCTCGGTGCGGTCATCCTCGGCGCGCTGTAGTTCACACACCGACACGCGAACGAATGGCGGCAAGTTTCGCCTCACCGATTCCGCGAACGTTGAGCAAGTCCTCCACCGACTTGAAGCGACCCTTCACGACGCGGTAGTCGATGATCGCCTGCGCGGTCGACGGCCCGATTCCAGGAAGCGAGTCGAGTTCGGTGAGCGACGCGGTGTTCAGATTGACGATGGGACCACTCGGCGTCGAACCCGCAGGTGGTGTCGGTGTGCCGACGGGTGTAGGCATGGTCGGTGTTGGCGGCGGATTCACTCCGGGCTTCGGTCGTGGAGTCGTCGTCGTGGTCGCGCGACCGCGCAGTGGGATGAAGACCTGTGCGCCATCGACGAGCGTTGCTGCAAAGTTGACCGCCACGGTGTCGGCAAGTGGAGTCGTCCCGCCCGCTGCTGCAACGGCGTCCACCACCCGCGCATCCGATGCGAGTCGAAACACCCCCGGTGAGCGAACCGCGCCGGTGACGTGCACGACGAGGAGCGCACCCGTCGGCGTGGTCGTCACGACGGAGACTTGCCCCGCTGAGGCCATCGGCAACTGATCATCGATTGGTGGCGGCGGCACGCGCACGACCCACCATGCCCCGAAGACCACGAACAGCACCCCGATTGCGGCGGCGAGCACGCGCGACATCCCAAACCACCGCAAGGATTCCGTCACGCGTGCCCGCACGACGAAGATGTGTGTGCGACTAGAAGAGTTGGGCAGTCAGTTTCTTGCGATGCCCAGCGACGCGCGGATCGTCAGGGCCCATGGTCTCGAGGATCTCGAGGTACCGGGCACGCTTGGCCTCGTCCGCCTTGACGTGCGGCAAGAGGTCGGCCAGTTCGGCATCGAAGTTGTCGTTCGGCACGAACGGCTGCTCCTCGACCGGAGCATCGGCGGGTGGCACGAGGAGCGGCGATGCCTGTGCTCCCTCTGGCAGGAGCTTGTCGACGAATTCCTTGACGAAGTGCTCGGGATAACTGCCGGTGAAACCATCGACGGGCCGACCCTTGTCGATCGCCACGACCATCGGGATCGACTGCGCGCGAAACGCCTGGGCGATCGCCGGGTTCTCGTCCACGTTCACCTTGGCGAGCACGACCTTGCCGCCCGTTGCACCAACGACCTTCTCCAGGATCGGACCGAGCGTCTTGCACGGGCCACACCACGGAGCCCACAAGTCCACGACGACCGGAGTGGTCTGCGACGCGTCGATGACCTCGGTCTGGAACGTGGCGTCGGTGACGTCGATGACCATGGCGGTCACGATATCGCCGAGTGTGTGTCGGAGCGATCGCCTGACTAGGTTGCCTACGTGGCAACGAACACCAACGCCCCCGCCGGCATCAACGCCGAGCGTGTCGGTGCGTGGCTCGAAGCCAACGTCGCAGGCGCCACCGCGCCCTTCACGTACACGTTGATCGCAGGTGGACACTCCAACCTCACCTTCAAGGTCGACGACGCGGCGGGCAACCACTACGTCCTGCGCAGACCGCCGCTGTCGCATGCACTCGCGAGCGCACACGACATGGGGCGCGAGCATCGCGTGATCAGCGCACTGTCCGCCTCGCGCGTTCCCGTCGCGCCGGCGCTCGGTTTGTGCACCGACGTGGAGGTCAACGACGCGCCGTTCTATGTGATGGCCTTCGTCAACGGCCACGTCGTGCGCGACAACGCCACGGCGCTCAGCGTCCTCACCCCCGCCACGCGACGCCAGGCCAGCATCTCGCTCGTCGACACGATGGCAGCGATTCACGCCGTCGACCCCGTCGCGGTCGGTCTCGGCGACCTCGGTCGTCACGAGGGATACATCGAACGACAACTCAAGCGCTGGTACGGCCAATGGAATGCGTCCAAGACCCGAGAGCTTCCGGCCATCGATCGCGTGCACGACGCGCTCGTCACCCGCGTTCCGCAACAGGGCAAGACCGCGATCGTGCACGGCGACTACCGACTCGACAACTGCATGGTCGACGATTCGGGCAACGTGATCGCGGTGCTCGACTGGGAGCTGTGCACCCTCGGCGATCCGATGGCAGACCTCGGACTCTTGATGGTCTACTGGACGGGACCGAACGACGAAGCGTCGACTTCGAACTTCGCAACCACGACCGCCGAAGGTTTCCTCAACCGCAACGAGCTCGCCGAGCACTACGCCGCGGTCTCCGGTCGGGACATTTCACAACTCGACTACTACGTGTCGTTTGCGTATTGGAAACTCGCCTGCATCATCGAAGGCGTGTATGCGCGGTACATCGCAGGCGCGATGGGAACGCACGATCCGTCCTCTTTTGACGCGTTCAAGACACAGGTAGAAGGTGCGGCACAGCGCGCCGAGGAAGTACTCACACGCCTACACTGAGCGCACGATGAGCGACGCATACCGCATCTCGCCGAACTTCGCCGGTGCGCTCCCGACGCTCAACGACCCGGTCCTCGTGATCATGCTCTCGGGTTGGATCGACACCTCGAACGCCGCGGCGACCGCGATGGAGGCCCTCGTCGCCGAGACCGGCGCAACGACGCTCATCGAGTTCGACGCCGACACCTTCATCGACTACCGGGCACGTCGACCGATCATGGAACTTCGCGCAGGCGTCAACACCACGATCGACTGGTCACTTCCGAAGATGCTCCTCGGCCGAGACGAATCTGACCGCGACATCCTGCTCCTCTCCGGCCCCGAGCCCGACACCCGCTGGCAACACTTCGCAGCCACCGTCGCCGCACTCGCCGACCAACTGAAGGTGAAGTCCGCGTATGGCCTCGGCGCCTATCCGGTGGCGACCCCGCACACCCGCGCGGTGTACATCTCGTGCACGACCCCGAGTGCCGAAGCCGCGGCACGAGTGCCGTTCCTGAAGAGCACGCTCGACGTGCCTGCCGGCGTGGAGGCAGTGCTCGAACACGCACTGCACAACCGCGGCATCACCGCGATCGGTCTGTGGGCCCAGGTCCCGCACTACGTCGCCTCGATGGCGTACCCGGCGGCATCGGTCGCGCTGATCGATGCCTTGTGCTCGACGAGCGGTCTTGCGATCGACGTCTCCAGCCTTCGCGAACAGTCGACGACGCAACGCGAACGCCTGAACGGACTCGTGATGGCGAACGCCGAACACGCCGCGATGCTCGCCAAGCTCGAGGAGGCCTTCGACGCCCAGCACGCGGCCTCCGACCCCGCCGCTACAGGCATCGGTGGTATATCACTGCCGAGCGGCGAGGAAATTGCTGCCGAACTCGAACAGTTCCTCCGCGAGCACAACACCGACTCATAAGCGCGCGACCCCCCCCTTGCTACGGTGAGGAGAAAGAAAGTACAGGCAAGTCAATGGGGGTGATATGCCGCACCGGAGCGACAACAAGGAATTCGTCGAAGCGCTAGCACGCGGTCTCGAAATCATTCGTGCATTCCATGCTCACAAACCCATTCGGACGGTGAGCGATCTGTCCAGCGAGCTCGACCTTGCACGACCGACGGTTCATCGCATTCTGCAGACCCTCACCGAACTCGGCTACGTCGTGCAGACGGACCAGGGCTACTACTTGACGGCAAAGGTCATCGAGCTGGGTGTGAGCTACATCGCCACTCGTGGCTTCTACGGCGCCGCTCGGCCGCATATGGAACAACTCGCCTCGGACATCGATCAAGCAGTGACGCTGTGCGAGTTGTCCGATGCCGACATCGTCGTGATCGGTCGCGCAGAGGTCCCGAAGATCGTCGCCTACAACGCCGCGCTCGGACAGAAGCTTCCCGCCCACTCCACCGCCCTTGGTCGCGTCCTGCTCGCTGGCCTCGACGACGAAGAACTCATGCAACGACTCGAAATGCCCGCATTGTCGCCCATGATTCCACTTGCAACAGTGCCAAAGGACGAACTCCTTAGCGAGATTCGACAGATCCGTCGACAGGGCTGGTCGATGGTCGACCAGACGATGTCAATCGGGTTCCACGCGATCGCTGCTCCCATCATCGATGCGAATCACGATACGGTTGCGGCCATCGGCATCATCGTCCACGGCACGGACATCCCAAGTGCACGCCTGGTGGACGAAATCGTTCCCAAGTTGTGCGACTGCGCGCGAAACATCAGCGCCGACTTCGCCCACATGGCGTCACTGCCGCGCGTGCGCGCCACTCCGCAAGAACCTGGATACGTGAACTTCACCTCACACAGCACGCCTGCATGAAGATCGACGGCGGAATCTCCGCCAACCTCAGGAATTCGGTATCGAGCGCGACCGAACTCGAACGACTCGGTTATTCGGGTGGCTGGACGGCAGAGACTGCACACGACCCGTTCCTTCCGCTCACGCTCGCCGCGGAGCACACCGAGCACCTCGAGCTTGGAACGTCCATTGCAGTTGCATTCGCGCGCAACCCGATGACGCTCGCCAACATCGGTTGGGACCTCCAGTCCTACTCCAAGGGTCGCTTCATCCTCGGTCTGGGCAGCCAGATCAAGCCACACATCACCAAGCGGTTCAGCATGGAGTGGAGCCACCCCGCTGCACGCATGCGCGAGATGATCCTCGCCATCCGCGCGATCTGGCACACCTGGCAGACCGGCGAACCGCTCGCCTTTCGTGGCGAGTTCTACACGCACACCTTGATGACGCCGTTCTTCACACCGGACAAGCGCGACCTCGCCGAGGTCGGCACTCCCAAGATCTTCCTCGCGGGCGTCGGCGAACTGATGACCGAGGTCGCCGGCGAGGTCTGTGATGGCTTCATCTGCCACGGCTTCACGACCGAGCGTTACCTGCGCGAGGTGACGTTGCCCGCGCTCCTGCGTGGCCGCGCCAAGGCCGGCAAGACGCTCGAGGGATTCGAGATCGTCGGACCGAGTTTCGTCGTGACGGGCAACGACCAACACGAGATGAACACCGCCGCAGACGCCACCCGCCAACAGATCGCGTTCTACGGTTCCACCCCCGCTTACTCCGGGGTGCTCGAGCTGCACGGCTGGAACGACCTTCACGGCCAGCTGAACTCACTCTCCAAGCAGGGCAAGTGGGTCGAGATGGGCTCGTTGATCACGGATGACATCTTGAACACCTTCGCCGTGGTCGGCCCGCCGAACCACGTCGCGGGAGAACTGCACCGTCGCTACGGGGACGTCATCCAGCGCATCAGTTTCTATGCGCCGTATGCGAGCGACCCGACGACGTGGTCGGGTGTGATCGCCGACATCAAGTCGGCCTGACGAATCAGCTCTTCGTCGCCGCGAGTCCGTGCAGCCACGCCTGCACGTTGGTGCCGAGCGCGTTCACGTCGTAACCACCCTCCTGCAGCACCACGGTCGGCAGACCGAGCTGGCGCACGAGGTCTCCGCTGCGGCGGAAGCCGTCTTGGGTGACCGCGAGATCGGAGATCGGGTCGGTGACGAACGTGTCGAGACCGAGCGAGACGATCAAGAGTCCTGGATTGAACGAACGAATCGCCTCACACGCGCGATCGAGTGCCGACATGTACGGGTCGTCCTCGGTGCGCTTGGGCAACGGAATGTTCAAGTTGGCGCCGCGGCCACGACCGGTGCCTTCTTCGTCGGCATAACCCGTGATGTAGGGATACGCGCGAGTTGGGTCACCGTGCAGCGAGACGTACTGCACGTCGTCACGACCGTAGAAGATCTCCTGCGTGCCGTTTCCATGGTGATAGTCGACGTCGAGCACGGTCACCTTCGTGCCGAAGGTCGACGACACGTAGTGAGCGGCGACTGCGGCGTTGTTGAAGAAGCAGTATCCGCCATAGAGATCCGTGGTTGCGTGGTGACCCGGAGGGCGGCAAAGCCCGTAGGAGTTCGCCTCGCCGTCGAGGACGATCTTCGTCGCGGTGAGCGCGGTGTCGACCGCGCCACGTGCCGCGGTGTACGTGCCCTCGGTCAGCGGGGTCGTCGTTTCGAAGCACCACCAACCGAGCTTGGCGTTCACGGCCGCTGGTTCTTCGAGGTCTTCCATGCCGCGACGCATCGCCGGGCGGTAGAACACGTCGGGGACGACTTCACGCGACGGGCGCATCTCGCGCTGGTAGTCCGCCCATGCGGTCTCGAGGAATCGATTGAGGCCCGGCACGTGGACGGCGTCGATCGGAGCGGTTCCCCACTCGGTCGGCGACACGAACGTCATCGTCGAATCGGCAGCCAACGTCTCACGAATCGTCTCGGCGCGTCCCGTGTGCTCGAACGGGGACATCGACTGCGACCAGGCGATCTCCTGGTGCGGATTGTGTCCGAGGTGTGCCGGTGTGTAGACGACCTTCATCGTGTGACCTCCTTAGTCGAACTGTGGCGCCGAACGCAGCGACCGTTTGATCTCCGCAACGCCCGATCCCGCGATCGTGACGACCGCGTCCCACAACTTCAGTGCCTCTTCCCCGCGAGGAATCTTCGGCACGACCGGTCCGAACAAGCTTGCCGCCTGCGGCGTGTTCGGGAAGAACGTGATGATCGGCGTGCCGACGTCGCGTCCGGTGCGCTCGAGTGCCGTCTCCGTCTCGTGGCGAATCAACTCGTCGTGCGTCGTCTCATCCAACGCGGAAGCAAGGTCGGTGGGTAAGCCCGCTTCGGACAGGATGCGGGTGATGAACTCACTCGGCGATCCGACGAGCATCTCGCGATTGCCCTCGGTGTGCAGCGCACGTCCGAGTCGCGAGTAGTACGCATCCACGGCTGCGTTGCCGCCGAATGCGCGAGCTGCACTCGCCACGCGCAGGGTTCGCAGACCGACGTTGTGAATCTGTTCGTACTGAGAGTTCTCGCCGTAGCCACGGGCTTCATTGACGATGCGCAGCGAGATGAACTTCCAGGACACCTCGTACGACCGCTGTGACTGCACCTCTTTGACCCAGCGCGAGGTGATCCATGCCCACGGGCACACCGGGTCGAAGAAGAACTCTGCGTCGGCCATAGCCGACAACCTTAGTCGCGAGCGATTTCGCGCAGGTCGTAGGTCTCGATGAGGTCACCCTGCTTGAGGTCCTGGAAGTCGCTCAAGCCGATACCGCATTCGAAGCCTTCACGGACTTCACGGACGTCGTCCTTGAAGCGGCGCAGCGAGGAGATCGCGCCCTTCCAGATGATCGTTCCGTCGCGCAAGAAGCGCACCTTCGATCCACGCGTGATGACGCCCGAGCGAACGAAGCAACCTGCGATCGCGCCGACCTTCGGCGCGCGGAAGATCTCTCGCACCTCGGCTTCGCCGGTGACCACTTCTTCGAACTCCGGCGCGAGCATGCCCTTCATCGCCTTGTCGATGTCTTCGATCAACTTGTAGATGATTTCGTAGGTGCGGATCTCGACGCCCTCGGCCTCTGCCAGCTCGCGAACCTTGCGATCCGGACGGACGTTGAACCCGATCAGCGTCGCATTCGTCGCAGCGGCGAGCGTGATGTCGTTTTCCGTGATCGCACCGACAGCGCGGTGCACGAAGGCTGCGCGCACGTCGTCGCGCTCGAGCTTGCGCAAGCTCTCGGTGACGGCCTCGAGCGAGCCATGCACGTCGGCCTTGATGATGACGTTCAGCGTCGCCACTTCGCCGGCCTGGATCTGGGTGAAGATGTCTTCGAGCTTCACGCCGCGCTGCACGCGTGCATCGCCGCGCTGGCTGAGCGTGCGGAACCGCTGCTCGCGAGCCTCTGCCACCGTGCGAGCGGTGCGCTCGTCCGGTGCTGCGCGGAACTCATCGCCCGCGCCAGGAACCGCGCTCAATCCGAGGATCTGCACCGGCGTCGAAGGACCAGCTTCCTTGATCTGTTCGCCGCGGCTGTTGATGATCGCGCGCACCTTGCCCCAGGCGGCACCAGCGACCATCGGGTCGCCGACCTTGAGCGTCCCCTTGTCGACGAGCACGGTCGCAACCGGACCACGGCCGACATCCAGCTGTGCTTCGAGCACGATGCCCTTGGCGCGGCCGGTCGGATTGGCTTCGAGTTCGTTGATTTCAGCGACGACGGCGAGCTGCTCGAGCATCTCGTCCACGCCGAGTCCGCTCTGGGCCGCCATCTCGACGACGATCGTGTCGCCACCCCAGGCTTCGGGGGTCAACTGCTGCTCGGCGAGCTGTGCCATCACGCGCGGGACGTCGGCGTTGTCCTTGTCGATCTTGTTGATCGCCACCACGATCGGCACTTCAGCTGCACGTGCGTGGCTGATCGCCTCGATGGTCTGTGGCATGACGCCGTCGTCTGCGGCGACCATCAACACGACGATGTCGGTGACCTGTGCACCGCGTGCGCGCATCTTGGTGAACGCAGCGTGACCCGGGGTGTCGATGAAGGTGATCATCTTGCCGTTCTTTTCGACTTGGTATGCACCGATGTGCTGGGTGATGCCACCCGCTTCACCAGCGACGACGTTCGCCTCGCGAATGCGGTCGAGCAACGTCGTCTTACCGTGGTCGACGTGACCCATCACGGTGATGACCGGGGGTCGCGGCTGCTGCATCGTCGGATCGTCGTCGTCGGAGTCGTCGAAGAGCGCCTGCAGTTCCATCTCTTCCTGTTGACCCGGATCGACGAGCAGGATCTCTGCGCCGATCTCGAGGGCGAACAGTTCCATCTGCTCATCCGCGAGCGTCATCGTTGCCGTGACCATCTCGCCGTGCTCGAGGAGGAAGCGCACGACGTCAGCAGACGTGCGGTTCAGCTTCGGAGCGAACTCTTGTGCGGACGAGCCGCGCTCGACGATGACGATGCCTTCGGGAACCGGAGCGTTGCTCGCGGTGTATGCCGTGGGCGTCTGCGGCAACATCTCATCGAAGTCCTGACGACGACGCGCGCGCGACTTCTTCTTCGGTGCACGACGCTGGCCGTTGCCACGACCGCCGGGACCTCCTGGACCACCGCGACCCGGAGGACCTCCTGGACCACCACGACCTGGACCACCGGGACCACCAAAGCCACGACCTGCACCTGGACCACCGGGGCGTTGTCCCATGCCGGGACGACCCGCTCCTGGACCACCGGGGCGACCTGCGCCTGGACTCGTCGGACGCGACGGACCGCCGGTGCCGACCGGACCACGGCCGAGTGCGTTCTGGGGAATGCGACCGGTGCGCGCACCAGTTCCTGCGGGACGCGGACCACCGGGACCACGACCCATCGGCGGACGCGGACCTTCACCGGGACGTCGGAAGCCACCAGGTGGTGGCGGAATCGGACGACCGCTCCCCGGCGGTGGCGGGATCGGACGACCACTCGGCGCAAGACGCGGCGGTGGGCCACCCTGCGGTGGTCGCGGTGCTGCGGCTGGCGGAGTCGGGCGTGGTGCCGGCGCCGGTGCTGACGGAGCAGATGGTGCGATGCGCACGGAACCACCCGTGATGATGTTCGGCGACTTCGCCGCGGGCTTTGCCGAGGTGACGACCGACGGTGCAGGTGCCGGAGCTTCTGGTGCGGGCTCTGGAGTTGGTTCGACAACCGGTGCGACTTCAGCAGCGGGTGCTTCGGTCTGCACGTCGTCGTCGGTCGACTTCTTCGCGGCCTTCTTCGCAGGAGCGCGCTTGGCCGCAGCCTTCTTCACCGGCTTTGGTTCATCGCCTTCGGTTTCAGTTTTCTTGGCGGCCTTCTTTGCCGCCTTCTTCACTGGCTTTGCTTCTTCCGGCTGCTGCTCGCGAATCAATCCATCGCGTTCGGCGCGTGCACGAACTCGATCGGCCTGCTGCTCGATGATCGTCGAGGAAAGTCCCTTGACGCCGATCGACAACTTCGCACACAAATCAAGGGTCTCTTGATTCGTCATGCCGAGCTCTTTGGCGAGCTCGTGGATGCGCAGCAGTTTCTTCGCCAAGTAGTTACTCTCCCGACTCGTTCGTGCCGGCGGCCCACTGCTCTTGGCTCACGACCGAACCGTCGGCTGCGTGCCATTCCATCGCACCGGTGTCCGGGTTCGTCACCCATTCACCTTCGGCGTAGTTGGAAGACTCGGCTGCTGGTGCGGCGACGGGTGCGACACCGGAAGCCTCTTCGGCCGCCTGTGTCTCACTCTTGACATCCAAGCGCACGCCGGTGAGGCGAGCGGCGAGGTTTGCGTTCACGCCCATCTTGCCGATGGCGAGTGACAGCTGGAAGTCGGGCACGATCACGTCGGCCTGGGTGCCGTCTGCGCTCAGGCGAACGTCGGTGACCTTCGCCGGCGACATCGCCTTGGCGATGAAGTCGCGCACGTCCTCGGAGAACGGAATGATGTCGACCTTCTCGCCACGCAACTCGGTGACGACCATGCGCACACGTCCACCTCGCGCGCCGACGCACGCGCCGACCGGATCCACGTTGTGGTCGTTGGACCACACGGCGATCTTCGTGCGCTGACCTGGTTCGCGCGAGCACGCCTTGATCTCGACGACACCGTCGGCGATCTCGGGTACTTCGAGTTCGAACAAGCGCTTGATGAGACCCGGGTGCGTGCGACTGACGACGATCTGCGGACCCTTGGGGGTCTTGCGCACTTCGACGATGTAGGCCTTGAGTCGTGCGTTCGGCTCGCGGACCTCGCCCTGCACCTGCTCCGCCTGTGGCAGGAGCGCCTCGACGCGACCGAGGTCGAGCAAGGTGTACTTGGTGTCGGTCTTCTGTACGAGACCCGAGACGATGTCGCCTTCGCGGTTCGCGTACTCCTCGAACTTGCGATCGCGCTCGACTTCGCGAATGCGCTGGCTCATCACCTGACGGAACGTCTGGGCGGCGATGCGACCGAGCTCGTCCTTCTTCGGCGTGTCGTCGCGCTCGTTGATCCAGTTGCCGTCGTCGTCGACGTCATAGGCCGTGAACGTGATGTCCATGTTCTCCGGGTTGATGCCGACGATGACTTCCTCGGCCGCGCCTGGACGCTTCTTGTACGCGGTGGCGAGTGCCTCGACGAGGACCTGCAACAGCGAGTCCACGGAAATGCCGCGGTCACCCGCGAGCATGCGAATTGCCTCTGTCATATCAAGATTGCTCATGATGCATTGACCTCCGTATCTCTACGACTTCTTCGAGCCCGGCTTCGGTGCCGGACCCCACTGGAAAACTGTCTTGGCCTTTTCGATCGACGAATACTCGACGACCGTCTCTGTCAACTCGGCGTCCTCGCTGCGGACCGTGACGCGAACGTCGTCGGCCGCCACGATCACGCCCTGCACGCGACGCGTGCCGTCGACCGGTGCGGTGAGACGAATGTTGACCGTCTTGCCGATCTCGCGCTGGAAGTGCTTCGGCGTGCGCAGGCTGCGCTCGAGACCTGGGCTCGTGACTTCGAGCGTGTAGCGACCCGGCATCGGATCGTTGTGGTCGAACTCGCGCGAAATGAGCCGCGTGATGAGGGCGATGGTGTCCAAGCTGACGCCCGAGGGCTGTCCGGGCTGGGTGTCGACCGTGACGCGCAAGATGCCGCCGGCGAATTCGAGGTCGTAGAGGTCGAGCCCGAGATCGGACACGATCGGGGTGATGATCGCCGAGACTCGGTCGACGACAGGGCCAGACTGCGTGGTGCCACTCGTACTCGCCATGTTCAACCTCCTCTCCCGACCGGAGCGTCCGCCGGCTCGCGCCGACGCCCACACCGCCCGATAAGACAACAAAAGGCGTGGGCCGTAAAACCCACGCCTTTTCGTTCTACGAACTTCAAAGGACGCATAAATCATACCTCCGCCAACTACCGTTGGCACGTGGTCAAGCGCCTGTCCAGCCTGTTCGTGCGCACCCTGCGGGACAATCCCGTGGACGCCGAAGTGCCGAGCCACCGCCTGTTGGTGCGCGCTGGCTACATCCGTCGCGCGGCCCCCGGTGGCTACACCTGGCTTCCCCTCGGCTGGAGCATCTATCAGAACGTGGCGCGTGTGATCCGCGAGGAAATGGACGCCATCGGCGCACAGGAAGTGAACTTCCCCGCCCTCCTGCCCCGCGAGCCCTACGAGGCGACGAATCGCTGGACCGACTACGGCGACACGCTGTTTCGCCTCCAAGACCGCCGCAAGGTGGACTACTTGCTCGGCCCGACGCACGAAGAGATGTTCACCCTGCTCGTGAAGGACCTGTACTCGAGCTACAAGGACCTGCCGGTGTGGCTGTATCAGATCCAGAACAAGTTCCGCGACGAGGCCCGCCCCCGCGGTGGACTGTTGCGCGGTCGCGAGTTCTCGATGAAGGACTCCTACAGCTTCGACGTCGACGACGCCGGCCTGCAGAAGAGTTACGACGCGCACCGCGACGCCTACGTGCGGATCTTCGAACGCCTCGGTCTGCCGTTCGCGATCGTCTCGGCGATGTCCGGTGCGATGGGTGGCTCTGCTTCGGAAGAGTTCTTGTTCCCGTGCGACATCGGCGAGGACACCTTCGTCACCTGCACGAAGTGCAACTACTCGGCCAACACCGAGGCGGTACGCGTCGGACAGTCCACTGACGTCGACTCGTCGCAGACTCCTGCTGCGCTCGTCGTCGACACGCCGAACACGCCGACCATCCAGACGCTCGTCGACCTCTTCAACGAGCGAGCCGATCTTGCGCGCAGCGACCGCAAGTGGACCGCGAGCGACACCCTGAAGAACGTCGTGGTCAACGTGCGTCACCCGGACGGCCGCGTCGAGCCACTCGCCATCGGCGTGCCCGGCGACCGCGAAGTCGACATGAAGCGTCTCGAAGCACAACTGTCGCCAGCCGAAGTCGAACCATTCGACGAGACTCACTTCGCCACGCATCGCACCTTGAAGAAGGGCTACATCGGCCCAGGCATCCTTGGTGCCGACAACCCGTCGCACATTCGCTATCTCCTCGACCCGCGCATCGCCCGCGGCAGTGCCTGGATCACCGGTGCGAACGAGTACGGCAAGCACGTCGTGCACCTCGTCTACGGACGCGACTTCGAAGCCGATGGCGTCATCGACGTGGCAGAAGTGCGCGACGACGACGTGTGCCCGAAGTGCGCGTCCGCGCTCACGGTCAAGCGCGGCATCGAGATCGGACACGTCTTCCAGCTCGGCCGCAAGTACGCGGAGACACTCGGTCTGTCGGTGCTCGACCAGAACGGCAAACAGCAAGTCGTCACCATGGGCAGCTACGGCATCGGCGTGTCGCGCGCGGTCGCAGCGATCGCCGAGGCCACGCATGACGAGCTCGGCCTGCGCTGGCCACGCGAGATCTCCCCTTTCGACGTCCACATCGTGATCGCCGGCAAGGACGACGGCGCGATCACCGCAGCCGCAGAAGACGTTGCCAAGCAGTGCGAGACGCTCGGTCTGCGCGTCGTGATCGACGACCGCGTCGGGGTGTCGCCCGGCGTGAAGTTCAAGGATGCAGAGTTGCTCGGCTTCCCGACGATCATCGTCGCTGGTCGAGGCGTCGCCCAGGGCACGGTCGAGGTTCGCGATCGACTCGCCGGCACGACGAGCGATGTTCCGCTCGCCGATGCAGCACGACACGCACACAGCCTGAGCACCCAGGGATAGTTCGTGCACGTCCTCCACGGCACCGTCGCTCATTACGAATGGGGCGACAAAGAGGCGCTACCCGATTTCCTCGGCGCGCTGACGAATGGCAAGCCGTGGGCGGAGTTGTGGTTCGGCACACATCCCGGTGGCCCATCGCAAATCACGACGACGACGGGCACGAAGCCACTCTCCGATGTCGTCGGACAACTTCCATTCCTCGTCAAGGTCATCGCCGCCGCCGAGCCACTGTCACTACAGACCCACCCGACCACGACGCAAGCACGCGAGGGTTACGCAAGAGAGAACAAGATCGGCATTGCGCTCGACTCTCCACAGCGCATCTACCGCGACACCTCGGCCAAGCCCGAGTTGCTGATCGCACTTTCACGCTTCGAAGCAGTGAGCGGCTTCCGTGACGTCGCCGAAACCCTGGAGCTGTTCACCCGCCACAACTGGCGTGACCTTGCGACGCGACTCTCCCGTGACGGCATCGAAGGCTTCGTGCGCTTCGCGCTCGGTCAGTCACGCCACGAACTGCCCTCCAACCTCCCGGACTACGCAGCTCGACTCGCCGAGCACCATCCGGGATCCGGTGGCGTGCTGGTTGCACTCCTCATGCACCACGTCGTGCTCGAGGCCGGTGAAGCGCTGTTCCTGGATGCCGGCAACGTGCACTCCTACCTCTCGGGCGTCGGCGTCGAGGTGATGTCGGCGAGCGACAACGTCGTGCGTGCGGCGTTCACCCGCAAGCACGTCGACGTCGAGGAGTTCATGCGCGTGAGCAGCTTCGCTCCGATGCCACCGCCGATCGTTTCCCATGCCCGCAACGACGATCGCATCGAATACTTCGCACCGACACGGGCATTCGGCGTGCAGCGAGTCGACGGAGACAAGCGCGTCACCGTACGAGCCACGCACGCGCATGAGATCGTGCTCTGCGTCTCGGGCGGCGACGACACCCTGCGCAAAGGTCAGGCATGCCTGTTGCGCCACGGCGAGTCGCTCACGATCGATGCACCCGCGAGCGTGTTTCGATGCTGGGGCTAGGAGTGAGGCGGCTCATCGTCGCACTCGCGCTGTGCTCGAGTGTCCTCGGTGTGGGCGTGGCGAACGCCAAGACGACACCACCCCCACAGCCTGCACTGCTCGTCATTGGTGACAGCCTCACATGGGGCACCAACTATCGCGGCTTCGGGAACGTGACACCCAAGTTGAAAGAGGTCGGGTACTTCAACACGGTGGTCGTCGACGGCGTCTTTGCGCGCAACATCTCCGGCCCCGCTGGCACCTCACGCAATGCGGTGAAGACGGTGAAGAAGCTGGCAACGACCGGACTGCGTCCGAACGCCGCGATCATCGCGCTCGGGAGCAACGACCTGCAGCATTCCGCCAGCAAGGAGTTCTACGCCAAACGAATCCGCGAGATGCTCGACCTCGTCGGCGACATTCCCATCGTGTGGTTCAACGTGTGGAGAACGGATGCGGCGTTCTATCCGAAGCGCTCTGCGACCTTCAACGCCACGTTGATCGAGGTGGTCGCCGACTACCCCAACGTCGTCGTGGCCGACTGGGCCTCGATCGTGGTGGCGAATCCAAAACTGATGGCCTTCGACGGACTCCACTTGCAGCCCGTCGGCTATCGCCTGCGCGCACAGATGTATGTGGAGGCGGCACAGATGCTGATCGCCACGTTGAACCCACCGCCGACCACGACGACGACTACCACGACGACAGTGGCGCCAGAGACGACGACAACGACGATCGCACCATCGACGAGCGTCGCGCAGGGTTAGTTGCCCGAGACCTTCTTGCGAATCTCGACGATCTTGTCGCCTGAGTGATTGGCGTCTTCGCCCTTTTCCTCGAGCAGTGCGTTGCGGTCCTTCGCGGCCTCACGTTCGGCGAGCGCAGTGTCCACGCGCGCAATCGCGGCCTCGACGCCGTGTTCGTTGATGTACGTCGCCCAATCGACGAGCGCTTCGACCATCTCCGACTCCGGCACGACGGCGACGTTGCGCCCCTTCACGAAGAGGTGACCTCGCTTGTTACCCGCCGCGATGCCGAGATCGGCCTCGCGGGCCTCACCCGGTCCGTTCACGACGCAACCCATGACTGCGATCTGCAACGGGATCTTCTTGTCGGCGAAGGCTTGCTGTGCTCGATTGGCAACCTCGATGACGTCGATCTCCGCGCGACCACAACTCGGACAGGCGATCAGGTCGACGTTCTTGCGCTCGCGCAGTCCGAGTGACTCGAGGAGCTGGCGACCAGCGCGCGCTTCCTCGACGGGATCGGCGGTGAGGCTGTAGCGAATCGTGTCGCCGATGCCCTCCATCAGCAATGTCGCGATGCCTGCCGTTGCCTTGATGAGACCGCCGGGCAACGGGCCCGCCTCGGTCACGCCGAGGTGGAGCGGATAGTCGGTGACCTCGCTCAACTGTCGATAGGCCTCGATCATGAGCGGCACGTTGGATGCCTTGACGGAGATCTTGATGAGATCGAAGTCGACTTCCTGGAAGTAGGCGATCTCCTGCAATGCCGACTCGACCATCGCCTCTGCGGTGAGACCGTTGTGCTTCTCATACAGCGCGGGATCGAGCGAACCGCCGTTGACGCCGATGCGAATCGGCACCTTGCGATCGCGAGCCTCGCTCGCCACGGCCTTGATGTGCTCTGGTCGACGAATGTTGCCGGGATTCAGACGCAGACCGTGCACGCCTGCCTCGAGTGCGGCGAGAGCCATCTTGTACTGGTGATGGATGTCGGCGACGATCGGCACCGGTGAACGCGGGACGATCTGGGCGAGACCTTCGGCGGCCTCAGCCTCGTTGCAGGTGCAGCGCACGATGTCGCAGCCGGCAGCGGCGAGTGCGTAGATCTGCTGCAGCGTGCCCTCGACGTCGGCCGTCTTGGTGATCGTCATCGACTGCACCGACACTGGCGCGCCACCACCGACGGCGACCTTGCCGACGTGAATTTGGCGCGTCGCGCGACGTGGGTACGTTGCCATCGCCTTCAAGTGTGCCACCCCTAGAGGGGCTTCACGATGTCCAGATACGAGCCCGTGAGGAAGAGCATCGCCATGAGCACGGTGACCGCGATTGCCACGGGAACCATCTTCGATGCGTCCGCGTGATACGGCTTCCCACGGCGCGAACGAATGCGCTCGTACGTCGCGATCGCGACGTGACCTCCGTCGAACGGCAGCAGCGGGAACATGTTGAACACACCGAAGAAGACGTTGACGTACGCGAGCATCATCAAGATGCCCTTCAAGCCTTCGCTCTCCCCTACGTCGCCACCGAACTGCGTCGCACCGATCACCGTGGTGGGCCGAGTCGTGGGATCGGGATTCTCCGAGACGACGCTTTCCACGATGTTGCGCGGATTGAGCACGACGAACACGCCCGAGACCGAGTCCACGATCGTCTGACCGAGGTCTGCGAACCCATGGCCGATCGCTGCGATCGGTGACTGGCGGACGTAGCCCGCGCTCTCCGTGCCGAGACCGATGTAGCCGATGTCGGGATTGCTCGGATTGGCGATCAACTCGACGGTCACCGTGCGCTGCACGCCGTCGCGCTCATACACCACGTCGACGACGTCACCTCCATCGCGATCGACGATCTGCACGATGAACTCATAGCGAGTCGTCACCGGTTGGCCGGCGACGGAGACGATCACGTCGCCACGCTGGATGCCCGCGCGCTCGGCCGGCGAGTCTTCTGCCGCGTCGTAGACGACGCGCACCCGACCCGTCTCGTCGTAACGACCAGCGGTTGCGAACACCCCGAAGAAGAGGACGAAGGCGATGACCATGTGCATGAGCGATCCGGCGCTGATGACGAGGAGTTTGCGTGGGTAGGACTTGGAGCGATACGCGACGGGTTCGTCCGCCGGGTCACACTCGTCCATGTTGTTCATGCCGACGATGCGCACGTATGCACCGATCGGGAGTGCCCGCACTCCGTACTCGACACCGTTGCGATGGGTGCTCCAGATTCGTGGGCCCATCCCCATGAAGAACTGCGTCACCTTCATGCCCGTGCGACGCGCGGTGACGAAGTGGCCGACCTCGTGCAGGAACACCGACACGATGAGCCCGATGACGAAGACGAAACTCCACGGGCTCGACACGGCGAGCCACATCAAGAGCCCGACGATGACGAGGCCGAGGGAAATCGACGTGAAGCGATTCGGCTCGTCCTTGGGAGCTTCAGCGGTGTCGCCGCCTGCGACGATGTTGTCGCGCAGGCGCCGATAGGTGTCACTCACGCTCGGAGCACCTCGCGCGCCACGCGTCGGGCCGTTTCGTCTGCCTGCAAGATGTCATCCACCGTGGTGGGTATCTGAGCGTCATGGTGTTGCAAGGTTTCCTCGATGATGTCGGCGATCGACCACCACGACGTGGCTCCAGCCAGGAACGCCTCGACGGCGACCTCGTTGGCTGCGCTCAGCCACGCGGGGGCGGTGCCACCGATGCGCCCCGCCTGATAGGCCAAGTCGAGGCAACGGAAAGTCTCCCTGTCCGGGGCCTGGAAATCCAGTCGGGACAAACTCGTCCAATCGATGCGCCCGTAGGGCACTCCTCCGCGCTCTGGATACCCGAGTGCATAGGCGATCGGCAGTCGCATGTCCGGCATGGACAGCTGTGCGATCACCGCCGCATCGGTGAACTCGACCATCGAGTGCACGATCGACTGGGGATGCACGACGACGTCGATTGCGTCATAGGAGAACCCGAACAATTCGTGTGCCTCGATGACCTCGAGACCCTTGTTCATGAGCGTGGAGGAATCGACGGTGATCTTCGGTCCCATCGACCACGTCGGATGCTTGAGCGCCTCTTCGACCGTGACGCGCCGCAACTCGTCCGCACCCTTGCCGCGGAACGGTCCACCGCTCGCCGTCAGGAGCAACCGCGCCACTTCCCTGTTCGGCGCAACCGAGGCGCGCAGACATTGATGAATCGCGCAGTGCTCGCTGTCGACGGGAACGATGTCGGCGCCCGGCACTGCACGCAACGGTTGGACGACGGGTCCGGCTGCGATCAAGCTCTCCTTGTTGGCGAGCGCGAGTCGCTTGCCCGCGCGCAACGTCGCGACGGTGACGGGAAGACCGGCGAAACCGACGACACCATTGACGACGACATCGGCGCCCTCGACGAGCGCGACGGCTTCGGCGACGACGGAGACACCCGGCAACTGCGCGGCAACCTTGGCGCGCGCTGCGTCATCGGATACGACGACGACCTTCGGCTTCCATTGCTTGGCCTGCGCGACGACGCCATCCACCGACGACCCGACGCTGAGTGCAACGACTTCGACGCCCTCACCGAGTGAGGAGATGACGTCGAGCGTCTGCGTCCCGATCGAGCCGGTGGATCCGGCGATGGCGACGCGCATCGGCGCCTATCCCCAGGGCTGCAGGACTAAGGCGAGGTAGTACACGACGGGCAGCGTGAACAGCATGCTGTCGAAGCGATCGAGCACGCCGCCGTGGCCGGTGAGGATCGTGCCGAAGTCCTTGACGCCGAGGTTGCGCTTGATCATCGACTCGACGAGATCGCCGAGCGGTGCAACGAGTGCGATCACGATGGCGAGTGCGAGCCACTCGCCGAGACCGTTCCAGGTCGTGCTCTGCAGACCGACGATGATGACCGCGCCGAGCGTGCCGAGCGTTCCACCGATGAGACCCTCGGTCGACTTGTTCGGGCTGATCCAGTCGCGCAACGGGGTGCGGCCGACCGCAGAACCGACGAAGTACGCGGCGATGTCGTTGGCGATCACGCCGATGACGACGATGAACAACGTGTCGGTACCGATGTTGGATCCCGCGAACGAGCCCGTCGTGGACAGGCGGAGAATCAACGAGGCGAACGATCCGAACAGACCGATCCACATGATGCCGAACAGCGTGACGGCCATCTGCGGCGTCGGTGAGATGTCGATCGAGTCACCTGCGACGAACACGATTCCGCACCCAATCAGCGCGAACACGATGATCAGTGGCAGGACCGCATCCCCCATCCAATACGCAGCGAGTGGCGCAACCACACACGCGGCGACGCCGACGGGCATCACCGGCGAATAGTGCGCGGTGCGAATCTGGGTGAAGAACTCATAGGAAGCGATGCCGATGATCGCGGTCACCAAGATGACGACGGCGGCTGGTCGCCATACGACCGCACCGATGAACGCGGCGCCGAGCAACGCACCGACGGCGGTCGCCATCGGCAAGTCACGACCGGCGGTTGGACCGGATGCCGGACGCTGCATGCCTCCGGTCGCAGGGCGCGCTTGGCGCGGATCCCCTGGACGACGCGAGCGGGTGACCTGTGCCGGTCGCACGCGACCTGCAGATGCGGACGGGTCGCGTGGAATTGGTCGGCTGTTCTCACCCGTCGGATCGGTGCCGATGCGGATCGGACCTTCGCGGCGAGGACGCTGCACCGGTGGCGGTGGCGACGTCTCGAACCGCGGTGACTTACCGGTCAGGTCGACGCGTGGACGCGAGGCCGAGGTGTCGTTGTAGGCACCCCACACGTCGGTCGAATCATCACCGATGCGAATTGGAGCATCCGTCGCGTCGTCGTCCTCGCCCTTCATGAAGCGCGGCAGGTCACCGGTCGGTGGCTCGGTCCAATGCGGAAGTTGCTCGGTCTCATTGCCGAACGAGAGCGCCGGGCCAGAGTCGTCTTCGTCGGCGAAACGCACGACGCCGAATTCATCGCCGAAGTCGATCGTCGGATCGGCTCCGCCAGTCTCATCTCGTCGGTTGCGCTTGGTGTCGTCGTCACTCATGTCGTGCTCCTCACACTTCCAGCAATTCTTGTTCCTTGCGGGTGAACGCCTTGTCGACCTGCTCGACGTGCTCTTGGGTCATCTTGTCGAGTTCCTTCTCGGCACGCTCGAGTTCGTCCTTGGAGATGTCTCCGTCCTTTTCGGCGGTCTCGAGTGCCTTGCGTGCGTCGCGACGCACGTTGCGCAGCGAGACGCGGCCGTCCTCGGCCATGTTCTTCACGAGCTTGACGTATTCCTTGCGGCGCTCTTCGGTGAGCATCGGGAAGGTCAGGCGGATGATCACGCCGTCATTGGAGGGGGCGACGCCGAGATCGGCGGTCTGGATCGACTTTTCGATCGCGGGGATCGCTCCACGGTCGTGGGGCTTGATGACGAGCTGGCGGGCCTCGGGAACCTGGAAGGTGGCGAGCTGCTGGAGCGGCACCATCGCCCCGTAGTAGTCGACCATCAACTTGTCGACGAAGGAGGCATTCGCCCGTCCCGTGCGCACCGAAGAGAACTGGGCCTGGACGTGATCGAAGGCCTTCGCCATCTTGTCCATGGCGTCCAGCAGTGTCTCGTCGATCACTCGACCAGCGTACCTATCTGCGCGCCCTCGAGGATGGACTTGACGTTTCCTCGCTGGAGCAGGTTGAACACCACGATCGGCAGGTTGTTGTCGCGACAGAACGTGATCGCCGTCGAGTCCATCACCTTGAGTCCCTTGTTGATGACGTCGAGATAACTGATGTGCGAATACTTCGTCGCCGTCGGATCCTTCTTCGGATCGGCGGTGTACACACCGTCGACTCCGGAGTGCGTGCCCTTCAAGATTGCTTGCGCAGAAATCTCTGCGGCGCGAAGTGCAGCTGCGGTGTCGGTGGTGAAGAACGGGTTGCCCGTTCCACCCGCGAGGATGACGACGCGACCCTTCTCGAGGTGACGCTCCGCGCGACGACGGATGTAGGGCTCGGCGACCTTGGGCATCTCGACTGCGCTCATCACGCGCGACTGCTGACCGACGCGCTCGAGTGCGTCCTGCAGCGCGAGTCCGTTCATCACGGTGGCGATCATTCCCATGTAGTCGGCCTGCGCCTGGTCCATGCCTTGGCCGGCACCCTTCAGTCCGCGCCAGAAGTTGCCACCACCGACGACGACGGCGATGTCGACGCCGAGTGATTGCTTGGCCTCCAAGATCTCGGTGGCCACTTGGTGCAAGGTGTCAGTGTCGAGACCGAAGCCCGACTTTTCCGCCAACGCCTCGCCCGACAACTTGAGCACGATGCGATTCCATCGTGGTGTGGTCGTCGGAGACGGGCTCATCGGTATCTGTATTACTAGCCGATTTCCACCTGCACGAAGCGAACGATCGAGGCGTTGCCGATGACCTGGGCCACCGACTTCTTGTCGTCCTTGGCGTACGGCTGCTCGAGGAGCACGACGTCCTTGAAGAAGCCCTGGATGCGGCCGTCCACGATCTTGGCGATCGCGGCTTCCGGCTTGCCCTCGTTGCGCGTGACGGTCTCGAGCGTTGCACGCTCGGCGGCCACGACATCGGCGGGGACGTCTTCCTTCTTCAGGTACTTCGGACGCGCGAACGCGATGTGCACCGCGACATCGTGTGCGAGCTCTTCGGTCGCGCCGCTCATTTCGACGACGACGACGTTCACGCCACGACCACCTTGCACGTGCACGTAGGAGTCCATGATGTTGCCAGAGGCGGCCTCGAGACGAATCACGTCACCGAGTTCGATCTTTTCCTTGAGCAAGATGCGCAGGTCTTCGAGTTCCTTGGCGCGGTCACCCACTGCCGATTCACCCTTGGTGCGCACGAGCTCGGCGAGTGCGTGTGCCTCGCCGATGAATCCGTCGCTCGATGCGACGAAGTCCGTCTCGCACTTCAGCTTGACGATGGCTGCCGTCGGGCAGTCGATCGCCAGTGCGACGACGCCCTGCGTGCTCTCGCGGTCGTCGCGCTTGGCGCTTGCCGCGAGACCCTTCTCGCGCAGCCACTGCTTGGCGGCATCCATGTCGCCATTCGTCGACTCGAGTGCCTTCTTGCAGTCCATCATTCCTGCGCCACTCGACTGGCGCAGTGCCTGCACGTCCTTTGCGGTGAACGACATCGAGATCAGCCCTCCGCCTTCTCGCCGGCCTGTGCGACGCGTGCGTCACGCTCGGCCTGCGCAGCGGCTGCCGACTTGCGTGCGGCTTCCTGCTGGGCGTCGAACTCTGCCTGTTCCTGCGGCGTGCGGGTGACGGGCGCGCTCGGCGTCGTCACTGCGCGGTTGCCACTCTTCTCGGCGATGTAGCGACCCTCGATGACGGCCTCGCAGATCACGCGCGACATCAACTCGTTCGCACGGATCGCATCGTCGTTGCCCGGGATCGGGAACTGCACGAGGTCCGGGTTCACGTTCGTGTCGACGACCGCGATCACCGGGATGCCGAGCTTGTTGGCCTCGGTCACGGCGATGTGTTCCTTGACGGTGTCGAGGATGAACACTGCGCTCGGACGCTTGGTGAGTCCACGGATGCCCGAGAGGTTCTTCTGCAACTTCTCCATCTCGCGCGAGATGAGCAGTGCTTCCTTCTTCGGCATCAACTCGAACTCGCCGGTGTCGCGCATGCGCTCGTATTCCTGCATCTTGGCGACGCGCTTGGCGATCGTGTCGAAGTTGGTGAGCATGCCGCCCAGCCAACGCTCGTTCACGTACGGCATGCCGCACTTGTCGGCGAAGAACTTGATCGGATCCTGGGCCTGCTTCTTCGTGCCGATGAAGAGCACGCTGCCGCCGTTGGCGACGAGGTCACGGGTGAACTTGTAGGCGGCTTCTGCGCGATCGAGCGTCTGCTCGAGATCGATGATGTAGATGCCGTTGCGCTCTCCGAAGATGAACCGCTTCATTCGCGGGTTCCAGCGGTGGGTCTGGTGTCCGAAGTGGACGCCTGCCTCCAGCATTTGGCGCATGCTGACGATTGCCATGTCTCTCTCCTCCCCGTGGTTTGTGTGTCACGACTCCCTTGCGCCGAAGCGACCACAGGACGGGAGCCGTGTGGATTGGTCTGACCACGGTGTGTGGCCGTTGGACAGCCTATCGGTGGGGGTCGCGATCCCCCTCGGCCACGAGGCGCGTCCGGCGCACCCCACACGCGAGGGGATCCACGTACCAGTCGCCCCGTCTCACCCCGATATAGGTGACGGGACCCGCCGTCCCGACTGCCTGACCGACGGCCACCATCTCACCGGTCTCGACGGAGATCGACTGCAGTCCCCCGTGCGTCACGCGCACGGAGCCCGTATCGACGACCACATACAACGTTCCCGCCACCTGGCCCGCGAAGCTCACTCGGCCTCGCGCAACGGAGACGAGTTCACTCCCCGCGCTTGTCGCGTAGTCGATGCCGCGCTGGCCCGCGCATCGTGGACATGGTGGTCGGCGAAACTCGTTGAGGATCGTCGAGCGTGGCGGGAGATTCAGCCCGCACGAGGCACGAACGACGCGTGGGTCAGCCCACGTCAGCAGCACGCAGACGAGCACGCATCTGCAGAACCGCCTTCGTGTGGATCTGCGAGACGCGACTCTCCGTGACGCCGAGGACGTCGCCGATTTCGCCGAGCGTGAGGTTTTCTTCGTAATACAGCACCAACACCGTTCGTTCCCTCTCGGGAAGCTTCTTCATCTCCTGGCGCATCACCTTGCGCAATTCGTCTGCCTCGATCACCGCATCGGGACTCGTGTCCCTGTGCATAGATGAATGTGTGTCCGTGGCGGTGTTGTCTGCCACCACGTGATCGAGTGGGCCGACGGACCCCGCGGCCACGTCGCTCAGCCACTTCTGCAGTTCTTCTTCGTCGATTCCGAGCTTCGTGGCGATCTCTGCGTCGCTCGGCGAGCGCCCGAGTTCGTGCTCGAGGTCGCTGATCGCGGTCTCGATCGAACGCGACCGCGAGCGCACGCTGCGCGGCACCCAGTCGAGCGCGCGCAGGCTGTCGAGGATCGAACCGCGAATGCGCGGGATGGCATACGTCTCGAACTTCACGCCCTGCGCCGGGTCGAAGCGATCGATCGCGTTCATCAATCCGAACACTCCCGCCGAGATGAGATCACCGGTGTCGACGCGCTTGGGCAGACCGGCGGCGAGACGACCCGCGACGAACTTGATGAGCGAGGCGTAGTGCACCACCAGCCACTCGCGTGCGGTTGCATCCTTGTCGTCGTGCCACTTCGTCCACGCCTGTTCGACGGTGAGCCGAACCGGCAGGGCGTTCATGCCATCAATTTATGCCCGCGGGTGGGAAACCTCATAAGCCGCCTTGAGGCGCTCTTTGCTCACGTGGGTGTATCGCTGAGTGGTGGCGACGTCGCTGTGGCCAAGCAGTTCCTGCACGGCGCGCAGGTCGGCTCCGTTGTCGAGCAGGTGGGTCGCAAAGGTGTGGCGAAGCGCGTGTGGATGCGTCGGTGAAGTACTGCGTGCATCCAGCAGTCGGCGCACGTCGCGAGGCCCGATGCGCTTGCCGCGCGCACTCAAGAACAGCGCACCGTCAGTCGACTCACTCGCCACCTCGTGACGCAGCGTCATCCAGGTCTTCACGGCCTCCATCGCCGGTTCACCCACTGGCACCGTGCGTTCCTTGGAGCCCTTACCCATCACCGTCACGAACATGCGCTTGGCATTGATGCTCGCGACGTCGAGCGAGCACAACTCACTCACGCGCAAGCCCGAGCCGTACAGCATCTCGACGATCGCAGTGTCGCGCGCGACCTTCCACGGCGGATCGTCGGGATCGGCAGAGGTCAAGAGTGCCGCGAGCTGGTCGGCGGTGAGCACCTTCGGCAGTCGGCCGTTGTCGTTCGGCGCGCGCACACCCGTCGTCGGATCGATGTCCAATCGCCCGTGGCGCACGTGCCAGCCGAAGTACTTGCGCAGGCTCGCGAGCTTGCGACTCACGGTGCGCTTTGCGGACTTCGTCGTGACGAGGAACCCGATGTAGGTGCGCACCTGCACCTTGGTCACCCGATGCGGGGAGTCGATCTTCTGGCGCGCGACCCACTCGGCGAACTGGCGCACGTCGCTCACGTAGGCGACCACGGTGTTCGACGACGAGTTGGTGAGCGACGTGGCGAACTGATCCAACATCCACTCTGCCGATGGCGAGTGGTCGACGGTCTCGCTTGCCTCTGTGGGGGTGGTCATGAGTGCACCTCGCGCGCTGCAATCCACCGTACTCCGAGGCTCACGGCAATCGAAGCACCTCCCACCATCCGTCTGCGTGCAACACCCAACCATCGCGCTCCAGTCGACCGAGCGTGACGGCGACCTCGGCCAGATTGCTCCCCGAGCGCATCACGATCTGATCCACGGTCAACGCCTCTCGGCCGATTGCCTCGACGACATGTTCCTCGAACGGATCGAGTGCGCGACGAGAGTCGAACGTGCGTGCACCCGCGCGACGTGTATCCAGACCGAGTGCGACGAGGACGTCGTCGACGTCGGTGACGGGCACGCAACCCTGGGCGATCAGTTGATTCGTCCCGCGCGACGTGCCGACGTGAGGCGATCCCGGTACCGCGAGCACGCTCACGTCTCGCTTCATCGCCTCTGCCACCGTGATCATCGATCCGCCGGCAGCACGTGATTCGACGACCACGACGACCTCGGCGAGCGCAGCGATGATTCGGTTGCGCATCGGAAAGTGCGACTTCTGTGGAGTGACTCCGGGTGCATGCTCGCTGATCAGGAGACCCTCTCTTCCGATCCACGACCACATCTCGTCGTGTTCCGGTGGATAGATCACGTTCAGCCCACTCCCGACGACGCCGATCGCGAGCGGCTCGACCTTGTTGCGCTCGACCGCACCGCGCACCCCGCGGTGTGCCCACACGTCGATGCCACGCGCGAGACCCGACACGACACTGATCCCACGCGACGAGAGCTCGAAGCCGAGGTGAGCAGCGAAGTATCGGCCCGATGCGGACGCCGAGCGCGTGCCGACGATGGCAACACGACGTCGCGCGAGATGTTCGAGGTGACCCCGCACGTAGATCACCGGCGGTCGCTCACGATCGACTGCGAGTTGTGCGGGATAGTCACGTGCACCGACGTGCAGCGCACGGACGTCGCTTGCGCAGAGTCGCTCCCGCATCTCGCGCACGAGCCTCATCGGTGGTGCACCACGGCCGAGCGACGACCAGATCTCACTCGGCAGTTCGTGATCGAGTCGAGAGGCGAGCCGCGACGCGGTGAACTTTCCGCTCGCCGCGAGCACGCTCGCCAGTGCGGGTTCGTCGAGGGATTCTGCGATTCGTGTTCGTGCCACGACCAGATGTGTGCGTCACTGGCGAGAAATGTCGGTCGACAACTCACCGGAAGGGCAACAATGGTGGGATGCGATCGCGCCTCCTCACGGTTCTCTCGGTGGCGGCGCTCACGATCACCCTCGGCGCGTGTCGCTCCACCCCACGAACGGCGCAGAACTTCTGTCGTCAACTGGCCAAAGAGCTCCCCGCGATCGCCGAGCCGCCGGTGACCGACGAGCAGATCACCCAGGCCGTGCGTCGCTTCGAGCGACTGAACGAGATCGCCCCGCTCGAAGTCGAGTCCGACTGGCAGGCACTGACGACGTTGATGCGTGCAGCACGAGACGTGGATGCCAACGACACGCAGTCGGTGCAGGACCTCGTGGATCTGTCGTACGCGACGGAAAAGAGCGCAACGGCTGCGGCTGCGTGGGTGCTGTCGACGTGTGGCGTCGACATCGCGACCGGTCTGTCGGTCGCGCCGTAATCAGTTAGCGGATTTCTCCGCGGCGCACGATCACCTTGTCGACGAGACCATATTCCTTGGCCTGCTCCGGGGTGAACCAACGATCGCGCTCGGAGTCCTTCTGGATCTGTTCGATCTTCTGGCCCGAGTGGAACGCGGTGAGCTCCGCCATGCGGTGCTTCGTGAAGGCGAGCTGCTCGGCCTGAATCGCGATGTCGGCGGCCTGACCACGCAGACCGGCGAGCGGCTGGTGCATCATGATGCGCGCGTTCGGCAGCGTGTAGCGCTTGCCCGGCGTGCCGGCGGTGAGGAGGAACTGGCCCATCGAGGCGGCCAAGCCGAGGCACACGGTGGAGACGTCGCACGAGATGAATTGCATCGTGTCGTAGATCGCCATGCCTGCGGTGATCGATCCGCCCGGGCTGTTGATGTACAGCCAGACGTCGGCCTTCGGGTCCTCGCCCTCGAGGAACAACAACTGCGCACAAATCTGATTCGCCACGTCGTCGTTCACGTCGCTGCCGAGCATGATCACACGGCTCTTCAGGAGGCGCAGGAAGATGTTGTTCTGCGACTCGAGCGAGCCATCCAGTGCCACCGCTGGGGCAGGCGAAGTTGTCGAGGTGGGGTCGAACGTCATGCGCTAGAGGCTACACCTGGGTCGTGACGCCAGGCAGTGACCAAGTACACCTTCGTCACTCGTTCGGGAGCGCCATGAAGTGTCGGCGCACGCCGCTGAAGACCACGACGACGCGTTCGTCGTCGGCGATCGAGTCCCGCATCGCAAGCACTCCTGCAAGGCCCGCGCTCCCCGTCGGCGACACATCGATGTCGGTCGTGCGATGCGCGAGTGCATACGCCTCGACGACGTGTTGCTCCGAGGCGACGACCGGCGAGCCACCGCTGTCGGACATCGCGTTGCAGACTGCGACCCAGTCGTAGGTCTCGTCGTCCAAGATGCCATCGGCGAGTGAGGTCAGCTCCCCTTCCCACGGCCACATGCACTCGTCCCAACGAGAACCCGCGTTGCGCGTGCCGCCGGTCGCCTTCGCGCGATCCCACGCGCGCGCGAGCGGCGCACAGCCTTGGGTCTGCACCGCGTGCAGCATCGGTCGCAGACCGCCGGCGAACAATCCGGTTGCGGCATTGGCGGCGAACGCCCCACCACCGACTTGGATGAACAATCGATCGAGTGGCGGAGTGCTCATGCGCTCCTCGGCGTCGGCGATCTCCCACCCGATCGTGCGTCCGCCATCCAGGCACCAAGCGTTCTCCGTGCCTTGCACGCCAAACGGAATCGCGCCTGCTGCGACCTCCTCACGGAATCGATGCACGCACGGATCTCCAGGTGGGTCGGTGTCGAGTCGCGGACACACGACGATGTCGGCATCCACCGAGCGCAACATTTCGAGCAACGCCTCGCTCGCGGTCACCGGCACGAACACGCGAATCGGCCAACCGAGTGCCTTGGCGAGCGTGGATGCTGCAAATGCCGCATTGCCACACGAGGCAATCGCCAGTGGTGGACGCGACGATGCCTCACGCCACGGCGCAGCACCGGTCCGCTCAGCGGTCACGACGTGCAGTAGCTCGCCGAACAGATGTCGCGCCTTGTGCGAGCCCGCGACGTTGTGCGTCTCGTCCTTCACCCACACACCACCAGACGACGTGAAGCCGAGTGCGTCCGACAGTTCGTCCGCTCGCCCGTACGGCGTCGTGCGGAATCCAACGCCGGCGACGAGCGCGACCTTGGCGTCGAGTTCTTCGATCAACGCGACGCGTGCGGCATCGTCGAGACCGTGCGCTGCGGCGAAGGCGTCCCACGCGAGATAGCTACGGAACGATGCGAAGGGATTGGGATGCTCGACCGCACGAAGTGGCGCGATCGGTGCGTCGATGTGCAACACGTGATGACGGTCCATCGCCTGCGCGTTCGGGCAGCGCCACGACAGCGCGGTGTCGATCGACACCTTCGTTCCGCACGCCGCGCACCGCAGACCAAAGCCCGGTGCGGCGAGCGTCGTCACGGTTGACTACTTCTTCTGTTTGGCGACGCGCTGGTTGAACTCGCCGATCATCGCGTCCCAGGTCGGGATGTATGAGCGCAGGTTCTTCCAGAAGCTCTGCGAGCGACGCGCCTCGAACACCGACAACGGGGTGCCCTGCTGTTCGACCCACGTGTAATAGCCGAGGTTGAAGATGCGACTGCGATCGCGCTGGGTGCAGTCGATCATCGCGTCGGTGTCGACCGTGCCGAGGTGTTCGGCGAAGACCTCTGCGGCTTCGACCTCTCCGAAGTTGTTGTTGAAGCGACGCGCGAGGGTCTTGACGCGCTCGCTCGGATACAGATCGGAGCCGTCGGTCGCGATCGTGATCAGCGCGTCGTTCTCCCCGAGCCCGAGGAGTTTGGCCGTCTTGATCGCCGCGATCGTGTTGCAGATCGCCGAGAATCCGAAGTGCGTGAGGGTCTCCACGACGTCGGCGGGAATCCCCTTGCGCGAAACGAGATACCGCTTGCCGGCCTCGGTGTTGAACAACACGTCGAGTTCGTCGGTGGCGCGATCGGACACCGCAGCGATCACGTCGGTGTTCATCACGTTGTGGATGAGTGGGATGTGCTTGTCGCCGATGCCCTGGATGTTGTGCTCGCCGAATCCGTTCTCGAGCATCGTCGGACACTCGAGTGCTTCGACCGCGACGATCTTCGTGCCGAACAGTTCCTTCAGTCGATCACCCGCACCGATGGTGCCGGCCGAGCCAGTTGCAGAAGTGAACGCGGCGAGTCGCATGTTCGGATTCTTCGATCCGGCCGCGACATGGTTGTAGACGGCGGCGAGTGCCTGGCCGGTCACCTCGTAGTGACCGAGATAGTTGCCGAACTCACAGAACTGGTTGAAGATGAAGTTCTTCGGGTCGCGCTGCATCTCGTTGCACGCGTCGTAGATCTCCTTCACGTTGCTCTCCGTGCCGGGCGTGCGCACGATGTCGCTCGGGTCACTCGTCCAGCGATCGAGCCAGTCGAAGCGCTCCTGCGACATGCCCGCGGGCAACACCGCGACGCCGCGAGCTCCCATGATGCGGCTGATGGCGACGCCACCGCGCGCGTAGTTGCCGGTGGACGGCCACACTGCGCGCTGCGAGACGGGATCGAACTGACCGGTGATGACGCGTGGCGCGAGGCACGAGTACGCAGCCAACACCTTGTGCGCGGTGATCATCGGGAATCGGTCGCCGAACACGACGATGATCGGCGAGGCGACGCCGGTGAGCGACGATGGCAACACGACGTGGTCGGGAACGCTCACGCGGTTGCCGGCGAGATCGTTGAACCAGTGCACACGGAACAAGTTGCGCGAGTCGGGCGAGTTCTTGTCGACACCCTTGGCGACGTCGGCTGGAATCAACGACGGATTCGCGAGTTGCGCGAACGTCGGCAACACCACGTTGTTGTCGGCACACTTGCGCACGCTGTTGGCGAGCGCGTCCGGATCGACGATGGTGTCGGCGAGTCCGAGTTGGCTCGTGAGTGCGGTGGCGTCGAGAACGTTCGATGTGGTGGTCACGGCATCCATTCTGTCTGGTGCCGAGAAGACTCCACTACCCTTGGTGCGGTTCGGCCGACGTAGCCCAATGGCAGAGGCACGGCGCTTAGGACGCCGTCAGTGAGAGTTCGAGTCTCTCCGTCGGCACGGTGAAAGAACCACGAGTTGTCTCCGAGTTGTCGACCCCGGCCGCGGTCATCGACGTCACTTCTTTAGACGCCAACCTGACGACGATGGCCCAGATCCTCCCAGGTGATCGACTCCGACCGCACGTGAAGGCGACCAAGTGCACCGCACTCGCCCGCCGCCAGGTTGCCGTCGGCCATCGACACTTCACCTGTGCCACCCCACGAGAGGTGCTTGGCATGGTGCGCGCGGGCGTCGGAGAGAGCTTCCTCCTCGCCAATGAGACGCTCGATACCGATCGACTGAGCGCGCTCGCCGCAGTCCAGCACGAAGCACTGATCATGATCGCCATCGATTCGATTGAGACGCTCGAGGCAGCGAATCGGGCAGGCATCAAAGATGCCATCATCGACGTGAACGTCGGTCTTCCCCGTTGCGGCGTCGCCGTCGATGGCGCGGGACGACTCGCCGATGACGCACGAGCACGAGGAATGACCGTGCATGGCGTCATGGGCTACGAGGGCCACCTGATGATGGTCGGCGATGCCGATGAGAAACGACGAAAAGTCGAGGAATCGATGACGCTCCTTCGACAGGCGGCAAACGACGTTGGCGGTTCGATCATCTCTGCTGGCGGCACGGGAACGTTCGACATGCATGCGAACACCGGCGTCACCGAGGTGCAGGCCGGTTCCTATTCGCTGATGGACTCCCAGTACGCGACGCTCGGACTTCCGTTCGTGCAGGCGATGTTCCTCCTCGGCACCGTGATCTCACGCACGAAGGACTGGGCCGTGATCGACGTCGGTCTGAAGAGCCTCGGCATGGACCACGGCAATCCACACATCGAGGATGCGACCATCTGGTTCGTGAGTGACGAGCACATCACGTTCTCGATGAAGAACGGTGAACTGCCCCGCGTGGGCGACAAGGTGCGGGTCACGCCCGCACACATCGATCCGACGATGGCAATGCACGAGGTCGCCTGGGCGATCAACGGTGAGACGATCGTCGATCGTTGGGGCATCGACCTTCGCGGCTGGTGAAGGTGATCTAGAGCGACGAGAGCTCGGTCGCGAGGCGACGAACGTCGTCTTGCGTCGCGCCGATCGCAGCGACGTAACCGTCCGGGCGAACGAGCTGGTAGTCGGTCCCGACGAGTGACGCATCCAGGACCAAGGAATCCACCTCACGCGCGAACATCGTGAGTGGCGAGGTCATTGGCGTGCTCGACACGACGGCGAAGCGGCCTTCGCGAACGAACGTCGGATCGATCAGATGGATGTGCGGGAATGGACTCCCCACTCGCTCGTCGCTGCCGCGATGAAATCCCGCACCGAGACGTGCAGCGGGACGCGGTCCGCCATAACCCGCGGAGTTGTCCATGCCGTGGCTCACACGACCGGCCAGCTGATCGATGAGGCGGCCCGTGTCCACCGAGTGCGCAACGGTGTCGGTGGAGTGTGCGATGCGCTCTGGTGAATACGTCTCGAGCAGCGCTGGCGAAGCCTTCCCACCGAGGACGAGTGCGAGTTTCCAAGCGAGGTTGAACGCGTCACGCATGCCTGAGTTGAGACCCTGACCCATGAAGGGTGGCATCTGATGCGCCGAGTCACCGGCGAGGAACACCCGACCCGATGACATCGCCTGGGCAACGAGCCCATGGAAGCGGTAGCGAGCGTGACGCAAGATGCGCACGGCATCGAGGTCGACCCAGGGCGCGAGCAGGCGCTTCACCGACTCGCGCTCGTTCATCGCTGCGGGATCCTCGTCGGGCTGCAGCTGGAATTCCCAGCGGTAGTAGTTGCGGTGTCCGCGCACGAGCGTCGTCGGTCGCTTCGGATCGCACACCTGACGCGTTGCATCCGGCAGCTTCGCCTTCGTCGCTTCATCGAGTTCCACGTCGACGACGATCCACTCTTGGTCGAATCGGAGGTCGGTGAGCGCGATGCCCTCACGCTTGCGAATCGCACTCGAGGCTCCGTCGCACGCGACGAGATACTTCGCGCGAACCGTCGTGCCATCGGACAGTGCGACGTCGACTCCATCTGCATCGACACGGTGATCGACGACCTCGACCCCGTCGCGCCGGATGCTCCCGGCCGACGCCGCCTCCCCCTGCAGGAATTGCTCGAGTTCGGGTTGGTAGTGACAGCTCACCGCAGGAACGCCGAACAACACGAGTCCGGCGGTGTCGATTCCCATGATCTCGGTTCCGTCGGCCTGCACGAAGTCCGCGCGCGTCATCGTCGTGAGATGGTCGGCAAGCGTCGAGGACACACCAAGCGCGACGAGCGCACTCCGCACCTCTGCATCCATCACGATCGCGCGCGGTAGCGGATAGATCTCGGCTTGGCGTTCGACGACGAGATGACTGACTCCGCGCCGACCGAGCGCGATGCCGAGCGTCGTCCCGACGGGACCACCGCCTGCGATGACGACGTCGACGTTCATGCGGTGACCTTCGTAGCCATCGACTCACGTGCGCGCATTGCCGCACGACGCATCTCGTCCACTTCGTCGGCTTCGACGTCGAGCACGCGGAAGATGAACGGCTCCAGGAGCACCCAGCCCATCTCGAAGGCCATCGCCCCCGCGACGACCGACTTCGACGCGACGCTCGGTCGAACCTCGCGACGAAGGTTGGCGAGATACTCGAGCGCGGAACGCGGAACCGAGACGTCTTCCGACGCTTCGAGCGCGGCGAGTTCGATCTCGCCATCCAACACGCAGTGCGCGATCGCACGCAGGTATCGCTGCTGGTCGAGCAGACCCATCGGTCGCGGGAGCGGCCCACCATCGCTCGCCTGCTTGACGAATGCCCGGTGATCCTCGAGCAGGGCGATCATCGCCGCGCGCAACAAACCTTCCTTGCTCCCGAAGTAGTGGTGCACGAGACCGTGGTTCACGCCCGCCCTGCGCGCGATCTCGCGCACGGTCGCGCCGTGCGGTCCGACCTCGACGAGCAAGTCGCCAGCAGCGGCGAGGAGGCGATCCTCGGTGAGTCGTCGCGCCATCAACCCTGACCGGCGAGCGAATAGTCCATGATCGTTTGCGCAGACGTGCCGGCGCGATAGCGACGAATGAGATCGTCGAAGTCGACGTCGATGCCGATCGGGTTCGCCGCAAAGGTCGGCGACGCCATGAAGATCGATGCCTCTTCGAGGGTCATCGAATCCACCTGCGTCTCCACCTGGTTGCCGTCTGGATCCTTGTAATAGGCCGACAGTGTCATGCCGTGGTTGATCGTCCAATACGGACGATGTCCTGCCGCACACATCTGCTCGTACTTGGCGAACAAGTCATCGAGCGAGGCGAACGTGTAGGCGAAGTGTTCGAGACCGACCGCTTGCGGCGTCGGATCGACGAGATGCGGCAAGCCGACGACGGCGACGCGATGGTGTTCGTCGTCATAGGAGATGAAGCTCAGGAAGTCGTTGCCTTGGCGCACCGTTCCGCCGAGGAACATGCACCACCAATCGACCATCTCTTTGTATTGACGCGTGCGCAACACGATGTGGGCGAACTTGATCGGACTGGTCATAGACCCCCCTTGTCCCGTAGTTAGTCACTTGACTAAAGTGACCTTAGTAGGGTCCACGTCAGTACCGCAAGGGGGAACCATGAAGTTCGCAGTGCACCAAGGTCGAGCAAAGCTGGTTTCCGAAGACGAAAGCTCGATGGCCGACGTCGAGCGTGCCAGCGGTGGCAGCTTGCCGAGTGATCCGAATGCATGCTTTGCGCGTTGGACCGACGTGGTGGCCTTCGCGAAGACGTCGATCGCCTACGACGAACCGTGCGACGTATCGACCCTCGATGCGCCGTCCCCGCATGCGCGCCAAGTCTTCGGCATCGGACTGAACTACCGGCACCATGCAGAGGAATCGAACATGCCGATCCCGACTGCTCCCCTCACCTTCCCCAAGTTTCCGTCGTCGATCAACGCGCCGTACGGCGACGTGATCATCGACGTTCCCGCAGGCGACTTCGAAGCCGAACTCGTCGTCGTGGTTGGCACCGGTGGTCGCAACATACCTGCAGCGCAGGCATGGAATGCACTTGCGGGAATCTGTGTCGGCCAGGACATCTCGGACCGCGCCTTGCAGTTCGCCAGTCAACCGCCACAGTTCGGACTCGGCAAGAGCCGACTCGGTTACTCACCATTCGGACCGTGGCTCACGAGCCCCGACTCCGTGCCCAATCGCGACGCACTCCAATTGTCGTGTCATCTCAACGGCGAGGAAATGCAGACCACGAACACCAACGACCTGATCTTTTCCGTCACCGACCTCGTCACGTATCTCTCCTCGATCGTCGAGCTGCTTCCCGGCGACGTGATCTTCACCGGCACACCTGGCGGTATCGGCGCAACGCGCAAGCCGCCTCGGTTCCTCGCGCCTGGTGACGTACTGACGACGACACTCGCAGGGGTCGCCACGATCACGAACACCTGCGTCGCAGCGTCGTGACGACGACCGTCACCCTCACCGGCACGGGCGTGCCACACCCCTCACCCGGTCGCGCGGGTGCCGGAGTGCTCGTGCGCAGTGGTGACGTCGCGCTGCAATTCGACGCTGGTCGCGGAACGGTCATCCGCCTCGCAGAAGCAGGAATCGCACCCCACCAGTTGTCTGCGGTGTTCCTCACCCACGTCCACAGCGACCACGTCGTCGACCTCGCCGACGTCGCGATGACGCGCTGGATCCAACAGACGATGCATCCGAGTGGCCCACTCGAGATCGTGTGCCCGACCGGAGGCCCGGAACGTTTCGCACGACGAATGCTCGAGCCCTTCGACGAAGACATCGAGATCCGCATGCACCACGTGCAGGAGACTCCTCCGAGGGTCGAGATCCGCAGCTTCGATGCACCGTCGACCCCGACGGTGGTCTGGACTTCGACAGACGGATCGGTGCGGGTGACGGCGGTTGCCGTGCACCACGAGCCGGTGCGTGACGCGGTCGCCTACCGAATCGACACCCCAGATGGAGCAGTCGTGATCTCTGGGGATACCCGTGTGTGCAAGGAAGTCGAGGACCTTTCGCGGGGTGCCGCCGTTCTCGTGCACGAGATCTGCCGCACTCGCGCGATGAGCAGTGCGGTGGTCGGGACCGCCTTCGAGAAGATCTTCGATTACCACTCCGATTCAGTTGCGCTCGGCGAGATGGCCGAACGATCCGGCGTCCCACACCTCGTCCTCACACACCTCATCCCCCAGCCGCGGTCCGATCGCGACATCGAGTCGTTCTCTCGCGACGTTCGCGAAGGTGGCTACACCGGTCAGGTGACGGTGGGACGCGACCTCGAATCTTTCGTCATCGGCTGACGCCATCGAGCCGCGCTGCGAGCGCGCGAAACGCTCGACCACGATGCGAGAGTTCGTGCTTTTCTTCGATCGTCATCTCGGCGAACGTGCGCCCATCACCCTCGCGAGCGATGAACAACGGGTCGTAGCCGAAACCTCGCGCACCGCGCTCGGATTCTGCGATGGACCCCTCACACACTCCCTCCGCCACGATCTCACGACCGTCGGGATAGAGCAGCAACGCCACGGTCACGAAGCGCGCGCTGCGCGACTTGCCCGACAACTCACGGAGCAACTTCGCGCGATTGTCCGCATCCGTCGCGCTGGCACCTGCGTAGCGAGCGGTGTGCACGCCCGGATCGCCATCGAGTGCATCCACGAAGAGTCCCGTGTCGTCAGCGAGTGCGGGCGTCTGCGTGGCAGACATGATCGCGTGCGCCTTCAGCCTGGCGTTCCCGACGAGCGTGTCGGCGTCTTCGACGACGTCGGGCACGTCACTCGGTCGCGGCACCATCTCCACGACCCCGCCCATCAGGTCGACCATCTCGGCCACCTTGTGCGGGTTGGCGGACGCGCACACGACGCGCAAC
>DAIRSS010000007.1:0-44010 GCA_036804285.1 Ilumatobacteraceae bacterium
CTACGATTCAGCCATGGCAACGGCAGAACTTCGCGAATCCCTCAAACAGCGTGCGTGCGAGACCATCGACCGATTGAAGAACGATCTCGTCGGAATCAGCACCGATATCCATGCTCATCCAGAGGAGAACTGGGAAGAAGTCTTTGCGCACTCACGCTTGACCGATGCGCTCGGCGACAACGGACATGACGTTCGACGCAAGGCATACGACCTCGACACCGCCTTCGAATTGCGGACAGGGTCGAAAGGCGCAACCGTTGCAGTGCTGTGCGAATACGACGCACTGCCGGGAATCGGCCACGGTTGCGGTCACAACATCATCGCCGCGGCAGGACTCGGTGCAGGCCTGGCGCTCGCTCCGTTGGCAGAAGAAGCTGGTGGTCGACTTCGCTTGATGGGTACGCCGGCCGAAGAGGGCGGCGGTGGAAAGATCGAGATGGCTCGACGCGGTGCGTTCGACGGCGTGCAGGCCGCGATGATGGTCCACCCGTACGACACGGACCTTGCGCGGATGAATGCAATTGCGATCCAGCACGCGCTGGTGAAGTACGTAGGCGAAGCAGCCCATGCCGCGGTTGCTCCACACAAGGGTCGTAATGCACTCGATGCTGCGGTCCTCGGGTACATGAACGTTGCGGCGCTGCGCCAGCACATCATGCCGACCGAGCGCATCCACGGCATCTTCTTGAAGGGTGGAGAGAAGCCGAACATCGTTCCGCGTGAAACCGAGATGGACTGGTACGTGCGATCGAACACCATCAATACGTTGCAGCCGCTCAAGCAGCGCGTTGCGGCATGCCTCGAAGGTGGCGCACACGCCGCGGGATGCCACATGCACCTCGAGTGGCAGCCGAATCCGTTCGCCGACATCGTCGACAACGTCCCCTTGCTCGCCGCGTACGTGTCGAATGCGGCACGCGTCGGTCGAAGTCTCACGACCGACGAACTTCCCGGTACCGGCGGTGGCTCGACCGACATGGGCAACGTGAGTTATCTCACGCCATCGATCCACCCGATGATCGCCGTTGCACCGAGTGGTATCTCGCTGCACACGCCCGAGTTCGCAGAACATGCGATTTCCGACGCTGCGACGAAGGCGATCATCGATGGCGCCAAGATCATGGCCATGACTGCGATCGACATGTGGACGAACGATGCACTTGCGAACGAAGTGCGTGAAGCGTTCGGTGACGGTGTCGTGCCCGAAGGTGTGCTCTAGGAACCAGTCAGTGGTTTGGCGAGCCGAAGCGTCGCCAGTTTGTCCGGCTCATTGAGACCCTTGAGAGCAACGTCGTAGTCGGGGAGTCCGTACACGTCGCCTGAGTCGGTGATCATCACGAATCGGTCGAATTGCGCGAGGAACGTACGGTCGTGGCTGACCGCGATGACGGTGCCCTCGAACCCATCGAGGGCCTTTTCCAAGGCTTCGGACGACTCGATGTCCAAGTTGTCGGTCGGTTCGTCGAGGAGCAGAACGTTGTGTCCTTCGATCTCGAGTCGGAGGATCTCGAGACGTGCCTTCTGTCCACCAGACAACGTCTCGAATTTTTGGCGGGCGTTGTTGCGCAGTCCGTAGCGAGCGAGGGTCTTCATCGCTCGCTCTTCTTCGCTGATGCGATCGCAGACGATGTCGAGGCACTCGCGACCGAGGAAGTCGGGACGATTGTTGACCTGCGTGAAGACGCCGACCGACGTTCGTGGCCCGAAGGCGATGGTGCCTGTCTCGGGTTCGCGTTCGCCGGAGAGCACCTTGAGCAGGTGGGTTTTTCCTGTTCCGTTCGGCCCGATGAGACCGATGCGCTCGCCGTGATAAATCTCCTCAGTGAACGGGTCGAAGAGGCCGTCGATCGAGACACCTTCGAGACGAGCGACGCGACGTGCCGCATCGGCGCCGCGCAGTCGGACGTAGATCTGCTGGTCGGGGACCGGTGGAGGCGGCGGTCCTGCTGCGACGAACTTTTCCCAACGGGTCTCGGCAGCGTTCGCCTTCGTCGCGTTCTTGAAGTTCTGCGCAGCACGCTGCTTCATGATCTTCATGTGATGGAAGAGTCGTCGCTCTTCTTCCTGCCACCGCTTGAGATGGTCGCCGAGGAGTTCCTGGCGCTTTTCGCGTGCCTCTGGGTACGTCGCGTAGGAACCACCGTGTACCCAACACCCAGATCCTTCGATCGCGACGATCTTGGTCGAGCAACGCTCGAGGAGCGTGCGGTCGTGGCTGACCATGAGGATCGTCGACGAGCATTCTCGAAGTTGTTCCTCGAGCCATTGGCGCGTCGGGATGTCGAGGTAGTTGTCGGGTTCGTCGAGCAACAGCACGTCGGCGCCAGAGGTGAGGAGGAGGTCGAGGACGAGACGCTTACGCTCGCCGCCCGAGAGTTCGGACACGAGTCGCGTGGAGAAGTCGTCGACGGGAGTCTTCACGCTGCGCTGGGCGGACGCCTGCCAGCGAGTCTCGAGTTCATAACCACCGCGGTCACCCCAGTCGGAAAGTGCCGTCGCATAGCCCATTCCGTCATCGTCTCCCGACGCCAGTGCTCGCTCAGCTGCCACAAGCGCACGACCGGCATCGCGCAGTGCCTTCGGAGCGACTTCGATCAGCATTTCACGCAAGGTGTCGTTCGGGCGGGACATGCCGACGTCTTGGGTCATGTAGAGCATCGACCCGCCGATCGCGAATTCGCCGCCGTCCGCTTCGATCTCGCCGGTCAAGATACGCAGGATCGTCGACTTGCCGACACCGTTCGCACCGACGAGTGCGGCGTGTTCACCAGGCGAGACTTTGAAGCTCACGTCGAAGAACAACTGATCGGCGCCAGGTGGGCCGTACTCGAGTTCGCTCACGACGATGCTGGACATGCTCCACAGTCTGTCGTGAAGTGTCGACAGTTACGCTGTGACGTGTGAAGAGTCGCGCTGCATTTCCGCTCTTGCAGCTCGCCAACGCGGTGTCGGGTGTTTCCAACGGCGTCGTGATGATCACCGTTCCGTGGATCGTCCTCGAGGAGACGGGTTCCGCTGGCCGGGCAGGACTCCTCGCGGCATTGGTGTCGATTCCGGGAATCGTCGTTTCACCGATCGTCGGGGGACTCATCGACCGCCTCGGACGCCGACTCGTTTCGGTGATTTCCGACCTGATGTCGCTCGTGTCGGTCTTGCTCTTCGTCCTCGTCAATGCCCTCGGGGACCTGACCTACTGGTGGATCGTCGGCATTGCGATCTTTGGTGCGGTCTTCGATCCCGCTGGATACACGGCGCGAAAATCGTTGATCCCGAATGCAGCCACTGCATCGGGCGTCAGTGTGGACGCGGCGAACGGCCGCCATGAGGGACTGTTCGCAATCGGCTGGATGGTGGGACCTGCGATCGGAGCGGCCTGCATTGAATGGAGTGGTCCGATGGCATCGTTCATCGTGACAGCGTTCTTCTTTGCGATCGCCGCAGTCGCGGTGTCGAACATGAAGGTCAACGATGAACACGGCAAGTCGATCGCCCATGAACACGACGGGCATGAGCCGTTCTTCTCGTCGCTTCGCGGGGGATTCCAGGTCATTACGGGAGACCGTGCACTGCTCGGGTTGACGATCACGTTCGTCATCCTGAGTGGGCTCTACATGCCGATCGATACGGTGATCTTTCCCGCACACTTCGAATCGATCGACGATCCGAGCGGGCTCGGCCTTCTCCTTGCATCCCTCGCATTCGGGATGGTGATTGGTTCGTTCTCCTACGGCCGGCTTTCGGCGCGATTCACCTCGAGTCAGATGCTGCGCACGATCGTCGTCGTGTCGACATGCTCGCTCTTTCCAATGGTCGCATTGCCATCGAAGTGGGTGTTCGCGATTCTCGGGTTCATCTCCGGACTGTCCTGGGGGCCGTTCAATCCACTGTGGAACACCGTCGTGCAGAAGCGGGTCGAGCCGAACCTCCAAGGTCGGGTCTATGGCATCCAGATGTCGGTACTGTCAGCTGCGCCACCACTCGGTCAACTCATCGTCGGCGCATCGGTTGACGGCTTTGGTCTCCAGCCGACGTTCCTCGTGGTGATGATCGTGTTCGTCGTCGCAGCGGTCGCGATCAGCTCATCGCGAACCCTGCGCCACCTCTAACTATTCGTTGCCCTGCACCCGGTCGAGGTGTGGAGCATCGCCTTCGATGAGCGCGAGCGTGTCACCGACGGTGAGCGCAGTGCAGAACTCGCCATTCAAGTTCGCCACGGTCATGTCGTGTACGAGTTCGGGGTCGTAGTCCGCGCCATCCCAGCCGATGCGGTTCGACGTCGCGCAACAATCCGGTACGAGATACGTGTCGAAACCCATGTTGCCGGCCATCCGCACGGTGGTCTCGACGCACATGTTGGTGAAGAATCCGACGCACACCAGGCGATTGACCCCCTTGCGGCGGAGGTCAACCTCGAGTGATGTGCCAACGAACCCGCTATTCACGTCCTTGGACACCGCAATGTCGCCTGGTTGTGGCTCGAATCCCGGCTTCTGTTTGCCCGTCGGCAGCGACAACTTGAGGGGAGAATCTTTCTCGATCGAGTCGTGCATCGTGAATGCAACGGGGAGTCCGGCTTGGCGCCAGGAGGCGAGGATTCGCAACATGTGGGATTCCGCATCGGGGTTGTTGCGACGCCCAGTCGGCCCACCCCAATGCGACAACACATCGACACCGACCTGACAGTCGATGAGCAGGAGGGCGGTGTCAGAGGTGAATCGCGTGATCATGGAGGCTCACTCTAGGAGGTGACGTTGCGTCGCGAGTCACGCGCCGCGGGCATCCAGTTCTCGCCCGCGGTCGCATCAATCCGCGCGAGGTAGGTCGGGCCGTGAGGCTCGATGGTCTCGCAGAGGCGAGTCGTCGCATCGCTCCCGAGATATCGCCATGCTCGCTCGGACTGGCGGTTCGTTTCGTCCTCGATGGCCTGACGGAGTTCCAACCCCGCATCGTTGACTCTTCCGTTCGTGGCGAGCCCGCGCGAGGAGAGACCATCGAGCGCTTCGGTGATCTGTGCATCGTCTGCACCTCGACTGCGCGGAATCCACTCACCCGGATAGCCGAGGAACGCGTCGTGAAGGAGTCCGGCCTGCACACCGGAAATGTCGTGCGCGGCGAGGATCGCAAAGTGCGTGTCGCCACGCCACTCCCTGATGCAATTCAGTGCGAGCCATGCATTGACGAGCGGGTCGTGTTCCGCACGGGGCCACGAGCGATGTGCGGCGTGCAAGATGCGACCGGCAACCGGGAGCGACTCGGCTGCCTCCCAGAGTCGTGGTCCGAGGGCAACGAGTTCGGTCTCTACGAGTGGCGTGTACTCGCGAAGGCCGTGACCGACAGCATCGTTGCGTACGTTGTAGGCGGCTTCGAAAGTTGTGTGCTGTGCGCAGAGGTCGAGGGACACGCGGATGAAGTCGCCTCTGATCGAGTAGCACGCAGCGGTTACGACATCAGGTCCAGCTGCAGCAAGTGGTGCGCAACGCGTGGCCACGTAGTACCCGAAACCATTCGGTACGCCGAGCTGTGTGTAGGCAGCGATGCCGCGTGGATCCCAGTAGATCCAGCCGATCACGCGATGCGAAGCGAGCGATGCTCGAGCGCTGAGTGCGATCCAGTCCGTCACGCCACGACCGTAGCAGCCGTGCAAAACTACGAATCAGATGGACGCATTGCCACTCATCACCGAGCCACGCGAGCTCCTTCCATTCGATGGAAGTGCCGTGTTGCACGAGCACTTCTTGGATCGCGAACTCGCCGATCATGCATTCGATGAACTTTTCGCCACGAATCGATGGGAGGAACACGACATCGTCGTCTTCGGTCAGCGCCATCGCGAACCGCGCTTGTCCACCTGGCACGCCGACGACGGTCGGGAATACGAATACTCGGGGCTTCTGCGCACACCACTTGCGATGACTCCGTTGTTGTCCGACCTACGGTCGCGGTGCGAGGCGACGACTGGCGCGACGTTCAATTCGGTGCTCGTCAACCTCTATCGCGACGGCAACGACGGCGTCGGTTGGCATGCGGACAATGAGGCGGTGAACGGTAGGGAACCGACGATCGCCTCGATCAGCCTCGGCGCAACTCGACGATTCGATCTCCGCCACCGCGAGACGAAGGAAACCGTGAAGGTGGACCTGCATGCCGGCTCACTGCTCGTGATGTCCGGGCTTTCGCAGCACTGTTGGGTGCATCAGGTTGCCAAGACCAAGCAAGTGGTCGGACCGAGGATCAACCTCACGTTCCGTCGGGTGTTGAGCTAGCGACGTTCGTTGCGTGCAGCGTTTGCTGCTTCGATGTGGCCGACGGTGAGTCCACAACATCCACCGAGGAGCTGCACGCCTTTGTCCAACCACTCGGAATAGAACGTCTTCAGTCGGCTTGGCTCGATCACTTCGGAGAAGTTCCAGTTCGGCATCTCGAAGTATCCGCTGTCCGGATAGGCGCCGATCGCTCCAGAGAACTTCGTGCGCACGAGGTCGATCGTGTCGGACACGACATTGGACTGTGTGTGCATGATGTTGACGACATCGACGCCGCGGTCGGGGATGCAGTCGATGATCGGCTGGAGGGAGATGTCGCTTGCGAGATTGAAACTCACGACCTTGCCGTGTGCATCGAAGCGCGACGACAAACCGAACCACACGGGGAGTCCAGTGGACAGTGCTGCCTCGACGGCGAGTGGGGTGCGAGTCGGTTCGTACATCATCTCGAGCATGATGTGATCCACGCCGCCCGACTTCAGCAGGCCAGCGAGCTCGTGGAATGCGTCGGACATTTCTGCCGGGCCTGGGGTGCGCTCTGGATCGACGAGGTCGGTTCCTGCAATGTGGGGGACCATGTGCGAGAGGCAGCCACCAACGGCGACCGCTCGTCCGTCGGGTGCGAGATCGCGTGCGCGAAGTGCCGCGTCGATGGCGACCTTGTTGATCTCTTCGACGCGATCGCCGAAACCTGCCGGGGTGAGCATCATGCGACCAGACGCGTAGGTGTTGGTCGTGATGACGTCGGAGCCTGCACGGATGTAATCGAGGTGGACCTCGGTGAGGAGGTCGGCATTGTCGAGCGAGGCCGGTCCGCACCATGCCTCGGGGCTCATCTGTGCGCCGCGTCGTTGCAGTTCCGTGCCAGTGGCGCCGTCGAGGATGATCACCTCTCCGGCGTCCAGACGTTTCTTCACCTGTGCATACGACACGGTCATACACGCTACTTGGGTCACCACTAGCCTTTCTTGCGTGACGACGGCGACGCTCGCAGATGCGCTCGGTGAGTTGAAGGCTGCGCTCGGCGCGAAGGTGACGGAAAACGACACCATCCGTGAACACCATTCGAAGGACGAGAGCTTCCATCTCGCGTCGATGCCCGACGCAGTGGTCTTCGCAGAATCACTTGCCGACATCGCGACGACCTTGAAGATCTGCAACGCCCACCGCATTCCGGTGACACCGTTCGGGGCGGGTACTTCGCTCGAGGCGAACAGCACGCCGATACACGGAGGGGTGTCGCTCGATGTTTCGCGTATGGATGCGATCGTTCGTGTGGATTCCTCCGACCTTGACTGCACAGTGCAGCCTGGTGTGCGACGCAAGGCATTGAACGAGCACCTCGCCAAGTTCGGGCTGTTCTTTCCCGTCGATCCCGGCGCGGACGCAACCATCGGGGGAATGGCAGCCACCGGCGCCTCCGGCACCACGACCGTGAAGTACGGCGCGATGAAGGAACTCGTGCTTGGCCTCACCGTGGTGACGGCAAACGGCGAGATCGTGACGACGTCACGTCGTGCTCGCAAAACGTCCGCGGGTTACGACCTCACGCATCTCTTCGTGGGTTCGGAGGGGACGCTTGGCGTCATCGGTGAGATCACGCTCAAGGTGTTCGGGATTCCCGAGGTGATCGCGGCGGCGACGATGCAGTTTCCGAGTGTCCGCCACGCGGTTGACGCGGTGATCGAGGTGATCCAGTTCGGCATCGGTGTTGCGCGAATCGAGTTGTTGGACTCCGATGCCGTGAGCGCGGTGAATCGCTACTCGCAGACCGATCTGCCCGAGCAAGCGCTGTTGTTGATGGAGTTCCACGGGTCGGAGGAGTCGACAAGAATCGACATCGCTGCGACCCGAGAGGTCCTCGAACGACACGGTGGCACGGGGCTTCGTCAGACGACCGATGAGGCAGAGCGCCGCAAGCTGTGGCAGGCGCGCCATGACACTTCACTCGCATGTCGATCGCTCGTGCCGAATGCGCGCAACTTCGCAACGGACGTATGCGTGCCGATTTCACGGTTGAGTGACTGCATCGAAGAGACGCAGCGTGATCTGGCTGAGTCCGGGCTATATGGACCGATCATTGGTCACGTCGGTGACGGCAACTTCCACGTCGTGCTGAGCGTCGATCCGAACGACCACGAGACGGTTGCCAAGATGGAGGAGTTCCACACGCGACTCGTGCGACGCGCACTCGCGATGGAGGGAACCTGCACCGGCGAACACGGAATCGGTGTCGGAAAGATCGATTATCTCGTCGATGAACTCGGGGTTTCCGCGGTATCGACGATGGCGGCGGTCAAGTCGGCACTCGATCCGAACGGGATCATGAATCCCGGCAAGATCTTCGAGCGCCGCTGAGATTTAGTGACGTCGCGCCGTCGAGGCGACGACACCCAGGGCGACAAAAACTGAACCTGCGACGTAGCGCTGGACGAACGGAAGTGCCCGACCCGTGAGCAGGCGATCGCGAAGTGCACTTGCGGTGAGCGCATACGTCGCATCCGAGCAGCATCCGAGAACGACGAAGATCGATCCGAGGACGAAGGACTGGAGGGCGGGCGATCCGCGGTCAGGGTCAATGAACTGCGGGAGGTAGCTCAAAAAGAACAAGGCCACCTTCGGATTCAGCGTGTTGACGACGATGCCTTGCGTGAAAGCCTTGCGATTCGTCGCCGATGTCGAACGAGAATCTGGTGGTGACGGCTTCGTGAGGAGCGTTCGAATCCCGATGAAGACGAGGTAAAGCGCCCCAGCCCACTTCACCGTTGAGAACGCGGTCGCAGATGCAGCGATGATCGCCGACAAGCCGAGCGTCGCGGCGATGACGTGCATGAAGTTGCCGATCTCGAGCCCAGCAACTCCAGCAAGAGCAGTGTTGCGACCGTCTGCAACGCTTCGATTGAGGACGTAGATCACTGCAGGTCCTGGGATCACGAGCAGTGCGATGGATGCGATGGCGAATGCAATGATGTCGCTCAAGTTCGGCACGCAATCAGGGTAGTTCTCCACTTACAGAGTTCGGTATCGACATACGGCAGGTTGCTTGATTCGGCGCCGATAAACATTCAATGGATGAAAGATTCTGTGCCATGTCACTAGGAGTGCGGGGAGTTGCGACCGCACTTATCGCCATCGGGCTCGTTTCCTGTGGGGCAGACCCAAGCGACTCCGGTAGCGGGACGAGCAACTCTGTGAATGGCGTGGTCACAGAGTGGTCGGTGAGCGTTGATGCCGACTCGGCATTGGCTGGTGAGGTCACCTTCACGGTTGTCAACGAGGGTTCGATAGGGCACGAGTTCCTCGTCGTGAAAACCGACATCGAGGTGGGGAAAATTCCCCTCGTAGGAGAGCGCTTTCCCGAACCAGCTGAAGGCCTCGAGGTGGTCGACGAAATCGGGGAATTTCCGCAGGGGACCACCGAGTCGCTCACTGTGATGCTCGAGCCGGGCAAGTACCAGTTGGTATGCAACTTGCCTGGTCACTACGCAGCGGGAATGCACGTGGGCTTCGAAGTCCTGTAGTTCCGACCCATTCGCTGCGAAGCGTCGGGGATAGTGTTTGCCACATGAGAGTTTCGGTGAATACGGGTTCCTGCCATGGCCATCAGATGTGTGCGATCGCCGCACCTGAGATCTTCGGGAGTGACGAGCTCGGCAACGCCGTGGTGTTGATCACCGGAGACATTCCCAAGGAACTCGAAGCAAAAGCGCGCAGGGCCGAGGGCAATTGCCCGGAGCGAGCAATCGTCGTCACTGAATAAGGGGTAATCATGACGGACACCAACCACAAGCCGGTTGAAGATCTCCTCACCGACTACGACATCTTCGATCCGGAATTCGTCCGCGATCCATTTCCAAGTTTCGCCGAGATACGCGAATCCCAGTGCCCCGTCGCCCACACCGAACGGTGGGGAGGCTCGTGGTTGCCCACGCGCTATGAGGACGTCGTTGCGATCGCCCAGGAGTACGAGACCTTCACCTCGCGTGGGATTTTGGTCCTTCCGCCACCGCCAGGACAGAACGAAGGTGCGTATGGTGCAGTTTCAGCACCACCGATCACGTCGGATCCACCCGACCACCACTGGCATCGTCGACTCATCCTGCCGGTCTTTGCTCCGCAGGCCGTCGCCAAGTACGAACAGGGCACGCGCGATCTGTGCAATTCACTGATCGACGCATTCATTGACAAGGGTGTTGCAGATGCCGCCGGTGACTACGCCCAGCACATTCCCGTGCGCGTGATCGCCACGATGCTTGGCGTGCCACTCGAGATGGAAGAGGAATTCACCGATTGGGTACGCGGAACTCTCGAGAACATGACGGACATGGAGCGCCGGAAGTGGGCGCGCCAGAACATCATCGAGTTCTTCCTCGCCCAGGTGAAGGACCGACAAGAGAATCCGCGCGAGAACGACCTCATCACCGAGCTCATGAACTCCGAGGTGGAAGGCAAGAAGGTTCCGATCGAATACGTACTCGGCGTGTGCAACTTGATGTTGGTAGCCGGTGTCGACACCACGTGGTCGGCCATCGGTTCAACGCTCTGGCACATGGCCCAGCATCCCGAGCATCGCAAGCAGTTGCGTGACAATCCGGACCTGTGGCCGACGGCGATCGAAGAACTGCTCCGCGTCTATGCACCGGTGACGATGGCTCGCATCGTGGACCACGACGTCGAGTACAACGGCTGTCCGATGAAGGCGGGTGACCGCGTGCTCATGCCATTCCCGGCCGCGAATCGCGACCCGCGAGTGTTCGAGAACCCCGACGAAGTCATCCTCGATCGCGAACACAACCGCCACGTGGCATTCGGTTCGGGCATTCATCGCTGCGCGGGTAGCAACCTCGCTCGCCTCGAGGTGCGTGTTGCACTACAGACATGGCTCGAGCGAATCCCAGAGTTCGAACTCGTCGATCCGTCCTCAGTGACGTGGGCTGGCGGTCAAGTGCACGGCCCACGCCGCTGCATGGTCAAGTTCTAACTACGCGAGGTCGCTCACCGGGTCGAGGTTGTGGCCCTCGACGTCGATCTTCGGCAGCATGCGATCGATCCACTTCGGAATCCACCAGTTGCGATCTCCGAGGAGTTCCATCGTCGCGGGGACGAGCACCATGCGCACGATCGTCGCATCGATGAACACCGCCAGTGCGAGACCGAGACCGAAGAGCTTGAGCTGACGGTCGTAGCCGAGAACGAAGGCGGCAAACACGCACACCATGATCAACGCAGCTGCGGTGATCACTCGCGCGGTGGCCGTCAGGCCGTCCGCAACTGCTTCAGCGTTGTTTCCCGTACGTAGATATTCTTCGCGCACTCGTGAGAGCAGGAACACTTCGTAGTCCATCGACAGACCAAACACGATGGCAAACAGCATCATCGGTGCCCAGCTCTCGATCGGACCAGCCTTGCCGACGCCGATCAGGTTCATACCCCAACCCCATTGGAAGATCGCCACGATCACGCCATAGGCGGCGCCGATCGACAGCAGGTTCATGATCACGGCCTTCAGTGGCACGAGCAGGCTGCGGAACACCGCCATGAGGAGGAGGAATGAGAGTGAGAGCACGCCGATGAAGAGCAGCGGCATACGACTGCCGATGACATCGGCAAAGTCGACGCCGGCGGCGGTGAACCCACCGACCTTGGCCTCGACGCCAGTTCCAGGGATGACGTCGTTGCGCAACGTCTTGATGAGCGTGGTCGTCGCCTCATCCTGTGGGGCCGTCGTCGGATAGGCGATGACGAGCGAGAGCGAACCGTCTTGCGATGCAGGTGTCGCTTGTGCAAAGGCGATTCCGTCTACGCCACGAACTACTCCGACGAACGATTCGAGTGCGGCAGGGTCGGACGCGGTGTCACCTTGGACGGTGATGAAAAGTGGTCCGTTGAAGCCCGGGCCGAATCCTTCGGCGAGCATGTCGTAGGCACGGCGCACCGTGGTCGACTCGGGAGCGTTGCCGTTGTCGCCGAATCCAAGTCGGATCGACAGCAGTGGTGCGCCGAGGAGGAGAAGTACGGCAGTGGCGCTGAGCGCAGACGTCCATGGGCGACGCTGGACGAGACGACTCCAGCGATACCAGAACGTTTCGTTCTTCGGCTTGCGGGCACGTTGGGGGATCGGCTTACGCATTGGCTTGATGGCGAAACTCGCGAGGGTGACGACAATCGCGCTCACAACTGCGGCGAGGAAGAGCACCAGAGACTCGGCGACGACCGCGAAGAACGTGATCACGACGAACGCAGCAAGTGCTGCAAGTGCGGCCCGTGTTGTGACGTCGATGCGGTGCTTGACCATTGCGAGGAGCGCAGGAAGCAGCGAGATCGACGCAATCATCATGATGAGCACTCCGATCACGGCGCCGATAGCGAGGCCGCGAGCGAAGGCAAGACCCATGACGAACAGTCCAAGGAGGGAGATGATGACCGTGATACCGGCGAAGATCACCGCACGACCTGATGTGTCGACCGCGTTGACGACGGAATCCTCCACCGACATTCCATGGTGAATGCCTTCGCGGTACCGGGTGACGATGAAGAGCGCGTAGTCGATGCCGACGCCGAGGCCGATCATCGCCACGAGTGACGTGGTGAAGTCCGGCATTGGGAGCACGTGGCTGAGGACGGTAACGAGCGAGGCGCCCACGCCGAGACCGACGAGAGCAGTCCCGATTGGAAGACCCATCGCAAGCACCGAGCCGAATGCGAGGACGAGAATGATGATGGCTGCGAGAAGTCCGTACGCCTCGCTCGCAGGAAGCTCGAATCCGGCGAAGATGTTGCCGCCGTATTCGATGCGCAAGTCACCAGTCGCGTACGGCTCACCAATCTCGCGGATTTCTTCCCCGAGTGCGATGAGTGCAGTCTGCGAGCGAATCGTTGCGTCGATCGAGGCGAACGCGGTCGTGCGGGCGGTGTTGATCTGGCCCTCCACGTCGTATGGACTCGTCACGCTCACACCTTCGACCTGGCCAACCTTGGCGAACAGTTCGGTCATCGCGTCCCTCACGGCGTCGGTGTCGACTCCAGAGGGGGAGGAGAACACGATCTCACCGCTGAATCCTGCGCGGTCTGGATTGTTCGCCTCGAGCAGCATTTGGACATCGTTCGACTCGCTTGCGGGGATCTCGAACTCGGTTGCGAAATCAGAGCCGGTCTGCGAAGAGGCAAAGCCAATGACGACGAGAAGAGGAATCCAGATACCGAACACCATCAATCGACGGTGGCGGACACTGAAACGCGCGAGAGCAGCAAGCATGAGGGGGCTTTCTTGTGTGGGGACGGTCGCAAAAGACGACCAATGGGAACAACGAAATATTAGGTGAGGAAATTCCCGAGCGAGTCGAAGTAATTCTCTATGCCCGCTTGTGCACGTGGCGCTTCTTCGGCTGGAAGGTCGCCGAATTGACTGAACTTGACCCACGTCACTCCCGTGCGCTCCTCGAATTCGACGACGACGAGGTGTGCCGGTGCGTCGCGATCACGTGCGGCGAAGGCGTCGGCATCTTGTGTGTAGGCCATGGTGTGGGCAAGTCGGCGATGTTTTTCGACTTCGGTGTACCAGCCGTAGAAGTAGGCGTGAAAACCAAATTCAGACACGTCGATTCCGGCGCTCCATGCACCGCCGACGACCGGTTCACACGTGACGGAACCAGCGACGCACGACATCGTCGTTGGGTGATACCAGGCTTCGAGTGCCGCGGAGTCCGTCCAGGCGTGCCACATCCTGTCGATCGTGCAGGGGAACTCACGCTCGACTGAATAGGCGAGGTCGCCATACGGCGTCACGTGCGCCATGGCACTCCGACTGGCCACTCACCGATACCACCTTTTTCATTCAGCATTCCGGTGAGGTCGCGATTCAGGTGACGGGAGCGCCACGTGAGCATGTCCTGGGCGAGCGGAAGCACGACTGACGGATCATCGATCGTGGTGCGCCACGTCGGGTCTGTCTTGGTGTCGAAGCACAGCCACGTGCCATCGCCGAACTGCACGTAGGCGAGGTCGTCGTACCGGCGAACCGCAAGATTCTGCATTTCCATTCTGCGATCCCATGGCCACTCGCGTTCTTGCATCCGAATGAAGAAGTGGCGCCAGTCGTACTCATACGACGCAGCGGTGCGCCAGTGCTCGACCGACTTGCCCTCGAGGAGTGGGGTGAGCGGCAGACCGTCGCACTGTTTGGGTACGGGTTGTCCGAGCGCCTCAGCAATCGTCGGGAGGATGTCGACGTTCTCGGTGAAGTGGTCGACCGTGGTTCCATTGCGCGAGGCGAGACTCGGGTCGCGAACGATTCCGAGAATGTGGTAGCTCTGTTCGAAGAAGCCGAGCTTCTCTTTCAGCCCGTGGTCGCCGAGCTGTTCGCCGTGATCGGCAGTGACGATGATGATCGTGTTCTCCCACATGCCGCGCTCGACGAGTGAGTCCCAGATCCGTCCGAGCTGCTCATCGACGTCACCGATCATGCCGTAGTACTGCGCACGCATGTGTCGAATCCCGGCTTCGTCCTGCGGTGGTATCGCGCTCGGAATTTGGAGCGCAAAGTCGTGGAACGGATGTCGGTCTTCGGTCGGGGCGATCGGCAGCTCGACGTCTGCGGGGTCGTAGGCGGTGCTCCACTTACCAGGTGCGGAGTAGGGCGGATGGGGTCGCAAGTAACTCGTGTGCGCGAACCATGGTCCTTCTTGGCGATCGAGCCATGCGAGGAAGTGATCGGTGAGGAACGCCGAGATACCGAACTCCGCGGGCCGAGTCGGCTCGGAAAGGAGCGCCTGTTGAGCGTTCATCGGTACGTCGAAGCCGTTGGCTCGAAGATGGTTGATCCACGGTTCGTGTGGTTCGGGAATGAACAACTCACAATCGAATCCCGGGAGGATTCCCTCGAACGAGGTCAGGCGCCAATCGTCGGGACCGGTGGTGTCGCGCGGGTCGGCGGACTGATCGGTGTAGCCGAAGAGGGTAGGTGCATACCCTGCGCGTCGGGCGAGCAACGCGACATTGTCGAATCGACGATCAAGCGGTGTGCCGTTGGCGACCACGCGATGGTTCATCTGGTACATCCCGGTGTACAAACTCGCGCGACCCGGTGAGCACGGTGCGCACTGGCTGTAGTGGCGGGTGAGGCGCACGCCTTGGCGCGCAAGTCGGTCGAGGTTCGGTGTTCGAACGAGTGGGTGGCCCGCAATCGAGAGACAGTCCGCACGGAACTGATCCAGCGTGATGAGCAGGACATTGGGAGTCATCAACATCGAGCGTAGTGTGAGGCACACAATGGTCGATCACGCGCGCAGTTCCCACGTTGACGTGAACGGTTTGTCGTTGCGGATTCTTGAGTGGGAGCCGATGACGACCAACGAGCAACCCTCGATCGTGTTGGTCCATGGACTCGCGTCGAACGCGTTGCTGTGGCAAGGTGCCGCGACTGCGCTCGCTGAGCGAGGGCATCGAGTCGTAGCGATCGACCAGCGCGGTCATGGTCAGTCGACCAAACCTGAGAGTGGCTATGACATGGCGACGGTGACGCGTGACCTCGCAGCGCTCCTCGAGGTGTTGGCAAGCCGAGGGTTCGATCGACCAGTCGTTGCCGGTCAGTCGTGGGGCGGCAACGTCGTCGTCGAGCTTGCCCATCGACATCCAGATCTCACGCGCGGAGTGATTGCCGTCGACGGTGGTTTCCTCGAGTTACAGGCGCACTTTCCGAATTGGGACGACTGTGCGAGTGCGCTCGCGCCACCGAACTTGCTCGGCACACCGGCAACTCGGATGCGCGAGTACATGCGCTCAGCGCACGCAGATTGGCCGGAGTCGGGGATTGAGGGGCAGATGGGCAACTTCGAGGTTCTGAGCGATGGCACGATCAGGCCGTGGCTCTCCTTCGATCGCCACCTCCAGGTGCTTCGTGGGCTGTGGGAACACCGCCCGAGCGAACTCTTTCCTGCCATTTCGATTCCTGTGATGTTCGTCCCCGCAGATCACGACCACGGAGTGTTTGCCGCCACCAAACGCCACTCGGTACAGCGTGCGATCGAGGCGTTGTCACGCGGTCGTGTGGAGTGGTTCCATGGAGCAGACCATGATCTGCACGCCCAGCACCCTGAACGGTTCGCCGACGTGGTGAGCGCCGCAATCGCCGAGGGGTTCTTCTCGTGAGCACCCCACGCATCCTCACGATCATGGGCTCCGGCGAGACCGCGCCGACCATGGTGCCGACACACCGCATGCTTGCTGCGCGCATTGGGTCGTCGGTGAAGGCAACTCTGCTCGACACGCCGTACGGATTCCAGGAGAACGCACCAGAGCTCGCAGCCAAGGCCGTCGAGTACTTCAAGACGAGTGTGAACGTCACGCTCGAAGTCGCCGGGCTCACGCAAGTCGTCGAAGGCGATGCGCTTGCCGTCGAGCGTGGGCTGAACAAGGTGAAGGACGCTGACTATGTATTCGCTGGCCCCGGTTCACCGACCTACGCACTTCGTCAGTGGGCAGGGACGTCGTTGCCGGAGCTGTTAACTGCCAAGCTTCGACATGGTGGCGTCGTCACCTTTGCCTCTGCGGCAGCGCTCACGCTCGGTCGTCGAACGCTCCCGATCTATGAGATCTACAAAGCCGGAGAGCCACCTCGTTGGTTGGACGGTCTCGACATCTTGAGTTCACTCGGGATCGACGCAGCGGTCATTCCGCACTACAACAATGCCGAAGGTGGTCACCACGACACCCGGTTCTGTTACATGGGTGAGCGTCGACTGTCGATGCTCGAACGTGAACTCGACGATTCGACGTACGTTCTTGGCATCGACGAACACACCGGCATCGTGATCGACATCGATGCCGATTCGGTGAGCGTGGTCGGCAAGGGCGTCGTGACGCTGCGTCTGCGAGACGGTTCGACGGAGATTCCTTCGGGGGAGACGTTCCCCCTCGATCGCCTGCGCAATCCCAAGTCGACGGCAACGTCGTCGCGACCCGTTGCCGCGCCTGCACCCGTCGTTGAGCAGGTGGCTGACTCGAACCTGCGTCAGGCGACTGAGCGCTTGTCCGCTGACTTCGACACGGCACTCGCAAGCGGGAATGCAGATGCTGCAGCACGCGCCGTGCTCGAACTGGAGGATGCGATCACGAGTTGGTCTGCAGACACGCTGCAAGGGACGGATGGCGAATTCGCCCGCGCGACACTGCGATCGATGATCACCCGTCTCGCGGGAGCTGCGTCGAGTGGGCTGACCGACCCCCGCGACGTTGTTGGTCCGTACATGGACGTGTTGTTGTCCTTGCGCGCTCAGGTCCGTGCCGACAAGCGCTTCGACCTCTCCGATGTGATTCGCGATCGTCTGAGCGCGATCGGCGTCGAGGTTCGCGACACTCCAAGCGGTGTCGAGTGGGTGTTGCGCGACTAGAGGTGACCGAGCGAGGCCATCTTCGCTCTGTTCTTGATCCCGGCGACTGCATAGACCACGACGAACACGAGGGCATCGAGCAGGATGATCGTCGCGCTCGCCGAGGTGTCCAAGTGATAGCTCGCATTCATGCCGACGAAGCACGTGACCGCGCCGATTACCGGTGAGAGCCACAGCAGTCTCGAGAAACTGTTCGTCGTCATGCGCGACGCGGCGGCCGGGATGACCAGAAGTGCTGAGATGAGAAGTGTCCCGATCACGCGCATCGTCACGAGAATCGTCAATGACAGCAGTGCGAGGAGCACTGCCTCGACGAGTCCAACGTTGACTCCCGACACCTGTGCAACGTCGCGATCGAAGGTCGAAAAGAGCAACTTTCGATACCAGACGACGATGATCGCGAGTGACAAGAGGGCCACCGCCGCGACCGCCACGATGTCGGTGAGGCGAACACCGAGGACGCTCCCGAAGAGCACTGCCTCGATGCTCTTTGATGCTTGGCCGTACCGGTTCATGAGTGCGAGTCCGAGTGCGAATGATGCCGTCGTGACGACTCCGATTGCTGCATCGGCACCGAGGACACGTCGCCGTGCGACGCGTGCGATCAACACGCCGGACACGACGCCCCAGATTCCAGCACCGATGAAGAAGTTGACGCCGATCACGGCACTTGCAGCTGCTCCGCCGAACACTGCGTGTGACAAGCCGTGTCCGATGTAGCTCATGCCACGGAGAACGACGAACACGCCGAGTAGCCCACACAGAGCTCCGGCGATCGTCGCAACGACAATGCCATGGCGAAAGAACTCGAACGAATATGGCTCGAGGAGGTCGATGCCCAACATCACGAACCCTCCGGTTGCACGTGCATCCGACCGTGGTCGATGACGAGTGGCATGCCGCCGTGTTCGAGCACCTCCATCGGTGCGCCATACGTCGCTTCAAGCACTTCGCTCGTCAGCACTTCGCGGGGATTCCCATCTGCGATGACCCGACGATTGAGGCACACGAGTCGTGGCAGGTGGGCGGCAAGGCCGTTCAAGTCGTGCGTGGTGAGGAGGATGGTGAGACCAGAAGCGTGCAGGTCGGCGAGAAGGTGCAGTACTTCGTGTCTCGTGCGAACATCGACGCCCGACGTTGGCTCGTCCATGACCAAGATGTCGGGCTTGCGATACATCGCACGTGCAATGAACACACGCTGTTGCTGTCCGCCTGAAAGCTCTCGGATGTGGCGGTGAGCGACGTCACCGATGCCCAGCTGGTCGAGCACCTGATGAACCGCAGACCGTTCACCGCGACTGATTCGCGGCCACCAGGACGTCGACGTCTCGGTCATCACGACGACTTCCTCGACCGTCACCGGGAAGAACCAGTCGACCGTCTCGACCTGTGGGACGTATCCGATGCGCAGATGTGGGTGTTTCGTCACCGAACCGTGGGCGACGGGATGCGACCCGAGGATCGTGCGCAGGAGTGTGGTCTTGCCCGAGCCCGACGGCCCGACGATGCCGACGAATTCGCCTCGATGGACGGTGAGATAGACGTCGTCGACCACAGCCTGCTGGCCGTAGGTGCAGGACAGGTGGTCGCAGACGATGAGTGGTTCGTGGTGCGACATGACCACTACTGAGGGTAGACCGCCTTGTCCACGGCAACGTCACTCACGTCGAGGGTCTTCAATGCGGACGACTCTCCACCGAGGGCATCGACCATGGTCGCGAAGTTGAACCGCATGAGTCCAAGCCATGAGTGCTCTGGATCCCCCGGGGCGCCAATCAGGTCGTCATCCCGCAGTACGTCGACGTAACGCACTCCCGTTTCTGCACCGATTTGCTCGAGAACGGGGGATGGGAATACCTCGCTACCGAATATCGCCGTCACTCCTTCGGACTTGATCTGGTCGATCAGGTCGGCAATCTCTTTCGGCGTTGGTTCGTCGAACGAGGATGGCTGGAGCGCTCCGATTACCGAGTAGCCGTAATGCTTCGCAAAGTATGCGTACGCATCGTGGTAGGTGACGAGTTTGCGTTGTGTTGCGGGAATCGTCGCCGTTGCGGTCTTCATCGCTTCGTCCAACGCATCAACCTTGAGTGCGAAGGCGTCATAGTTCGCTGCGAAGGTTGCCGCGTTCGAAGGACTTCGTCTCGAGAGCACGTCACGGACGACCTGTGCGTACGCCTTGGCCATCGGAGGGTTCGTCCAGAGGTGGGGGTTTGGTTTGCCACCTTCACGCGGGAAGGAAAAGTCGTAGATGTAGTCAGACTCCGGAAGGATTTCGGTTCCAAGTTCGCAGATCGCTGCGCCATCCTTCAGGTTGGCAAGCGCAAGATCCTTGGTGGGTTCTTCGAGGACGAGTCCATTGATGAAGATGACGTCGGCTGACTCCAAGGTTGCTGCATCACTTGGCTTTGGTTCGAAGGTGTGGGAATTGGTCCCCTCGGGAACGATGCCAACGATGCTGACGTCGGTGTCGCCCGCGATGTTGGCCACGATGCTCGTAATTGGTGCAACGGTCGTTGCGATTTGGAGGCTTCCGTCAACGGCATCACCCAGGCCGCACCCGATTGCGTTGGTGTCGCTCGTATCCGTGGACGAGCAGGATGCTGAAGCCACGACAAGTGACAGCAGCGCGAGTCGAAGCGTTCTGCGCACGGGAAGATCTTACGAAGTCAGGGCAACGCGCGGGTGGCGAGCCGCGCGAGATTCATCACGAATTCATCGACATCGGCAATCTCGCCAATCTTCTTCTCGAGGGGCCCATCGAGGAGGAGGGTTGCAAGGCCGTGCGCAACTGACCACATATATGTAGTCGTCAGTCGGATTTCCTCGAGGGTCGCGGATTCTCCGAGTTCGTGTGTGACGAAATCTGCAAGAACCCCAAAGGCGCGGTCCGCCTGGATGAGCGTGTCGGGGTACTTCTCCAGGTTGCAGATGTCCTTGCGGAACATGACCCGAAAGTGTCCTGGGTAGCGGAGCGCGAACTGGACGTAGGCGACGAACATCGACTCCCGGCTCGGAGATGGCGCCTGCTGTAATGAGTCGGCGAGGAGTGAGAAGCCTTCCGCAGAAATGGCGGCAAAGAGACCCTCGCGGTCTTTGAAGTGGTGGTACGGAGCTTGGTGGCTGACCCCGGCGGCACGGGCCACCTCGCGTAGTGACAGATCATCCGGCCCTGAGGACGACACGATCGCCACGGCGGCTTGGAGGACCGTGCGCTGGAGGGTGTCGGAAGCGGAAACTGCCATGACTTGACAGTATCAAGTTTACTGACTAGACATTGTCAAGTGATCGACGAACGTACCTACCAGCGGCGCTGGAAAATCCTGCTCATCCTCTGCATCAGCTTGTTCATGGTGGTGGTCGACAACCTCATCATCAACGTGGCGATCCCGACGCTCTCGCGTGAACTCGGCGCCTCCACGAGCGGTCTCCAGTGGATCGTCGATTCCTATGCCCTCGTTTTTGCCTGTCTGCTGCTTGCCTTTGGTGGTCTCGGCGATCGGTTCGGTCGCAAGGGAGCGATGCAAGTTGGGCTCGTGGCGTTTGCTGCATGCTCCGCGTGGGCATCGTTTGCTGACACAACGGGAGAGCTGATCATTGCTCGAGGTGCCATGGGAATCGGTGCCGCGGCGGTGTTCCCGGCGACGCTTGCGATCCTGATCGACGTCTTCCGCGATCCAATCGAGCGAGCGAAGGCAATCGGCGTGTGGTCTGCAGTTTCCGGAATGGCCGTTGCATTCGGACCTGTTGCCGGTGGATTCCTCCTTGAGCACTACTACTGGGGCTCGGTCTTCCTCATCAACGTTCCGATTACTGCGATCGCTCTCATCCTCGGCGCGATCTATCTCCCCAAGTCGAAAGATCCAAACCCGCACGGACTCGACTTCCCGGGTCTCGTGTTGTCGATCGCCGCAGTCGGGCTTCTCGTCTACACGGTGATCGAGGGACCGCATCGCGGATGGACGAGCACGCAGACGATCGTGTCGTTCGCTGCAACAATTGCACTCTTTGCATTGTTCATCAAGCGAGAGCGATCGACGGATGAGCCACTGCTCGACGTCCGAGTCTTTCGCAATGCACGGCTCTCGGCTGCGACCTCATCGATCGGGATTGCATTCTTCGTTCTCTTCGGATTCACATTCCTCGTGACGCAGTACTTCCAATTCGTTCGCGGATACGACACGCTCGAATCAGGATTGCGAACGTTGCCGTTTGCGCTCGGTGCAGGCGTCACCGCACCGATAGCTGCACGTGCAGCCCTCAAGTTCGGAACCAAGCGCATCGTCTCGCTGGGGCTTCTCAACATGTCGATCGGTCTGATCATCATCGGAACCCAAGACGAGAATGCCGCGTACTTCGGTCCGATCATCGTGAGCATGTTGTTCCTCGCGAATGGACTCGCACTCGTGACCTCGCCAGCGACGGATGCGGTCATGGGGGAGTTGCCGCGCGAGAAAGCGGGAATCGGTTCCGCCGTCAATGACGTGAGTCGCGAAGTTGGCGGCACGCTCGGCGTTGCAATCGTCGGAAGCGTCTTTGCCTCGTTGTACGGACCGCGACTCGGGGAGCTGATCAAGGATTTCGGCATGCCTGCTGAAGCAGTCGAACTTGCAAAGGAGTCTGCAGGCGCAGGATTCGCAGTCGCCCAGATGGCGCCAACAGAGGAAGCCGTTGCGGCGTTGCGTGGTGCTGTAAGTGATGCGTTCATGTATGGATTCCGGACTTCGTGCTTTGTTGCCGCTGGTATGGCCCTGCTCGGGTCACTCTTTGCCACACGATTCCTCCCCGCACGCACCAGCGTTTTGTCGCACTCGTGATGGCACGCTGACCTTTCTCCGCGAGGTCTGCTCCAAGTAACCTGAAGGGTCTACTAGAGACGGTGTTTTCTCGAAGGGGGAGTTGAACGATGAGTCGAGTGGTACGAGCAGCGTTGTTGCAGACGGATTGGACCGGCAACAAGGACACGATGATCGACAAGCACGAGGAAGCCGCGCGCGAGGCGAAGAAGCAGGGTGCGCAGGTGATGTGCTTCCAGGAACTCTTCTACGGTCCGTACTTCTGTCAGGTACAAGACCCGCAGTACTACTCGTACACCGAGGCGATTCCCGACGGCCCGACGACCAAGCGCTTCCAGTCGGTCGCCAAGGAGCTCGGGATGGTGCTGGTACTGCCGATGTACGAGATCGTCCAGCCAGGCCTGTACTACAACACCGCGGCTGTCATTGACGCCGATGGTCGTTACCTCGGCAAGTACCGCAAGCAGCACATCCCGCAGGTGAAGGGATTCTGGGAGAAGTACTACTTCACTCCAGGCACCGACGGCTATCCGGTGTTCGAGACTGCAGTCGGCAAGGTCGGCGTGTACATCTGTTACGACCGCCACTTCCCAGAGGGCTGGCGCGCACTTGGTCTCAACGGTGCGGAGATCGTCTTCAACCCGTCGGCGACGAGCCGTGGACTGTCTGAGTACATCTGGCGCATCGAGCAGCCGGCATCGGCGGTCGCCAACATGTATTACGTCGGTGCGATCAACCGCGTCGGTATCGAGAGCGAGTACGGCGACGACGACTTCTACGGTCAGAGCTACTTCGTCGACCCGGAGGGCAAGTTCGTCGGCGAAGTCGGCGATCCGTACAAGCCGGAGCTCATCGTGCGCGACCTCGACATGGACAAGATCAAGACCGTGCGCGATCGCTGGGCGTTCTATCGCGACCGTCGCCCAGACGCATACGACGAACTGGTTCGTCGCTAGAACTCATCAACACGCGAGCATGACGAAGGGGGAAACATGGCACGCACACTGATCAAGAACGGTACGGTCGTCAGCCCGACCGGGCGTCATGAGGTCGACGTCCTCATCGAGGGCGAGACGATCTCGGCGCTCCTCGAGCGCGGCAAGGCCGAGGCGCTGAACATCACCGTCGACAAGGTGATCGACGCCAAGGGTAAGTACGTGGTGCCCGGTGGCATCGACGTGCACACGCACATGGAGCTGCCATTTGGTGGCACGTTTGCGAGCGACACGTTCGAGACCGGAACGACCGCTGCGGCATGGGGTGGTGTGACGACGATCGTCGACTTCGCCGTGCAGCGCTATGGCGAGAACGTGCAGAAGTCGCTGGCTGATTGGCACTCCAAGGCTTCGGGCAATTGCTCGATCGACTACGCGTTCCACCAAATCATCGGTGGCATCGACGACCAAGCGCTTGCCGACATGGACTATCTCGTGAAGAACGAGGGCGTCACGTCGTTCAAGTTGTTCATGGCCTATCCGGGCGTGTTCTACTCCGACGACGGCCAGATCCTGCGTGCGATGCAGCAGGCGGGAAACAACGGCTCGACGATCATGATGCACGCTGAGAACGGCATTGCGATCGACGTGCTCGTGCAGCAATACCTCTCGCGTGGTCAGACCGACCCGAAGTACCACAGCTACTCGCGCCCAAGCCTCCTCGAAGGTGAGGCGACGCACCGTGCGATCGTGCTGTCGAAGGTGGCAGGAAACGTTCCGCTGTACATCGTGCACATGTCGGCGTCCGAGGCACTCAACTCGCTTGCCGAAGCTCGTCACGAGGGCATGAACGTCTTCGGTGAGACCTGCCCGCAGTACCTCTACATGACGCTCGAGGATCACCTCGCACGTCCAGGTTTCGAGGGTGCGAAGTTCGTGTGCTCGCCACCGATTCGCTCCAAGAACGACCATCACGATCATCACGCGGATCTCTGGAAGGGTCTGCGCATGAACGAACTGGCCGTCGTGTCGACCGACCACTGCCCGTTCTGCATGAAGGACCAGAAGGAACTTGGCATCGGCAACTTCTCCAAGATTCCGAACGGTATGGGTGGAGTCGAGCACCGTATGGAACTCATCTATCAGGGTGTCGTGCAGGGCGAGATCTCGCTCGAGCGTTGGGTCGAGACGTGCAGCACGTCACCGGCGCGCATGTTCGGCATGTATCCGAAGAAGGGGATCATCGCCCCAGGTTCGGACGCCGACATCCTCGTGTGGGATCCGAACACGAAGACCAAGATCGGCATCAACGACAAGCACCACATGAACATGGACCACTCCTCGTGGGAAGGGTTCGTGGTCGACGGCAAGGTCGACACCGTGCTCTCGCGTGGTTCGATCGTCATCGAGAACGACAAGTTCACCGGCAAGAAGGGCCACGGCAAGTTCATCAAGCGTGGTCTCTGCCAATACCTCAACTAAGACACGAAGAGACAAGGAACCGACATGGAACGCATCAGTCACTGGGTCAACAACAAGGTCGTCAAGGGCACGTCAGGCAACACCGGCAAGGTGTTCAACCCGGCGACGGGCGAGCAGCAGGCAGAGGTCGACCTCGCCTCGGTCGCCGAGGTGGATGCGGTCGTCGCAGCCGCCAAGACGGCGTTCGCCACGTGGCGTTCCTCGAACCTCTCGAAGCGCGCCGAGGTCATGTTCCGGATGCGCGAGCTCGTCGATGCGAACCGCAAGGAACTCGCCAACATCGTCTCGCTCGAGCACGGCAAGGTGCCGTCGGACGCAGCCGGTGAGTTGGCACGCGGTCTCGAGAACCTCGAGTTCGCCTGCGGCATTCCCGCACTCTTGAAGGGTGGATACTCGGAGCAAGCCTCGGGTGGAGTCGACGTGTACAGCATCCGTCAGCCACTCGGCGTCGTAGCCGGCATCACGCCGTTCAACTTCCCGGCGATGGTTCCGATGTGGATGTTCGCCAACGCGATCATGTGCGGAAACACCTTCGTGTTGAAGCCGAGCGAGAAGGATCCATCGGCGTCGATGTTCATCGCCGACCTCCTTCGTCAGGCTGGTCTGCCCGATGGCGTGTTCAACGTGCTGCACGGCGACAAGGTGGCCGTGGATCGCATCCTCAACCACCCAGACATCCAGGCAGTCTCGTTCGTCGGCTCGACACCGATCGCCAAGTACGTGTACGAGACCGGCACCAAGAACGGCAAGCGTGTGCAGGCCCTCGGCGGCGCGAAGAACCACATGCTGGTTCTGCCAGATGCCGATCTCGACATGGCGGCCGACGCAGCGGTCAGCGCCGCGTATGGCTCGGCTGGTGAGCGCTGCATGGCGGTGTCCGTCGTGCTCGCAGTGGACACCGTTGCCGATGCACTCGTCGACAAGATCAAGACCCGCGTTCCGAACATCAAGGTCGGACCGGGAACCGATCCGTCGAGCGAGATGGGTCCGTTGATCAGCCGCGAGCACCGCGACAAGGTTGCGGGCTACGTCTCCAACGCCACCGCCGAAGGCGCAACCGTCGTCATCGATGGCACCGACAAGGCCAAGGACCAGGGTTTCTTCTTGAATCCGAGTCTCATCGACAACGTGAAGCCGGGCATGAAGTGCTACGACGAAGAGATCTTCGGACCAGTGCTGTCGGTGATGCGAGTGAAGAGCTACGACGAAGGCCTCGCCACGATCAATGCCAACCAGTTCGGTAACGGCACCGCGATCTTCACGCGCGATGGTGGCGTCGCTCGCCAGTTCCAGTTCGACGTGCAGGTCGGCATGGTCGGCATCAACGTGCCGATTCCCGTACCGGTGTCGTACTACTCCTTCGGTGGATGGAAGGCGTCGCTCTTCGGTGACCAGCACATGTACGGTCCCGAGGGTGTCAACTTCTTCACCCGTGGCAAGGTCGTCACGTCGCGCTGGCCAGACCCGCGCACGTCGTCGGTGAACCTCGGGTTCCCACAGAACCGCTAGTCGACTACAGGGGGAAAGATGGACATCGGCGTAGTACTGCAGACGACCCCGCCATCGGCGCGCGTGGTCGACCTCGCCAAGAAGGCTGACATGTACGGGTTCTCGCACGTGTGGACCTTCGATAGTCACATCCTGTGGCAGGAGCCGTACGTGATCTACAGCCAGATCTTGGCCGAGACGCGCAACGTGATCGTCGGACCGATGGTGACGAATCCCGCCACGCGTGACTGGACCGTGACCGCGAGTACCTACGCGACGCTGAACGAGATGTTCGGCAACCGCACCGTGTGTGGCATTGGCCGTGGCGACTCCGCAGTGCGCGTCACGAACGGCAAGCCGACGACGCTCGCGACGTTGCGCGAGAGCATCCACGTCATCCGTGAGCTCGGCTGTGGTCGTGCGGTCGACTACAACGGTTCCTCCATCAGATTCCCGTGGGCGTCCAAGAGCGAGCTCGAAGTGTGGGTTGCCGCATATGGACCGAAGGCACTCGCGCTCACCGGCGAAGTGGGTGACGGCTTCATCCTGCAGCTCGCCGACTTGAGCATTGCCGAGTGGACGATCGGAGCGGTGCGTGATGCCGCGAAGGCTGCTGGTCGCGATCCGAAGTCCGTGAAGATCTGTGTCGCGGCTCCTGCATACGTCGGCACCGACATCGCGCACATGCGCGAGCAGACTCGTTGGTTCGGTGGAATGGTGGGCAACCACGTGGCCGACATCGTCGAGCGTTATGGCGAGAACTCGAACGTGCCCAAGGCGCTCACCGACTACATCAAGGGTCGCCAGGGATACGACTACAACGAGCACGGTCGTGCAGGCAACAGCCACACGACGTTCGTGCCGGACGAGATCGTCGATCGCTTCTGCATCCTCGGCGATGCCAACGAGCACATTCGTCGCCTCACCGAGTTGAAGGATCTCGGTGTGGACCAGTTCGCCGTCTATCTGCAGCACGACGGCAAGGAAGAGACCCTCGAGGCCTACGGCGAGACGATCCTCCCCGCAATTCAGGAGCTGGGCAAAGCAAAGCAATGAGCCCGTTCGTTCGCCGCGCCGCCTATCGCACGACGATGTTCGTGCTGGCGGTCGCACTCGTCGGCGTGCTCTGGGAGCTGTACAAGGCGCTCGGCCCGGAGGATGGCGGCAAGGTGTTCGGGATCAGCATCTTCCCGCGCTCGAACGACACGGCGATGCCACACATCTGGGACATGCTCGCTCGCTACGGACGACCCGAAGTGCGGGGTAGTGACCGAAAGATCTGGGTCGTCGTCTTGAGTGGTGCATGGTTTTCGTTCCGGTTGTCACTCGTCGGTTTCGCCCTTGGTGCATCGATCGGTGTCGGGCTTGCCGTCCTCATGACGCGTTACAAGGTGGTGGAGCGCGGTCTCCTGCCATATCTCGTCGTTTCGCAGACCGTTCCCCTCATTGCGCTTGCGCCACTCGTGGTGTCGTGGGGCGGGAAGCTCGAGATCGGCTCATTCGTCTGGCCCCGCTGGCTGTCTGCGTCGGTACTCGGTGCGTTCCTGGCGTTCTTTCCGATCGCCGTCGGTACGTTGCGGGGATTGTCGAGTGCCCCCGCTGCGGCTCTCGAGTTGATGGAGAGCTATGCCTCGACGTGGCGCCAGACGCTGACCAAGTTGCGCTTCCCGGCTGCGGTTCCGTACATGGTGCCGGCGTTCAAGCTTGGTGCATCGGGTTCGGTGGTCGGTGTCGTGGTCGCGGAGATCTCGACCGGCTTGAAGGGCGGAATCGGCCGCTTGATCATCGAGTATGCGCGCGAAGCAACGGGTGATCCGGCGAAGGTGTTCACCGCAGTATTCGGCGCTGCCGCCCTTGGTCTCACGATGGCAGGTTTCGTGGCCATCTCGGATGTGTTGTTGATGAGGAATCGACCGAAGGAGACAACGACGTGAGTGCAGTATCGGTGAACGGCGTGAGCAAGATCTTCAACCAGGGCACGCCGAAGCAAGTGGACGCGCTCGTGGACGTGAATCTGACCGTCGAGCAGGGTGAGTTCGTTTCGCTCATCGGTCCATCGGGTTGCGGTAAGTCGACATTGTTGCGACTCATCGCCAACTTGCTCGAGCCGACGAACGGAACCGTTACCGTGAACGGCAAGCCCTCGCAGCAAGCTCGCTTGGATCAGGACTACGGCATGGCGTTCCAGCAGGCTGGTTTGTTCGACTGGCGCACGGTCTCCAAGAACATCGAACTCCCACTCGAGTTGAAGGGTTGGGACAAGAACAAGCGAAGTGATCGAGCCAAGGAGATGCTCGAGCTCGTCAAGTTGCCCGAGTTCGGCGAGCTGTATCCGTGGCAGTTGTCCGGAGGCATGCAGCAGCGCATCGCGATCGCCCGCGCACTTGCCGCGCACCCGCCACTGCTCTTGATGGACGAGCCATTCGGTGCATTGGATGAGATGACCCGCGAGTACATGCAGGGTGAGCTCCTGCGGATCTGTGCAGAGACGGGCACGACCGTCGTCTTCGTCACGCACTCGATCCCTGAGGCCGTCTACCTGTCACATCGCGTCGTCGTGATGTCGCCGCGTCCGGGACGCATCACGGATCTCATCGACGTGAAGTTGGGCAAGGGTCGCACCGAAGACACGCGCAATGCAGACGAGTTCTTCCAGGGGATCACCGCAGTGCGCGAAGCGTTGCGTGGATCGCATGCCGACCACGTGGCGTCGAACGCCGTGCGCGGAGTCGAGGACCGCTGAACGTGATCGCTCGACTCTCCCGCATCGTTCCACCAATCCTGTTCGGACTCGGCTTCCTCGGATTGTGGGAAGGTGCCGTGCGCGGTTTCAACTTGAAGCCGTACTTCCTCGCGCCACCGTCGAAGATCGTCGAGCAGTTCTGGTCGAACATCTCACGAATCTGGGAGGCGGCTTCCGTGTCGGGAATGAATGCGCTCGTCGGGCTCGTCGTCGGGACGGTTCTCGGTGTGGCAATGAGCTTCGTGCTCAGCCGCTACAAGTTCCTCGGTGAGCTGATCACCCCACTTGCCATTGCGTTGAACGCCATCCCGATCTTCGTGCTGGTGGCGGTGCTCAACAACATGTACTCGATCACGAGTGAGATCCCGCGCAGGTTCATGGTGACCCTCGTCGTCTACTTCATCGTGCTGGTGAACGTAGCCAAGGGTCTCACTCAGGTGCGCAGCACGCACGTGGAGTTGATGCGCTCGTACGCGGCGAGCGAGTTCGAGATCTTGCGGAAGGTACGGGTGCCAAATGCGGTGCCGTACCTGTTCACCGCACTGAAGATCGCCGCACCAGCTTCCGTCATCACCGCGTTCGTGTCGGAATACTTCGGTGGTTCCCAGAACGGCCTCGGGAGCCGGATCACGAGCAACATCGCGAATTCGAAGAACGCCGCAGCCTGGGCCTACGTTCTAGGGGCTTGCCTGCTCGGGCTAGTGTTCTACATAGTCTCCGTAGTGCTGGAGAACGTCACCTCTCGAGGTGGCGGTGCCACAAACAACAACAGTAAGTAGAGAACCCAGGTTCTCGGGGGAGTACAACCAATGAGGAAATCACGTATCAAGTTCGCCGTTGCGGGCTTGGCTGCGTTGTCGCTGATCGCCGCAGCATGCGGTGGTTCGGACAGCTCATCCGACACGACGGCAGCTGCAGAAGAGGGTTGCACCGAGCTCACGCCGGTCAAGCTTCAGTTGCAGTGGTTCATCCAGGCTCAGTTCGCCGGCTACTTCGCCGCACAGGACCAGGGCTTCTACGAGGCACAGTGTCTCGATGTCGAGATCGTCGAGGGTGGTGTGGACATCGTTCCGCAGCAGCAGCTCGCCGACGGCGCAGTTGACTTCGCATTGTCGTGGGTTCCAAAGGCCCTCGCCAGCCGTGAAGCAGGCGCGAACATCGTGAACATCGCCCAGGTCTTCCAGCGTTCGGGAACCTTGCAGGTGTCGTTCAAGGACAAGAACATCACCAGCGCAGCGGACTTCGCAGGCAAGAAGATCGGTAACTGGGGCTTCGGCAACGAGTTCGAGATCTTCGCAGCACTCACCAAGGCTGGTCTCGATCCGGCCAAGGACGTCACGCTCGTCCAGCAGCAGTTCGACATGCTCGGTCTGCTCTCGGGTGACATCGACGCCGCAGAGGCAATGACCTACAACGAGTACGCACAGGTGCTCGAGGCAGTGAACCCGGACACCGGCGCGCTCTACACCGCCGATGACTTCAACGTCGTTTCGTACGAGGCTGAGGGTGTCGGTATGTTGCAGGACGCAATCTGGGCAGACGGCAACCGCCTGTCGGATCCCGCTTACCGCGAGACCGCAGTGAAGTTCGTTGCTGCTTCGCTCCAGGGCTGGGCATTCTGCCGTGACAACGCCGAGGCATGCCGCGACATCGTGGTTGCCAAGGGCTCCAAGCTCGGTGCAAGCCACCAGCTGTGGCAGATGAACGAAGTCAACAAGTTGATCTGGCCGTCCGACATGGGCGCAGGCATGATCGACCAGGCCGCGTGGGATCGCACCGCCTCGTTGTCACAGGAGACCAAGAACCTCGAAGGTTCGACCGTCCTCACTGCTGCACCGTCGGCTGACGCCTACACGAACGACATCGTGACCGAGGCTCTTGCTCTGTTGACAGAGCTGGGCGTCGACACGACCGGTTCGGCCTTCACCCCGATTGAGGTCACCCTCAACGAAGGTGGAAACTGATCTCGTTCGAAAGATCAGAAAAGGGCGGGGTGCTTCGGCGCCCCGCCCTTTTTGTTTGTCCAGCCATGATTGAGTGGATTACATCGTCCGTCTCTTGAGAAGTGCGTGGTGCACGTTCAGTGCTTCGGCTGTCAAGAACCCCTACGGGTGGAGGCCGCGCATTCTGTGGGCGTCTGCGATCGTCTTCACTCCGAGGACCGAGGCCGCAAGCCTGTACGGCAACCCTGATTCCTGAGCGAAGGCGTAGAACTTCTCGAACGCCGCGCGCATGAGATCGATGACTCGTGCGTTGACCTCATCTTCGTCCCAAGTCAGGTGGGCGAAGTTCTGGCACTGTTCGAGATATGAGCAGGTCACGCCGCCCGCATTTGCGTACACGTCAGGAATGACGACAACGCCGCGGTCCGCAAGGATGTGATCCGCCCCAGGGGTGAGCGGGCCATTTGCACCTTCGACGACGAGCTTGGCGGTGATCGTCTGGGCCTCGGTTTCGCCGACTGCATCACCGAGGGCACAGGGCATCACGATGTCGCAGGGGAGGCCGAAGACGGCTGCCGAGCCTTTCTCGCCTCGAGCGACGACTTCGCCGACGCCGCAATCAGCAACACTGCGCGTGCCGTCACGGAACGCTTGATCGATCTTGGTGAGATCGAGACCGTTCGCATCGTGGATGGTGCCACCCACGTCGGAGAGGCCAACGATGAGCGCGCCGCGTGCGGCAGCAAGGCGTGCGGCCCAGGAGCCCACCTGTCCATAACCCTGAATGGCGATTCGCTTGCCCTGCAGTGTCGTTCCTTGCTTGGCGAGCATGAGCGCAGCAGCTTCGACGACTCCGCGTCCCGTTGCCGACTCTCGGCCGAGTGAACCACCGAGCTCGATCGGCTTGCCGGTGACGACTCCTGGCGTGGCATGGCCAACTCCGGTCGAGTACTGGTCCATGACCCACGCCATGACCTGGGAGTTCGTGCCAACGTCAGGTGCGGGAACGTCCTTGTCGGGTCCGAGGAAGGATGAAATTTCCGAGACGTATCGGCGGGTAATGCGCTCGATCTCGCTCTGTGAATACTTCTTCGGGTCGAAACAGATGCCACCTTTTGCACCACCAAGGGGGAGATTGGCGATCGCGGTCTTCAGCGACATGCCGATGGCGAGCGCGACGACCTCATCGCGATTCACCTCGTGGTGGTAGCGGATGCCGCCCTTGGCGGGGCCGCGAGTCGTGTTGTGGTGCACTCGCCAACCGATGAGTTGGTCGCGGGTGCCATCGTCACGACGGAACGGAATGGCGACTTCGATGATTCGTCGCGGTCGAACGATGGTCTCGATCAGTCCATCTTCCAGTTTCAGCCACTCGCCGGCCTCACGAACACGAAGTTCAGCGGCCTCGAGGGCTGAATAGGTTTGATATGACGCCATTGTCATATGTATCCCTTCTCAGCAACCTGCTGGAGACAGGTTAGAACATCCCCGAGCGGGACGATGCCCACTCAGGTGACGCGAGAAGTGGGTTCCGTGGCGTCGGAGAACTTGCCGGTGGCGATCAGTTCGCGAAGGCGACTGAAGCCCTCCCAGACCTCGACATACGACGTGGCGAGCGGCGAGATCGCCAGTCGGATGCAGTCGGGTTGTCGGTAGTCACCGATGACGTTGGCGAACTCACGCAACCCGAGAGAGATCTTGCGCGCCTCGGAATGTCGAATGGTCACGTGTCCGCCTCGGTGATGCGCATCGCGAGGAGTGATGAGCGAACATCCGAGCGGGGCGAGCCACTCGTCATGGAGATCGACCATGAGCTGCGTGCCAATTGCCGCCTTCTGCGCGATCGCGGGCAACGTCGCCCGCTCGATCATGGAAAACGCAGTTTGTACGCAGCGCAGTCCGATGATCGACGGACTGGCGATCTGGAATCCCCGAATCGTGCGCGCACGCTCGAACCCGTGGCTCATCGCAAATTGGTCGCGCTGGGCGAACCAGCCCTGGATCGGTACCTCGAGTTCATCCTGGATCGACGACCGTACGTACAACCACGCCGGGCTTCCCGCACCAGAGTTGCCGTACTTGTACGTGCAGCCGACGGCGAGGTCGACTCCATCTCGATCGAAAGCCATCGGCACCACACCGACCGCATGGCTTGCATCCCACACGAACAGTGCGCCGGCCTTGCGTGCGATCTCGGTGAGTTCGGGGATCCGGTGCAACGCGCCAGAGCGGTACTGAATGACGGACAGCGTCACGAGTGCCGTGTCGTTGTCGACGACATCTGCAAGTGCTGCGGGCGTGACGAACTCTTCGCCGGTCTCGTCATCGATGTAGATGAGGTCAAGATCGAGGTCGTCGCAGAGTCCCTCCAGGATGTATCGATCGGTGGGGAAGTTCGCACGATCGGTAATGACCTTGCGTCGACCCGGTCGGGCGCGAACCGCTGCGTGGCACAGTTGGTAGAAGTTCACACTCGTCGTGTCGACGGCAAGTACTTGGCCAGGTCCAGCGCCAAGTGCGGCGCGCCCGATCAGGTCGCCAGTCGATTGCGCCTCATCGATCCAGTCGTTCCACCCGTCCACGAGTCTGTTGCCCCATTCAGCGGTCAGATATCGGTTGACGACGTCGATCGTCGCTCGTGGGAGCCGGCCGAGGGAGTTGCCGTCGAGGTAGCACAGGGAATCGTCGACGATCACGAACTCGTCGCGAAACGAGGCGAGCGGGTCTTCGCGGTCGAGTCTCTCGGCGAAGAGTCGCGACGTGGGGACGAGTTCGGACACGTTCGTATCGTAGGTCTACGACGCCGAGCGGTCTCGTGCCTCGAAGGCCCACGACGTCTGAGTCAGTGGATCGTGCACGGCGATCCCGATCGACCATCCCTGTCGGTCGTGGCCATCGTCCCACCAGGACCACGTCAACTGGTCGAGTCGTTCGATGTCGGCAGGCGGCCACGTGGCGAGTGAGTCGGTGATGGCCGCGAGCAACCACCAGGTGCTGAAGCGACCGGCGGCGTTTCCCCGGCGTCGTCCATCGGGACCACCACTCGCACCAATCCAGGTGAGCCAGCGCAGAGCATCGTGGCTCGTCAGCGAGGCAACGCGACCCGTTGACGTGCCACATGCGCGAATGGCCGAGTGCGCAGCCCCACGAGTCGAGGCGACACTCCACGACATCGATTCCGAAGTCGTCCATGGCTCAATGAGCAGGCGGAATGCTTCGGTGACGTCGACACAGTCGATCGACTCGGCGAGTTCTTCCTCGAGCGGAGCGAAGTCGATCGGCAGGTCGAGTGTCGCGACGTCGAGTCCGGCGTCTCGATACGTCGGGAGGAGGTAGGTCGGCTCCCATCGAGCGAGCCGAGCGGGAATGTCGAGTGCGGGAAACACGTCGATGTCGATCGACTCACCGCGAATTGCCCGCTCGTGTGCCACGTACGCCTGGATCGGGCCGTCGGAGAGATGAGGAGAGAGGTCGGCGAACGTGTGATCTTGCGCGACGACTTCGGTGAGCGGTCCGAGTGTGAACCTTCCCGCGTCATCCAACACACGTGCCGCCAGTGATGCGGGGGCACGCAACGCCAAGCGGTACTCGGCCAACGTTGCCGCGGGCCATACCTGGCGACCCGACGTGGCAGCCGCGCGTGCAGAAGTGCGAAGTTCGAAGAGCGTGTCCCAGTCACGATCCGACGTGAGATCGTCGATGAGCCGAACGAGTCCGTCGATGTCGCCGACGTCGATGAGTTGACGAAACGACGTGGTCATATCAGTGGCCACGGGTATCGCGAGCCCGACTGATCGACGGGAAAGTGCCCACCATCACGCAACCAGCCAGCACGATCGATGATCGCTGCGACTTCCTCGTCGGTGAGCAGTGATGCGACGTCCAAGGGGACGTTGTCTGCGATCGCAGAGACCGCCGCTGCGACCGGGTCGGGGAGGGGTTCGGTGGCGAACTCCCAGATCACGGTGCGCAACTTGAACTCAGCGCTGAAGCACACGCCGTGGTCGATACCCCACACGTGGTCGTGTTCGTCCACGATGACGTGTCCTGCCTTGCGGTCGGTGTTGTTGGCGACGATGTCGAATGCACACATCGCGCGCAGTGGGTCGTGGAGTTCCGGGCGTGACTCGAGGAGGGTGAAGTAGTGGAGGTTCGGGTCGTGATCGATGAACAATTGGACAGATCCCTCGCCGAACGGACCCTCACGAAGGATGGTGGGAGGCACGATGTCGAAGCCCATCGCGACCGAGAGGCGATATGCGGCGACCTCGCGTCGATGCAGACCTGGGTCGAAGTCCCACAGCGGCCGCTCACCCTTCAGCGGTTTGTAGATCGCTCGTTCGCTGCGGTCCTCATGCGTGACCGTGCACAGCAACGTGGCGTTGCTGCTGTGGGGCATCCGTCCCAGGACGGTCAACTCGCCGCGCAGGAGCAGGTCGACGTCGGTCAGTTCATTCGCGGACACGCGTGACCATCGACGTTCTTGGGCCGACCACAGAAGATGCAGGCGGGTCGTCCAGCGGCAACGACGTCGTCGGCGTGTTCGCAGAAGGCAGCGGCCTGCCCACGCGAGATGTAGATGCGCACGCGACCAACTTCGTCGTCCTCGCCCTCGGTGAAGGCCTCATCGTCACGCATCTCGTCGATCTGGATGACCATCTGGTCACTGCGAGGGTCGTACGCAATGCCGACGGTACCGACGATGAATTCGACGTCGAGTGGCGTGGTCATCTGCATCGCATCGTCCAGCGGTCGCTCCTTCACGTCTGGGGCATCGGCGAGAAGCTGGCGAATGTATTGGGAGAGTGCGGCAACCTGTTGCTTTTCACACTTCATCGTGATGTGACGGCCTTGGCTGCGAATCTGGAGATAGAAGGTGCGGCTACCCGGTTCGCCGATGGCAGCGGTCGTAAAGGCATCCACGTCATCGGATTCGAAGTACGTGCTCATGACGGACGCAAATCCTTGAGCGAACCGCCGGTGAGGTTCACACCCAGGACCACCGGTCCCGAGGAGGAGTACAGGATGGCCGTGATCGAGCACGTGCTGATCACGATGCGCTGGAAGAGGTCGATGTGCGTTCCCATGGCGTGCGCGACGGCGGCCTTGATCGGATCTGCGTGCGAGACGCAGACGACGACCTTGCCTGGATGACGCGATCGAATGTCGTCGATCGCCGACACCATGCGGGTCTGCATCTCGAGGAAACTCTCGCCGTTGGGGAAGCGGAACGTGCTCGGCGCCTTCTGCACGGTCTTCCATTCGGGTTTCTTCATCAGTCGCTGGAGCGGAGCACCGGTCCAGTCGCCGAAGTCGCATTCAAGCAAGCCCTTGTGGATCTGTGTCGTGAGTTTGGTGGACTTGGCGATCGGTGCAGCGGTTTCGCGGGCTCGCTCCAGTGGGGACGCATACAACGCCGCCACTCGACCAATCTCGGCGATGCGCTCAGCGGCACGTTTGGCTTCCGCAATGCCCGAGTCCGCGAGATGAAGTCCTCGTGCTCGTCCAGGCAGAACCTTGCCGGTGGTGGGAGTTCGACCGTGGCGAACCAAGAGGACGAGGGTGGGCGCTAGGTCGCGAGCCATGTGTGCAGATCAAACTATCGTGCGGTGCAGTGGCTTCTCCATCCAGGCGCTCGGTTCATTCGTCGCTGATCCAACTCGAACGCGACATCCACGACTGCACGAAATGCCCGCGACTCGTCAAGTGGTGCACCAAGGTCGCCAAGGACAAGCGTGCTGCGTATGCGGATGACGATTACTGGGGAAAGCCCGTCTCAGGATTTGGTGATCCGCTCGCTCGCATCCTCGTCGTCGGTCTTGCGCCGGGCGCGCACGGTGCGAATCGAACTGGTCGTGTCTTCACCGGTGATCGCAGTGGAGAGTGGCTCTTTCGTGCGCTACACAAGGCAGGTCTTGCGAACCAACCGCAGTCGGTTGCGCGCGGAGACGGTCTGCAATTGAAAGACGTATGGGTGACCGTTGCGGTGCGCTGTGCACCACCGCAGAACAAACCGAGTCCGATCGAAAAGAAACGTTGCGCACCGTACCTTGCGCGTGAACTCGAGGCCCTTTCCCAGGTGCGTGTCGTGGTGTGTCTCGGCGCAATTGCCTTGCAGTCGGTGTGCGACCTGCTCGATGTCTCGCCGCGACCAAAGTTCGCCCACGGCGCGGTGATCAAGACGAAGTCCGCGACGATCGTGTGCAGTTATCACCCAAGCCAGCAGAACACGTTCACCGGCAAGTTGACCGAACGAATGTTGGATTCTGTTTTCGCCAAGGCGGTGCGCCTCGCGCGAAAGTGATTAGTGCGCCGCTGGCGCGCTTCCGTCTGCCTTCTTCTTCGGCGGTGGGACTCCAACGACGGGTGAACGATCAGCGAATTCCGGCCAGCGTCGGCGGCTCACGATGCTGAGCGTGCGCAGGAGTTTCATCGCCGTGGCGTCGGTCTCTGCAGGACGCGCGATGACGGTGCCGTCGGCGATCATGCGGTTCATCACTTCTTCGCCGAGTTCGGTACGCACGACGCACAACGTCCAAGCGTTGTCCTCGCCGATGCCGCCCGTCGAGATGTCGGCGTGTTCGGCAGCGAAGTCGGGGCACATCTTGCAACCCTCGCGGGTCCACTTGTGGCATTCCTTCAAGTCGATCTCGTGGTACGAGCCGTCCTTCATCCAGATCTGGAAGACACCCTTGATGTTCATCTTCACCATGTCTTCTTTGCGCAGGCCGTACTTGGCCAAGAAGAGCTCCTCGAAGATCGCATCGTCGAAGGTCTTCGAACACAACAGACCGATGTTGAAGAGGAAGGGTTTGCCGGTCTTGCCGACCTTGCGCTTCCACATCACCGGCAATACCGACGACTGGCAGCTCATCCCGACGAGAGCGAGGCGGTTCAGCCCGGCTTCCTGCGCTTCTTTCAGCGCGAGGGTGTTCGCCGAGTAGGTGTATCGGCTACCAGAGGATGCGAGGACCTCCTCGCGGTTACGCGCGAGACCGGGCTTTGCCTTCCACGACGAACCATCACCTTCGAGGAAGCTCGTGAGCGCGGCGTCGATGTAATCGTGCTTGAGCAGCCAGATGAGCATCGCTCCGACGAAGCCACCGTCCTGGCCCTTGTCGTGGGTTTCGGTGTCAGCGGCTCGACACAACAGCAGCTGGCGATACTGGCCGTACATCGCGTTGTCGTCGCGCGTCTTGCCGAACAAGTGCATGTCCGCATCTTGTTCCCACGTCCTGAATCGGGGACAGGCACGGGTGCAACTCGTGCAGCCCTTTTCGCCGTGCACGCAATTGTCATGACCGAGTTCGGTTTCCAGATGGAACGGCTTGTAGTGGCCTTCTTCGTGTTGGTAACCGATCACCTCGTGGGGGCAGGACACGACGCAGCCTGCACAACCCGTGCAGAGACCCGTGTTGATGACCTCTTCGTAGAGTTCTTTCCACTGGTTGGTCCAGCGTTCGGTCGTTGCTGGAGCAGATTCGACGGTCGTCACGTCAACGACTCTACGCCACCCGCCGAGTCAGCGAAGAGCCTTGACGACCGCGGCAATCTGCTCGTCGTCAAGCTTGCGCCCGTGGCGGTCGGAGACCTCGAATTCGTTGCGCACCGTCGTCGCGTCGGTGGAGATACGCGCGAGGTGGATCGAGACGTTGAGTTTCGAGAGCGTCGCGGTGACGTCGCGCAACAGGCCGTGGCGGTCGGGGCCCGTCATGCGCAGGACGGAGTGCCAGGGATGCGCGTCGTTGTCGCACGTCGCGGTGAGGTTGAGCGGCTCGTCGCTCGGACTGACCGAGCGCCACACGAGTGCACCCTCGATGCGCGAAGTGATGTCTCCAACGGAAGGTCGTTGGGGAGACTTGACCGTGAAGACGTCGAGGACTGCTCCGTCCTCCCACGTCGCAATGTCTGCGGAGACGACTTCAAGATTGCAGTCTGCAAGTACGCGGGTGACGCGAGCAAGGAGAGCGGTGCGGTCCCGTGTTGCGACGTTGATCGTCCACGAACCTGCGTCAGGGCCTTCATTGACCGCAACCCTGACCTGTCCCGCGCGAGGACACGGTTCGACGAGCTGGGCGTGACGGTAGATCTCTTCGGGCGTGTGGTTCAGCGCATAACTCGCCGGCGCATTGCTGATGCGCAGGATGAGGGCGGTGTCGGTCGTCAGCGCCTTGGCTGCATTCAGTCGAGATTCGAGCACGGTGTTGGTCTCGCTTTGCATGAGGTCGGGGTGGGAGAGGACTTCCTGGATCTCGGCGACGATTTCGATCAGAGCACCGTACTGGCGATCGTTGAAATCGCCACGGGCTGCCGACAAGTGTCGGCATTGTTCCACGATGCGTGGGCTGTGGAGGTGGTTGGCGAGCTGGCTGATCAGACGCTGGTCGACGTTCATCGGCTCGGTCGTCACGACGCTTCGGAGCATCGCCGAGCCGTCAATGACGCGGGCGATCTGAGACATCTCGGTCAAATCGAGGTCCAGTCGACGAAGCGCACCCATCCCATCGGAGCCCGAGTCGGAGACGTCGCGGGCAAACGCTGCGAAGACGAGTTCGTCACTATCGGAGTCGCGGACGTGAGTCGAGGAAGCAATGGCCTCGACGGTCGGAAAGTGCAATGCGTGCGTCGGGTCGAGTTCTGTCGAGTCGCTCGCTCGCGCCGCCATCGCATCGGCGAGCTCCGGCAGCGCGCGCTGGATGAACCCGATCGTGTCGAGGAATCGCCAGGATCGTGCGTTGCCGTCACGGAGGACCGAGACGAGACGATCCGTTGCATCTCGATCCCATGTCACCGGGCTGTTGCGGTGAGCGGAGAACCAGTCGAGCAGACCGCTCGACGGACGTGCGTCGACGACCATGAGCGCTGCATCGAGTGCGATCTTGGCAAGTGCCGAACTTGGTGGCCAACCATTGAGTTGCACGTGTTTGTTGACGACAGTCAACCAACCTTGCGGCGGTTCGGGCGTGACCGGCTCGTGTGACTCGACGCCCGTCGACTTGCCGATCCTCCAGCGCAGGAGTGGTGGTGCGATGAGTGTGGTGAGCAACACGACGACGAGAATCGATCCATAGAGTTCGTCGTTCAATGCGCCGACGCTGAGTCCAATGGTGGCGAAGATCAACCCGACTTCACCGCGCGGCAACATGCCAAAGCCAATGACGAGCTTGTCGCTCGTCGTCCCGAGAGCACCGAATGCAGACACGAGTTTGCCCACGATGGCGATCGCGGAGAGGATCAATGCGACAAGGAGGACTCGACCGTCAAGCATCGCGGCGAGATCGGTGCTGATGCCGATGTAGAGGAAGAACACGGGCACGAAGATTTGGCCGAGGGAGGACAGGTCGCGCTCGATGCGTTCGTGCACGGCGACCTTACGCAGCCCAAGACCTGCGACGAATGCGCCGATGATCGGAGCGAGGTTCGCGAGATCGGCGAGTACGGAGAACGCCAAGACGAGTGCGATCGCGACGACCGGAATCGTCGACGATGACTTCGACAACGTGCCGATGCGACGAAGGAGGGTTGGGAAGACGACGAGTCCGATGAACCCAGCCACGACGAGGAATCCGATTGCGAGTCCGATCGTCGACGACACCGTGGCGAAATCGACCGATCCCTGTTGGACGATTCGCGTGACCACGGTGAGGATGATGAGTCCGAGCACGTCGTCGGTGACCGCGGCACCGAGCACGGTGCGCGCTTCCGGGGTGGACAATGCGCGCAAGTCGCCGAACACGCGGGCCGTGATGCCGATGCTGGTGGCGGTGAGTGCTGCGCCGACGAACAGCGCAGTGTTCGTCGACTCGCCAAGGGCTGTTGCGGCGAAGTACCCCATTGCCATTGGGGCGGCGACACCGATCATCCCGACCGACAGTGAGGATCGGCCGACACGGCGAAGTTCGTCGATGTCGGTTTCCATGCCGACTTGTGCGAGGAGGATGATCACGCCGATTTCAGCAAGAAAGAACACGATGTCACCCGTGCGAACCCAACCGAGGAGGGATGGACCGAGCACGATGCCCACGCCAATCTCTCCGATGACCACGGGAATGTGCAGGCGATCGAAGATCTCGGCGGCCACCTTGGCCATGACGAGCATCAGGGTCAGGTCGAGCAGGAGGCGACCGAGGTCGATGCCGTCCGTCGAGGCGGCGAGTACGGCGAGCACGACGTCAGGCTAGAAGCCAATTGTGTCGGGAGTATGTCGGACGTGTGTATGTCGTGTCGCTTCACGTGGACGCGGATAGCCGCCAACGGGCAGACTTGACCCCATGTTGACCTACACCCCCGAAGCCGAGAAGTTCCGCGTCGAAGTGAAGTCGTGGTTGAAGGAGAACCTGCCGAAGGGTTGGTTCGACGACGGCTTCGAGTTGACCGGCGATCAGCGCAAGAAGTTCAACGAATCATGGCCACAGAAACTGTTCGAAGGTGGCTGGATCTGTGCGACGTGGCCAAAGGAATATGGCGGCAAGGGCTTGAGCATCCTCGAAGGCGTCGTGCTCGCCGAGGAGTTCGCCAATGCACGCGCACCGATGCGCGCCGACTTCTTCGGCGACACGCTCGTCGGGCCGACACTCCTGCAGTGGGGAACCGAGGAACAGAAGAAGGAGTTCCTCCCGAAGATCCTGAGTGGTCAGATGCGTTGGTGCCAGGGCTTCAGCGAGCCGAACTCGGGAAGCGATCTCGCGAGCTTGAAGACACAGGCCGTGTTGGATGGCGATGAATGGGTGATCAATGGGCAGAAAGTGTGGACGACCCAAGGTCATCATGCGGATTACTGCTTCCTCCTCACGCGCACCGATGCGGATGCACCGAAACACAAGGGCATCTCGTATCTCCTCGTGCCGATGAAGCAGCCAGGCGTCGAAGTGCGCGGAATCGTTCAGCCGGATGGCACCGCCGAGTTCTGCGAGGTGTTCTTCACCGATGCGCGTTGCCCGAAGGACAACGTCGTCGGTGGCGTGAACAACGGTTGGCAAGTCGCCAACTCCACGCTCGCTTTCGAGCGAGGAATGAGTGCGACCACCGGATATCGCCGCTTCGAAGAGGAGTATCGCCAGATGGTGTCCAAGGCGAAGGCGAACGGCGCGATCGACGAGCCGGGCATCCGTCAGCGCTTGATGCAGTACTACACCAAGATCCAGATCCTGCGCTACAACGGATTGCGCTCGCTCGGGGCGAACCTCGAGGGCAAGAAGGACATGGGTGTCATCGCCCTTGGTGCTACCAACAAGATGTTCTGGTCGGAGATGCATCAGCGCGCGATGGAGTTGGCGCTCGACATCTACGGACCCGAAGCGATGCTCATCGATGCAGGTCCCACCGACGGAACGTGGCCCGGTGCGTTGCGCGACAAGCGACGCCCCGGTTATCCGAGCAGCTCGATGATGTCGACGTTCTTCTTCTCCCGCTCAGAGACGATCTGGGGTGGCACGAGCCAGATCCAGCGCAACATCGTCGGAGAGAGAGTCCTCGGACTTCCCAAAGAGCCAAAGCCGGAAGGTGGTAAGGAATGAATTTCCTCGACTCGATCAAGTCTGGGTTTCGCAACTACGCGACGTTCTCTGGAAGGGCTTCGCGCAGTGAGTACTGGTGGTGGACGCTGTTTTCGATCATCGCATCGAGCGCATCATCCGGATTTGGGGATGCCATCTCGTCGTTGGTGACGGCTGCGTTGTTCCTCCCGTCGATTGCGGTTGGCGTGCGCCGGATGCACGACACCGATCACCGGGGTTGGTGGGTGATCGTGCCGATCGTCAACCTCGTGTTCTCGCTGCAGAAGAGCGATCCGAACCTCAATCGCTTCGGACCTCCGCCGCCTCCGCGGGTCTAACTACAGATATTGCGGAACGTCGCGTCGATACGGCGCGGATATCAGCGGTGACGACAGGATGAAGTCTGCGCTCGCGCGGTTGCACGCGACGGGAATGTTCCATACCGCTGCGATGCGCAGCAGGGCCTTGATGTCGGGGTCATGCGGCTGTGGTTCGAGTGGATCCCAGAAGAAGACGAGGATGTCGATGAGGCCATCGGCGATCCGACCGCCGAGTTGTTGGTCGCCACCAAGTGGGCCGCTACGAAGTCGCTCCACGGCGAGTCCCGTATGTTCATTCACGAGCCGACCGGTCGTCCCCGTGCCGACCAAGACGTGTTGCGACAGTTCCGTGCGGTGGTCGGCGGCCCACGCGAGCAACTCATCTTTCATGTTGTCGTGGGCGACGAGTGCGATTCGCTTCGTCGCAGGGGATTCGATGGTGGTCATGACGTGTGGTGGCATGTGCCAAGTGTGCCAGACGAAGGTGAACTGGTAGTTTCCCAATCATGTCCAACTCCGATGAATTCGTGACGACGGTATGTGCTTCACCGGTAGGAACACTTCGCCTGACTGCATCGGTCCGTGGATTGCGGAGCATCGAAGTCGTGCGTGGATCGAAGATGAAGCGCGAAACGGTGCCGCGAACCGGAGCAGGAGCGATCGTCCGTCAGGCGGAGCAGGAGTTGCGGGAGTACTTTGCGGGTCGTCGGCGAACGTTCACCGTGAAGCTGGATCTTGAGGGAACCGAATTCCAGCGCAAGGCATGGCAGGCGATGCGCAAGATTCCCTTTGGTGAGACCATCTCATACGGCGACCAAGCACGGAAGGTGGGCAAGCCAAAGGCATATCGCGCGGTGGGCTCGGCGAACGGCAAGAACCCGATTCCGATCATCGTGCCCTGTCATCGCGTACTCGCGAGCGACGGTTCGCTCGGTGGTTATTCGCTCGGTCTCTCGATGAAGCGCCGACTGCTCGCCCTCGAGGGCGTCAGTGTGGCTGGGTGAATCCGAAGCACTCACGCAGGTGATCATCGCGTAGTGCTTCTGCGGGTGGGCCGAACGCCACGACACGTTGTGCGAGCAACATCACCGACGTCGCGTGTTCGGCGTCGCTGAGTTCGTGGGTTGCCATCACGACGGTGACCCCGCGACGGCGCTC
>DAIRSS010000008.1:0-41477 GCA_036804285.1 Ilumatobacteraceae bacterium
GAGGCGACGCCGGGAATCGAACCCGGATACAGGGCTTTGCAGGCCCTTGCCTAAGCCATTCGGCCACGTCGCCGTGCGTGAACGCTATCGCCGTCGCCGTCTGACCGTGTGGTTGACATCAATCAATTCGCACTGAATTGACCAATCTCCATCATTACGATGAAAGAGATGTCGAATCACCAGCCCGAGACGACCGCCATCACCTCCGGACGGGATGATTCACAATCGCTTGCTCCTCCGATCTGGACGTCGACCACGTGGCAATCTTCTGGTCTTGAGGAGAGTCGTCAACATGCACTAGCGACCCACCAAGTTGGCAATTACGCCCGGTACTCGAATCCCACGGTTCGTGCTTTCGAGCGTGCAATCGCCGAGCTTGAGGGCGCCGAGGATGCACTTGCTTTCGGTTCGGGAATGGGAGCCGTCACGAGTGTGATCCTCGCTCTCTGCTCGAAGGGAGATCACATCGTCGCTCAACGCCAGCTCTACGGCGGAACGGTGGCGTTCCTCAACGGACCTTGTGCACGATTCGGCATTGATGTCACGTTCGTCGACGGGTCAAAGCAGGGGGCGTTCAGCGAGGCGGTCATTCCCGGCAAGACCATGCTGGTCATCGCCGAATCTCCCTCGAATCCACAGATGGGTCTCGTCGACTTCGACGAACTCGCTCGCATCAAGGGTCCGTACACGCTCGTCGACTCGACGCTTGCCACGCCCCTTGGTCAACGCCCACTCGACTTCGGAGTTTCGCTCGTGATGCACTCGGCCACGAAGGGAATCGCGGGCCACAACGACGCGATGCTCGGCGTGGTCGCAGGAGAGAAAGAACTCATCGACTCGATCTGGGGCTACTCGGTCATGCACGGCGCAACGGCCTCACCGTTCGACGCCAACAACGGACTCCGTGGCATCCGCACACTGGGAGTGCGTCTCGCCCAGCAGTGCACCTCAGCGCAAGCGATTGCCGAGGCCCTCAGTGGACGCAACGGGATCTCTGCCGTCAACTACCCGGGGCTGTCGACTCATCCCCAACACGCGCTCGCCAAGCGTCAGATGCGCAGGTTCGGATCGGTGTTGTCATTCGAGATCGCTGCCGGATTCGAGGGAGCAAAGTCGTTCCTGTCGAAGCTGTCGCTCATCCGACCAGCGGTGTCGCTCGGTGGACCGGAGACGCTCGCGTGTCATCCTGCCTCGAGCACACACGTCGGGATGTCGGCGGCAGACCAACAGACTGCAGGCATCACGCCAGGTCTCATTCGGTTGAGTGTGGGCCTCGAGGACACTCGAGACTTGCTGGCCGACATCACGTCGGCTCTGTAGCGCCGTCGGCGCGAAGTTCTAGCGCTCTTCTTTGAAGATGACGTGCTTGCGTACGACCGGGTCGTACTTCTTCAGCTCGAGGCGCTCACGCGAGTTGATCTTGTTCTTGCGCGTCACGTACACGTAGCCGGTGTCGGCGGTGCTGCGCAGCTTGATGATCGGGCGCTTGTCTTTGCTCTTGGCTGCCATGTCCTACCTCAGACCTTTTCTCCGCGAGCGCGCATGTCGGCGACGACTCGTTCGATTCCAACCTTGTCGATCGTGCGCAGACCCTTCGAGCTCACGTTGAGCGAGATCCAGCGCTTCTCCGATGGCAGCCAGAAACGCTTCTTGTGGGCGTTGACCTTCCACCAGCGCTTGGTCTTGATGTTCGAGTGGGAGACCGTGTGGCCCGTGGAGGGGCGCTTTCCCAGGACGTCACAGCGATTTGGCATTCGGACAGTCTAGAGGGGGAAATCCCCCCGCTACACTCTGATCCCTATGAAGACCGACATCCACCCCGAGTACCGCTTCGTCGTCTTTGAGGACGCCTCGGCCAACTACCGCTTCTTGACCCGCACCACGATGAAGGTGGACGAGTCCAAGACGACCCAGTGGGATGACGGTCAGACCTACCCCATCGTGCAGCTGGAAATCTCGAACGCCAGCCACCCGTTCTTCACCGGTCAGATGAAGATCATCGACTCGGCCGGTCGCGTCGAGCGCTTCAACAAGCGTTACGGCACCCGCAAGAAGGCCGTCGCCAAGAAGGCTCCAGCCCCCAAGAAGTAGTCCGCCCTAGTCGCGGACACGGGTGACGACACCCGGTGACAACTTCGTGATCGAGGTCTCCCCGATCAACCCCATCGTTCGTGTGACACCACTCGTGATGTGGTCGATCGCCCAGCGGACCCCCATCTCACCACCTGCCCCGAGGCCGTACAGATAGGGACGCCCGAACATCACCGCACGTGCACCGAGCGCACAGGCCTTCACGACGTCGCTTCCCCGGCGCACGCCACCATCGACGAGCACTTCGATCGAGTCACCGACCGCATCCACGACTCGCGGCAACAGCGCTACGGGAGCGGGAGCCCCGTCGTACTGACGACCACCGTGATTCGACAGCGCGATCGCATCGACGCCCAGTTCGACGGCGAGTTTGGCGTCCTCGACCGACTGAATGCCCTTCAACATGAGCGGCAGACCAGAGACCTCGCGAATCCAGTCCAGATCCTTCCACGACAACGTCGGGTCAAATTGCGAGTTGACGTAGTCCGAGAGTGTGACCGCGGTCGAACCATCGACCGACTTGCGACCAGCAACCGCAGAGAACGTGATCGGCTCACTGCGCACGAAGTCCCACGTCCACTTCGGGTGAAGGATTCCGTCCACGAACGTCTCGAGACCGATCTTTGGCGGCAGGGTGAACCCCCGACGCACGTCGCGTTCGCGGCGACCGAACACCGGGGTGTCGACCGTCAGCATGATCGCCTTGTAACCGTTGTCGCGAGCACGCTCGACCAACTCACGAGACAGTCCCCTGTCCTTCCACACGTAGAGCTGATACCAGAGTGGACCGGTCGCGACCTTTGCGACTTCTTCGATGCTGCGAGTGCCGAGTGTCGACAGCGTGTACGGAAGGTTCACCGCGCCCGCGACACGCGCGACGGCAAGTTCTCCGTCTGGATGGGCGATACGGGTGAAGCCCGTTGGCGAGAGCGCGATGGGAAACGGCACCGGCTGGCCCATGATGGTCGTCGACGTGTCGATCGACGAGACGTCGACCAACACCCGAGGACGCAATTCGACCTTGGAGAACGCCGAGGAGTTCTCGACCTTCGTCACCTCGTCTTCGGCCGCCCCATCGAAGTAGTCGAACACCCCACCCGGCAGTCGACGCTTTGCGAGCAGGCGGAGATCGTCGACGTTGCCCACCTTGGCCAGGCGACGCTTGGTGCCATTGAATTCGAACTTGCGGAGCCGAACGACGGAACGAATGGTCTTGAACATGGCTCCTACTTCAGGGTGTCGAAGATGCGGGTCAGACCTGCGACGGTCGTACGCGGATTGACGATACACATGCGCAGAACGGTCTCGCCTTGCCACGTGCTCGGTACGACGAAGGCGATCCCCCGCTCGAGCACCGAATCGCTCCACATCTGATACTGCTCCGGCGTCCAACCTTTGCGTCGCAGGACGAGGACCGACAGCTCCGGCTCCATGACGAGTTCGAGATGCCCCGAAGCGCGAATCACCTCGGCGGCCTCGCGAGTCACCGTGAGTGTCGCCTCCATGGCGTCCATGTAGGCCTCAGTGCCGTGCATCGCAAGACTGAACCACAGCGGTAGACCACGAGCCCGTCGCGAGAGGTGGTGTGCGAGGTCTGCGGGGTTCCATGCCTCATCACGGCGAACGTCGGCGTCTTGTTGCAAGACATCGAGATATTCGGCGTGCTGGGTGTGGGCCGCCTTGGCGATGCGTGGGTCGCGATAGATGAGTGCGCACGAGTCGTACGGTCCGAACAGCCATTTGTGGGGATCCACGATCATGCTGTCCGCTCGCTCGATTCCCGTGAACAAAGCGCGGACCGACGGCGCACACAAGGCCGCGGCACCGTAGGCGCCATCCACGTGGAACCACACTCCACATTCGTTGGCGACTCGACCGATTCCCTCGAGGTCATCGACCACACCCACATTGGTGGTGCCTGCGGTGGCGACAATCGCACACACTCGGTCTCGGTCTTGGGCCGAGAGTCCTGAGAGAACGTCGTCGACGTGGCGACCGTGAGTCTTTCCACGATCATCGACCTGGGTGGAGACGATGTCGGCATCCATCACGCGTGCCGCTTGGGCGACGGACGAATGTGCCCCACCGGAGGCCACGATGAGCGGTCGCATCGACCGCCGATTGTCGACATCCGTCGATCGCCAATGCCAGCGTGCGGCAACGAGTGCAGAAAGATTCCCTGCAGTGCCGCCAGACACGAACACACCACCGGCATCGCTCGGCAGTCCGGCAAGATCGGCGATCCAGCGCAATGCCTGATTCTCCGCATAGACCGCACCCGCACCCTCGAGCCACGACCCGGCGTAGATGTTCGATGCGGCAACGACGAGGTCGAACAGCACCGAGCTTTCGGTCGGTGCACCGGGAACGAAGGAGAGGAAGAGCGGATGATCGACGCTGATGCACGACGGGGCAAGTTCCTCGACGAACTCCTTCAGCACGTCGAGTCCATTACGCCCCTCGGGTCGGATGGTCTGGCCGACGATTCGCTCGAGTTCGCTCAGCGTGTACGGCTTGTCGAGCGGTGGCGGGTCCATCTTCACCCGCTCCATCGCGTACTTCACGATGGCGATTGCGAGTTCAGCGCTCTCCTCGTCGTAGAAGTGCATTGCCTGTGGCTTGGAGACCTCGCTCATCGACGAGCCTTGAGCACCGCTTCCCGCGTCGGCAAGCTCGGCACGGCACCCCGCACCGTCGTCGCCAGAGCCCCTGCAATCGCCCCGAGTCCGCAGGCGTCCTCGATTGACGAGCCACGTGCAAGCTCTGCGCACATCGCCCCGATGAAGGCATCTCCCGCACCAACGGTGTCGATCGGCGTCACGGGAAACGGCGCGATCGGTGTCATCGACGTTGACGTCTCGATTTGCGCTCCGTCCGCTCCGAGTGTCGTCACGACGGTCTTGACTCCGGCAGCAAGCAACACCTTCGTTCCGCCAAGTGCGGCTGATTCTGTTTCGTTCGGCGCCACGACATCGCACTCGGCGAGAAGCGCCGCAGGAAGTGGTCGTGCAGGAGCGGGATTGAGCACGGTGATGGCGCCTGTCGTGCGCGAGGACGCGAACACTGCCTCAACGGTGGAAAGCGGAACCTCGAGTTGGGCGAGCACCACTCGACACGAGGGCAACTCGATCTTCGTGGCAACCCCGACAGAGGCATTTGCGCCAGAGACCACGACGATTGCGTTCTCGCCGTGGGAGTCGACGTTGATGAACGCTCGACCCGTCGGCGCATCGACGGCGATCAATCTGGAAGTGTCGATACCTTCTCGCTCGAGGACTGCACGCAGACCCGCGCCAGCGTCGTCATTGCCGATGCAACCCACGAACGCCGTCTTGGCACCCATACGCGCGCACGCCACTGCCTGATTGAGACCCTTACCACCCGCATGCTCGGCGTAGCCGGTCGCGATCAACGTCTGCCCGGGTCGCGGCAGCTCCTCCACCGACGCAACGAGATCGAGGTTCGCACTCCCGACGACCACGACGTCGAATTGGGCTGACGAGGTACCGCTCACCGTTCCACTTTGGCACAACGCGACTACAGTCGCCCCATGACTTCCCTCCCCAAGATGATCGTCGACTGCGACCCAGGTCACGATGACGCCATCGCCCTCGTCGTCGCCGCACACTTCGCCGATCTCGTGGGTGTGACGACGGTGGCAGGGAATGCACCAATCACTGCGACCACGCGCAACGCCCGCATCATCCTCGACATGATCGGCTCAGCTGCCCCGCTCCATCAGGGCGCGCACCGACCACTCGTGGCTCCACCACGCCACGCCGCCTACGTTCACGGCGAGAGCGGTCTCGATGGCGCCGATCTCCCCGAGCCATCCCGACCAGCCGATTCGAAGAACGCCATCGATTTCATCATCCAAACGTGCCGAGCAACCGAAGGGATCTGGCTCGTACCGACGGGGCCGCTCACCAACATCGCCCTCGCGTTACGTGCAGCGCCAGACCTCGCCTCGCGCATCGCCGGTATCTCGCTCATGGGCGGCGGAAGCTTCGGCAATCGTTCGGCAGCTGCCGAGTTCAACATCTGGGCAGACCCAGAGGCAGCAAGCGTGGTCTTCGACTACGGACATCGACTGATCATGAGCGGTCTCGACGTGACGCATCGTTTGCAGGCGACGCCCGATCGCATCGCACAGGTGCGCAATCTCCCGGGCAGGCTCGCGGCAGTGCTGGCTGACCTCTTCGATTTCTTCTCCCAGGTCTACGTCTCGCGCCACGACAACATGCAGGGTGGCGCAGTGCACGATCCCTGTGCAGTTCTCGCCCTCACCCATCCCGAGCTGTTCACGACGAAGGATCATCACGTCGTCGTCGAAACGCACGGTGAGCTGACGCGAGGAATGACCCTCATCGACCAGCGTGGACTCATCGAGCGCGAGCACCCGAACTGCACCGTGCAATGGGACGTGGACGCATCGAAGGCGTTCGACGTGATCGTTGCGGCGATCGCCGCGTTCAGCAAGTAACTACTTGTTCTTGGCGACGAACTTCTCGACCCCAGAGAGGTCGTAGGGGTTGCCCATCATCACGATGACGTGCTGTGCACCGATCGCCTCGTAGGCACCGACGTTGTCGAGTTCCTCGGGCTTGATGCACACGGTGCGCTCGATCTCGGCGGGATTGCGGCCGATCTTTGCGCACCACTCGTCGAGGATCGCGAGCTTCTTCGCGTAACTCTCCGGGGGTCCGAAGTAGTTGTACTGATCCGCGTGCTGGGCGACGAGGCGCAACGTCACCTTCTCTCCTCCGCCACCGATCATGATCGGAATCGAGCCACGCACCGGCTGCGGATTGAGCTTCTTCAGTCGTTCCTTGACGATGGGAAGCCCGGCCTCGAGGATCTTCAAGCGACCGGGCGCCGTGCCGAATTCATAGCCGTACTCGGTGTAGTCGCGCTCGAACCAACCAGAGCCGACACCGAGGACGAAGCGACCGTTACTCACGTGGTCGACCGTGCGCGCCATGTCGGCGAGGAGGTGTGGATTGCGATACGAGTAGCAGGTGACGAGCGCGCCGACCGAGGCATGGCAGGTGTCTGCAGCCATCGCGGCGAGCAACGTGTAGCACTCGAAGTGACGTTCCTCTGGATCACCGGAGAGCGGATAGAAGTGGTCCCACGTCCAGATGCTGTCGACGCCCATCGCGTCTGCTGCGCGCCACGCGGTGCGCATCTCTGCGACCGTGGTCGCCTGTGGCCAGAGCTGAACGCCGATCTTCATTGGGGAGTCCTTTCGAAGAACTAGACGAGTTTCTTGATGATCGAGAACTTACGCTTCGTGTACGGCGGATATGCGATCGAGGGATCGAGTTTCGTCGAGCGTTTGAGCACTGGCTTCAGGTGCTGGAACACATCCACGCCGGCCTGGCCGTGATACGCGCCCATGCCACTCTCTCCGACGCCACCGAAGGGCAGGTGCGGTCCCGTCATGTGCAAGATCGTGCCGTTCACCGTGACGCCACCGGAGGTGGTCGAGGAAACGACTGCGTCGCACACGCCCTGATCCTCGGCGAAGACGTACAGCGCGAGCGGGTGTGGACGACTGCGCACGAAACGGATCGCTTCGTCCATCGAATCGACGGCAATCACCGGAAGGATCGGACCGAAGATTTCGTCCTGCATGACCTTGGACTCTGGCGCGACGTCGACGAGGACGGTTGGGGCGATGAACCGATCGGCTGCCGAATACTGGCCACCAACGGCGACCTTGCCGGAATCCAACATCCCGACCAAACGATCGAAGTGCCGTGGCGAGATCACCCGTGAGTAGTCCTTCGACTGCTCCGGATCCGAGCCGTAGAACTCGGTGATGGTCGAGGAGATCTTGGCGACGAGATCGTCGGCGACGCTGCGGTGCGCGAGCACGTAGTCCGGTGCGACGCACGTCTGTCCGGAGTTGACGAACTTCGCCCACGTGATGCGTCGTGCCGCGACGTCGAGGTCCGCCGAACGATCGACGATCGTCGGCGATTTGCCGCCGAGTTCGAGCGTGACGGGTGTGAGGTGCTCGGCTGCCGCGCGCATGACCACGCGACCGACGATGCCGTTCCCGGTGTAAAAGATGTGATCGAAGCGCTGTGCGAGCAATTCCGTCGTTTCCGGAACTCCCCCTTCGACGACGCGCAATGCGGCGGAGTCGAGATATTTCGGGATGAGACGTCCGAGGAGCGCCGACGTCGCAGATGACACCTCGCTCGGCTTCATCACGACGGCGTTGCCAGCTGCGATCGCCCCTGCTGCGGGAACGAGCAAGAGCTGAACCGGATAATTCCACGGTGCGATCACGAGCACGACGCCGAGGGGCTCGGGAATCCGACGACTGGAGCCGGGCTTGGCCACGACCGGCGTCGGCACCTTCCGCGGCGCGGTCCACTTCTTCAGGTTCTTGATCATCAACTCGATCTCCGTGATCGAGAAACCCACGTCATACAGCCAGGCTTCTTCTGGACCGCGACCGAGGTCGGTCTTCAGCGCCTCGGCGAACTCGGCCTCATGGGACCGCAACATGGTGACCATGGCGTGAAGTTGCGAACGGCGCCACTCGAGGGGACGCGTCGTGCCACGGTCGAAGGCTTCCCTGCACTGGCGCACGAGATCAGCGATCATCTGGAGCGGACGACGAGATTCGAACTCGCGACCCTCACCTTGGCAAGGTGATGCTCTACCAACTGAGCCACGTCCGCATAACGGAAAACCGTTAAGGCTTTGAGTTTAGCAGTGGATCTGCGGTGCTCAACACGTCGTGCGCGACCGTCTCCTTGGCGCCGTACTTGACCACGCCTGCGAGCGAAACGAGCACCACGATCGAGCCGATGGCCTGCACGACGGCGACCGTCTGGCCGAAGAACAGCCATGCGAAACCGGTACTGATGACGGGGCCGAGCAGGCAGATCAGCGACGACGTCGACGCAGGGACGAATCGCTGCGCCCACACCATCGTCGTATGCCCGATCGTCCCCGACACGAGCGTCATCGTCACGATGAGAAAGAAGTCGTGCCACGAAATCGTCGAGATGTCCGTCGAGGTGATGAGCGCCCACGGTCCGGCGACGAGACACTGCATGACCGAAATTCCGAACATGAACACCCAGGTGTTCACGCCACCGGTGCGCAGCTTCTTCGACGAGATGAAGTACGCAGTCCACAGCACGGAGTTGATGAGCGCAAGGACGTCTCCCCGAAGTGCCGATGCTCCCCCAGACTCCGCCCCCAGGACGACTCCAGCGACACCCGCAAAACTCGTCAGCGCAAATACGACTTGCAATCCGCGCAAGCGCTCACCCAACAGTCGCGGGGCGACGAGCAACGTGAACGCGGTGCTCAAGTTCCCGATGATGGTCGCGTTGACGATCGAGGTGGTCGTGAACGACATGAAGCCCGAGATGGTCGACCAACCGAAGATGAAACCAGGAATGATTGCCACCCTGAGCGCCTGCCACTCGAGACGAATGCGACGCAGCTTGATGATGACGAACAACACGATCGGCCAGAAGAGCACGCGATAGAAGATCGTCGAATTGATCGACATGTCGACGCCCAATGTGAGCACGGGCCCGATACCCCACACGAGCACCGAAAGGAAGACCCCCAGGACCGGAACCGCGTGTGCCTTGTCGACGACGGCAACCCGCGCGTCGCGCACTCGAGCGGTCAGCACGACGGCTGCGTCACGGCTTCTTGGCTGAATCGGGGCGCAAGTCGATTCGCAACACCAAGATGCCGTCTTGGATCTCCGCGGATGCGTCCCCGATCATCGCGAAGTCTTGGAAATCCGTCTGGGCTTGCGCGATGAACATCTGGCGCTCGTCACCTGCGACGGGAGGAAGCGGGCGCCGTTTCACCGCGGCGGCGCGCTCCTTGAAGCGGGCAATCATCTCTGTGGGATCGAAGGCGGGCATGCACCCAAACTAGTTGAGCGCTACTTGAGGAGCGGGTCGATCGGAGCGCGACGAGGGCGCTCGTCATCCGACGGCGTCGACGTTCGTCGAGGAGGAACTGGCCGCATACGGGGTTCTCTCGGAGCGGGTCGTTCGCGCTGGGGTTCACGTGCAACTCCAGCGGCGATTTCCCTGGCCATCTGCAAGAGGTCTCGGCGAGTGCGATCGTCGCCGTTGATGTAGGCATCATCGCTCATCACCTCGAGCGGAGCGAGCGCCGGTGACTCGGGGCGCGCCTCCTTCCACAGCCTGATGGTGTAAAGACACAACGCGATCCCCGAACCGAGGCAGATCAGCCCGATTGCAGCAATGCGCAGCTCGATCAACCCGATGACGACCCTCATGGCGTCACCAACTTATCCCACTCCGCAATACTTGGAACGTGGTTGACGCCGTCATCAATGTGATCTCCATCGTCGTGTTCGTCGGCGTCCTGGTGTGGCTCATGCGCCAATCGCGGCGATCCCTCGTGGGCTGGCATTCTCCCGATGGCTTCGACTTCGTCGCTGCCGCCCGAGGGGTGGATGATTCGGGGACACCGACGAAATGGAAGGTCGTGCGCGCACATCTCGATCCTTCGACGAAGAAGATCTCGCTCCTTCCACGAGGCGCTCGCTCGTCCGACGTGCGTGGAACCTTCGACGTCGTCGGGCGACCACACGAATCGATGACGAAGGGCTTGAATCCTCGACACGCTGGCTTCGTCGTGCGACGCGGTGACCACGACGTGATGGTGCGGGTCGAACGAGGCTCACTCCCGTTCGACAGGCTGACTGCAGTCGTCGACGGCGCTCAGTAGTTCTCCGCCAAGAACCGCTTGATCGGCGGGCCGACTTGGTCGAAGTTGATGAGGAATGCGTCGTGCCCGTGCGGAGAGTCGATCTCCACGTACTCGGCAGGCACACCGTGGCCGACGAGCATGTCGGCGATCTGACGCTGCTGGTACGTCGGATACAAGATGTCACTCGAGATGCCCATCACGAGCGCCGGCGCCTTGATCCTGCCGATCGCCTTGTCGAGCGAACCGCGACCACGCGCGATGTCGTGGAGGTCCATCGCCTTGCCGATGATCAGGTAACTGTTCGTATCGAAGCGACGGATGAGGCGATCGCCGTGGTGATCGAGATAGCTCTCGACCTCGAAGCGATCCCACAGTCCGAGCCCGTTGTAGTCGGCGTCACTGTCGGCCAGGTCACGACCGAAGCGCTGGTTGAACACGTTGTCGCTGCGGAACGTGACCTGCGAGATCATGCGCGCAATCGCGAGTGACTCCCACGGCCCTTCCCCAGGTTCTGCGTCGTAGTACTCGCCGCCGTTCCACTTCGGGTCGAGGCGGATCACCCGACGACCGATGGCACCCCAGGCGATCTGCTGAGCGGTCGATTGCGCGCAGGTCGCAATCGGGATGATCGTGCGCACGCGCTCGGGATACATGACCGCCCACTCGAGAACCTGCATGCCACCCATCGAGCCGCCGACGACGCTGTGCCAAACGTCGATGCCGAGGATGTCGGTGAGTCGCAGCTGTGCACGCACCATGTCACGCACCGTGATGACCGGGAATCGCGAGCCATACGGCTTGCCGTCGATCGGATGAGGTGATGCAGGACCCGTCGTTCCCTGGCATCCACCGATCACGTTGGAACACACGACGAACCACCGATTGGTGTCGATCGCAAGACCTGGGCCGATGATGCCCTCCCACCAACCCGGTGATGGGTGACCGTCCTCCGCAGGACCAGCGGCATGTGAATCGCCCGTCCACGCATGACAGATGAGCACGGCATTGCTGCGCTCGGCGTTCAGTTCACCCCATGTTTCGTACGCGACCGTCACGCCGGTCAGATTGACTGCGCCGTCGAGGGCGAATGGACGATCGGCGGGGAAATGCGCGAAACGACGTGAGCCAGCGGGCTGCGTGGGATCCCACGCGCCGGTCGCCTGATAGTCGTGTCGGGTCATTGACGTTGTCCGTTCGCTCACCCAACTGAGCCGGCCCGTTGCTTCGCCGAAGCGAAACCACATCTCCCGCTTGCACGGGATGGCACCGTGGGCATTGCCCGGTTGCCGGACCAATTGGTCACTCCTGATGTTGCTGAATTCACTCTACCCCCCGATATGGTGAGTCCACCACAGCGGGCGGAGTTGGGGCTGTGACCTGGTGGCGTGCGCCGTGCGAGGACCCAGATGTTCAACCTTCTGACAAATCTGGCGGAGGCGCGCGAGACCCCTGGCAAGGGGCACGGAAGCTTCGCAGTTCGTCCGATTCCCGCAGGCACCTTCGTCGTCTGCTTCGGCGGGACGCCACTGTCGTTTGAGGAATTCTCCTCACACAATGCCGACCGGCGGAGCCGATCGATCCAAGTGGATCACGACCTCGTCATCCTCGGGCCGCCCGAGCGTGAACCGGGTGATTCGATCAACCACTCGTGTGATCCGAACCTCGGCCTCGTCGCTGCGAATCGACTCGTCGCTCGTCGGGACATCGCGGTCGGAGAGGAACTGACCTACGACTACGCCACGAGTGACAGCGCCCCCTACGACGAGTTCGACTGCGCCTGTGCTTCACCGACATGCAGAGGAACCGTGCGCGGGACCGATTGGACTCGAGATGCGATCCAAGACGCCAACGCAGGCTGGTTCTCTCCCTATCTCGCGCGCAGAATCGCGGGGCTGAAGCACGCTCGTCCACTCACCAAACGAGAGGTCGAGCAGATGCTTGCCTCCTTCGACGACGATCCCGAGCGATCGATCCTGCACGCGCTTCGGATCACCACCGGGCTGCACCACGCCTCATGGTCGACTGCGCGCGCAATTCTGAGAACCGTTGGCGTCATCGTCCCGCCCGAAAGCCCGGAGTCTGACGCCTCGCGACTGGACGAAGCGCTGCGTTGGTTCAACGAGACGCGCGGAGTTTTGCTCAGCGATCCGACGTGACCTTGCACGCCGGGGTTCCACCCGGCAACCGGTGGCGATTGTTCGCGACCGCGCGGTAGACGAGCGAGCCAAGTGGCGACAACACGCGCCAACCAATCACGCGTCCGATGAGCGACCACGGGAAACGACAGGAACGCAGCGCCAGTGCGACCGCACGGTGCCCACTCACCTTCTCGGAGCTTGGAACCACAACGCACTGCAGTGCCTCTGCGCACTCCGCTGCCGTCAGTCCGAGGGATTCAAGATCCACTTCCTGCCACGGTCGAACCGACACCGACGGACGGACGCGAGCCGCAAGGAACCGAGCACACGACGAGCAGAACGCGCAATCCCCGTCGAAGATCACGTGGAGCGAAGTGTCGGCCACGACCCGAACCTTACCGAACGACTGGGTAACTTGGAGAGCCGTGCTGCGCATCATCACTTCACCTCGCATGATCGCGCTCCATGTGCTCACCATCGCGCTCGTGGCAATCATGCTGTCGTTCGCGAACTGGCAGTGGACACGTCACAACGACCGACAGGATTTCAACGACCAGGTTCGAGCCCGAGCAACCCAAACGGTGCAGCCACTCGAGAACGTGCTCTCCAGCCATCCCGAACCAGATGACGCCCAGTGGTTCACCGCGAGCGTGACGGGAACCTATGGCGAGCCCACGTTCCAACTCGTCAACGTCTCCCAGAACGGCGCGGCCGGATACGACGTGGTCACGCCGCTCACGCTGCAAGACGGGCGCGTCGTCGTCGTCAATCGCGGATTCCTCCCGCTGGCCGAACCAATGCCGACCGACATCGCGGGTCGACAAGTGACCGTGATCGGACGCGTTCGCGTGTCGGACACCAAGCAGTTCGGCGAGATCGACAACTCCGCACAGTCGGACCTCATCGAGATCCAGCGGATCGACCTGCAGATCCTCGATGACGTGATCGACGGCGACGTCCTCGACGTGAGCATCGACGCCCTCGAGTCGACACCGTCCGACGATCCGCGTCTCGCCCCCGTTGCCGAGCCGACGCTCAGTTCAGGACCTCACCTCTCCTACACCGTGCAGTGGATCCTGTTCAGCGTCTGCGCGATCGCCGCGTGGGCACTACTCGTTCGCCGCGCGCTCCGCCAGGGAACCGTCTCAGCGCAGCCTGAATAACGCAGTCGGGTTGGTCGAAGCGACCTTCAGTCGCAACGAACGCGGAAGCGTCATGAACAAGCGTGTCATCGTGCGAGCGATCGACATCGGCGGCGTATCGATCCGCAAGTATGACGACCAGTTTTCCTCCGGTAGCGAAAAGAACGCATCGAAGAACACCTGGATCTCACGCGCACCGAGACGCCCGAGGGTCGCCAACCCATAGTCGTGGAGCGCACGCGTACGCAACAGTGCCGGTGACCACACCGTCGACCACGCGCGCGACGTCAGTTCATCGCTCGACGAACCCGTCGAGATTCCGGTGACGATCGACTCCGCAAGTCGCGGAGCGGCACGAAGCGATGCCGCCACCGAGTAGCCCGTGACGGGATGGATGAATCCACCAGCGGCGCCGAAGCCGACGACGCGAGTACTCGGCGACGGAGGTGCTCCACCCATCTCGATGTGCACGTCCTCGAAATCGATCGCGTCGCTGGATGCGTCGACACCGAGTCGCGCATGGAGGAGCTCGCGCAATTCGCGTGCCGAGCGCGGGCTTCGCTCGACGAGCGACGTCTCCTCGACCATCGTGGTTCCATCGCCATAGTCCATGCCGTAGAGGAACGTCGGCGCCGACTTCGAGGAACGACTCTGACTCCAGTCCATCAGCGTGAACGTTCCGGCAGGCACGAGTCCGGCACGCCTCGTGAGGACGCCATAGGCGCTCTGCACACCGGTCGTGCGATGACGCTGACGCGCAAGGAAGCCTGACGACGACCCGCCCGCATCGACGACGATTCGCGCGGCAAGTGAAGATCCCGACTCCAACCCGACCTGTCGCTGATAGCCATCTGCATCCACTCGATCGACGACCGAGACCGCGCGTTCGGCGATCGGGCGATAACCGATGCCGACGAGATGGGAACGCAGCGCTTCGTTGTCAAAGATCAAGTACGAGCGGCGTAGCTCGTGTTCTCGCTCACCCACCACGCGCACCGTCGGCCAGGTCGCACGTGCGAGACCCTTCAACACGATCGCGTCATCGCACGGGTCGAGGTCGTCCACCCACGTTCCGAGTGTCTGGCTCCACGGCCCACCGAGCCTCGGGTCGACGAGGGCGACACTCAGTCCACGTCGGATCAACGAGTGCGTGATCGCCGCTCCGCCGGGACCAGCGCCGAGGACGACGACGTCGAAACGATCGGCCACAGACATCGTCATGACGCGTGGTGTTCGATGACCGCCATCCGCCGGAACTGCTCGACCACGTTCGGCGGCTGATACGTGGGATCGAGACTGCGGTACACGGTGTCGACGTTGACGGCCATGCGACCGAACTCTCCCATCGAGGAGAAAGGCTTCGAGGTGCCGTGCAACATCGACACCAATTCACGTGCGGCCTCGAATGCATCGACGCCCTCGCGCTGCATCTTCGTCGCGCCGTCGAGGACGCTCGAGAGATAGTCGCGCACATGTGCAACGCCAGCCTTGTCGGTGAGCGGGCCGTGACCGGGAACGATGACGTCGGCATCGAGCGCGGCGATCAGGTCACATGCAGCGATCCAATTCTCGAGGGGCCCTGCCCACACGATCGGAGCACCGCCGATGAACAGGATGTCGCCGGTGTAGACGGTCTTGGTCTCGGGACAATGCACGATCGTGTCGCCCTTGGTGTGCGCGGGGCCGACCTCGATGAGTTCCACGACTCGGCCACCGACGTCGATGTCGAGTCGGCCGTCGAACGTGCGCGTTGGCGGTGCGAGTTCGATTCCCGCAAAGTCGAAGTCACCGAAGAACGACCTGAAGAGATCCCCGACGTCACCATCTGCAGCGTTCAACGCCGCCATCATCGTGGGTGGCACTTCGGTCATCTCGTGTGCGGTGGCACTCGAGGCGACGATCTCGGCACCTGAAACGAGTTGATTCCCGTAACAGTGGTCTCCGTTGGCGTGCGTGTTGACGACCGTCCCGATCGGCGCACCCCCGGTGACTCCCCTCATCGACTCGAGCATCGCCTCGGTCAGGCGCAGGTCGAAGAGCGTGTCGACGAGGAGTGAACAGCCATCCCCGACGATGAGACCGGCATTGCTGTAGCCCCAGCCGCCATCGGGCTGGAGATATGCATAGGCGCCCTGACCAACCTCGTGCAGACCGAGGCTGTAGGACGACGACATCACGACAACCTGGTGAGACCCGTCTTCAAATTGCGGATCGCTTGATTGATGCGCTGCTCATTTTCGATCAAGGCGAATCGAGCGAAACCCTCGCCACCAGGTCCGAAGCCTGAGCCCGGGGAGAGCGCCACGTTGCAGTCGCGCACGAGGTGGCTGCAGAACTCGACGGAGTCCATGTCGCGATACGGCTCGGGAATCGGCGCCCACACGAACATCGAACCGCGCGACTTGGGAATGTGCCAGCCGATGCGATCGAGACCATCGATGAGGGTGTTCATGCGACTCTCGTAGATCGCACACACCTCCTTCGGGTAGTCGGAGGCTTCGTTCAGCGTCACGGTCGCGGCAATCTGGATCGGCTGGAAGGTCCCGTAGTCGAGGTAACTCTTCAACTTCATGAGCGCCTGCACGACCTCGGTGTTGCCGGCCATGAACGCACAGCGCCAGCCCGCCATGGAGAAGCTCTTCGTCATCGAATACAACTCGACGGCACACTCCATCGCTCCCTCGGCCTGCAAGATCGATGGCGGCTTGTACCCGTTGAACCCGACGTCTGCGTAGGCGAAGTCGTGCACGGCGATCATGTCACGCTCGCGACAGAAGTCGACGACGCGCTGCATGAACGCGGCGTCCACGGTTGCGCCGGTCGGGTTGTGCGGGAACGACACGACGAGCACGCGTGGTCGCGGCCAGCCCACCTTGTAGGCCTCGGTCAGGTTGGCGAAGAATTCGTCCGCGTACTGCGCATCATCGATCGTCTGCTGACTGCGCATCGGCACCTGACGAACGTCCGCGCCGGCGAAGAGCGGACCGAAGATGTGGATCGGATAGCTCGGCGACGGCACGATGGCGGCGTCTCCGCGGTCGAGCAACACCCACATCAAGTGGCTGAAGCCTTCCTTGGATCCGATCACGTTCGTGATCTGCGTCTCCGGGTCGAGGGTGACGTTCCAATTCCGCTTGTACATGTCGGCGACTGCTTCGCGCAGCTTGGGCAGACCTCGCGACAACGAATAGCGGTGGTTGCGTGGGTTGTGCGCCGCTTCCGAGAGTTTGTCGACGGCGACCTTCGGCGAGGGGATGTCGGGATTGCCGAACCCGAGGTCGATCACGTCCGCGCCATCGTGGCGTGCCGCGATCTTCAGATTGTTGATGATCGTGAAGACGTACGGCGGCAGGTTGGTGATTCGACGAAATTCCACCCGATCAACCTAGTCACTGACGACCGAGAAGAGCCGCCCCAATTGCGCCCGCCTTCTCACCCAACTGCGCCGACACGAGGCGCGGATGTGGGCGGTGTTGTGGGGCGTACAGCAAGGACGAAAAATGCGAGGCGATCGCCGGCATGACGACCTCCGACGAGGCAATCACCCCTCCACCGATGACGAGGACGTCGGGGTCCGTCGCGTTCGTCAGGCTGACGAGGCCGACCGCGACGTATCGGGCGAAGCGGTCGACGACCGCCACTGCGTCGGCTTCCCCGCGACGCGCGCGATCGATGACGTCCTCGCCCCGTTCACCACCAGCGAGTCGCGACAGCGCGGTCCCGGATGCGTAGCGCTCCCAGCATCCTCGAAGACCACACGGACACAACTCACCATCGATCTCGACGACGATGTGCCCGATCTCGCCGGCAAAGCCGTGCGCACCGCGCTGCACCACGCCACCAGAGACGAGACCACCGCCGATTCCCGTGCCGAGCGTGACCATCCACACATCGGTTGCTCCACGCGCAGCACCCACCTTCCACTCGCCATACGCCGCCGAGGTCGCATCGTTGTCGACGGTCACCGGCACGGACAACATCGCACGAAGTTGATCGCCGAGCGGCAACTCGACGGCGCTGCTCAGATTCGGCGACGAGCGAATCACTCCCTGCGGTGTGATGAGTCCCGGCACACCAACTCCGACGGTGTCGAAGTCGCCGAGGGATGCGAGAAGCCCACACAGCGTGTCGGCGAGTTTGGACGCGTGCGGCGTCGGTACGCGCTCACTTGCGATGACGTTGTCGTCGTCATCGAGAAGCACTGCGAGACACTTCGTCCCGCCGACGTCGATGCCGGCGCTGCGCGTCACGACTCGATGCGAGCCTTGAGCTCCTTCAACGTGCTCAAGATCCGCACTTCCGCGCGGCGCTTGACGAAGCCCGGCAACGGAATGATCAACTCGATCGACAAGTCGTAGGAAATCTTCGTCTGATCGCCCTGCGCCTCGAAGGTATATGCACCGTGGATCTCACGCATGATGTCACCGTCGACCATCGACCAACTGAGTCGACGTGGCGCGTTCGAGTAGTCGTACTTCAACGTGAAGTGCGTGCTGCGACCGAGAGCCGATGCGCGATAGTCAACGATGAGCGCGCGACCCTGTGCGTCACGATCCTTGATGTCTGCCTGCTTGACGTCCTTGGCCCACGCGGGATAGTCCGCAAAGGAGGTCGCCACGGCAAAGCACTTCTCGGGCGAAGCATTCACAAGAATCGAGTCGGATCCTGAATCCACCATCTCCCCATCTTTGCCGATCGCGAGCGACCGCCGATTATTTGCCCTCTGCCCGAGGGGGAAATGTTCCGTTCCTCGACGCCCACCACCCGTTCAATCCGAGCCCGAGCATCGGGACCAGTACCCCGAAGGCGAGCACGCTGCCAGGCTGGCCATCGGTCGATGACCGCAGGATTGCGCCGACGAGCCCGACCACCACCTGCACACCGAGACACGACCACATCACGAGGCGAATGCCTTTCGGGGCGACTTCCCCGGTCAGCAGGAATGCACCGGCGACCGAAATCTCCTCCGACCGACTCCGCCCCACCGCGCCGAAGTACCCGAGGATGAAGCCCACGACACCGACGGCGAAGAGTGCGAGGTCGACGACCACGACGGTGGTGCGCCAGAAGTCATCGAAGACCACCGTGGCAAGCACCGTGACCACAACGAACACCGCCGTCAAACCCACGTTCAGTCGTTGCGTCATTCCCCTACCCCCAGTACCTCGCCGAGACGCCGTGAGAGCACCCCGTAGTCGAACTCTGCGACCGCACGCTCGCGCGACGCACGTCCCATCGCACGCCGGCGGTCCTCCGACGACAACAGTTCGCGCAGTGCGGACGCAACGTCATCCACGTTGTCCGGTCTCTTGACGACGAGTCCCGTGACGCCGTCATCGACGGCTTCTGCCGCACCACCACTCTCTCCGGCGAGTTGCGGCACCCCACACGAAGCGGCTTCAGCGAACACGATCCCAAAGCCTTCTTGTTCGAGTCCTCCCCATCGCGATCGACACAGCATCGCCGAGACGTCCGCACATCCGTAGAAACTGGCGAGGTCCTCGTTCGGCACGCGACCGACGAGTCGCGCCGGTGCACGATGCTTGTCGATCACACCGCGCAGACGATCCGCATCACGGCCCGACCCACCGATCAACACGGTCAACTTGGGAAATTCATCGCGCAATCTCGACGCCGCCTCGATCAAGACGTCGAACCCCTTGCGCGGCACGAGACGGCTCAACCCGACGACGAGCTGTGCGTCGTGCGCGACACCGAAATGCGAACGCGCCGCGATTCGTTGTTCATCACTCAAGGGAACGAAGCGTTGCGTGTCGACACCAGGAGGAATCTGGGTGATGTCAAGATCTGCACCGGCGACGCGTCTCGCCTCCGCGGCGGGATAGCCACCGGCGGCGATGACGTGTCGGGCATTCTTCAACACGCGGCGAAGTGCAAGGTTCGAGCCTGGCAGACGACCCGGGACGGTCACCTCCGCACCATGCAGGACGACCATGTACGGCAACTCGAGCGACGGTCCGACGATGCCGAGCGGGACCGCAGGGTCGAGCACGACGAAGTCCGCCCCGACCTCGCGCGCGAGTCGATTGATGCGCTGCACCATGAACGGGTGTGGGAGGAGCACCGGCTCTCGCGTTCGTTCGATGCGAAAGGGTTGCTCGGCATCGAAGGCCTCGCTCCCCGCATACGGCGAGGTGAGCACCGCAAAGGAATCGCTCGGCAACCTGCGCCACCACTCCCACAACAGGCTCTGGATGCCACCGATCTTCGGCGGGAAATCGTTGGTGACGAGGAGGTGCTTCATGACGGACGCCGAGGCGAGTCCATTGTGTCAGTTCGCCCGCGTCGTGCGCACCTCAGGCAGATCACGCAACTCCTCGATGACGAGCGGTGCGGTGTCGTGCATCGGAATCAGTTCGTGCAAGCCGAGTCGAGCCGCCGCCCACACCGCGTGCGCACGCAGCATCGGGTCGGGATGCTCGAGATACGTCGCCACGATGTCACGCACCCTCGGCGAACCGAGTTCTCCGACGTTTCCGAGCACGATCAGCGCGTTGCGGCGAACCCAGTCGGGGTTGCGCTGCGCGACGTACCACCAGTCGACGGAATCCAACAGTTCCTCGTCGGTCATCTCCAACAGCGCCTCGACGTCGACCCACGGTCGCGCACCTTCCGGCGGTGTGACCCGCAGTTGTCGACGAGTCGTCGGCGGACACACCTCTTGACAGTCGTCGCAGCCGTACATGCGATCCCCGAGCGCCGCGCGGAATCGTCGATCGAACACCCCCGGCTTCTGCAGCAACCAGGCGAGACATCGACGCGCATCCACGACACCAGGCTCGATGATCGCCTGCGTGGGACACCCGTCGAGACAACGACGACACGCTCCACAGCCGTCCTCGACGATCGAGCTCGTCGCCAACTCTGCCGTCGTCACCACACTGCCGAGCACGAAGAAACTGCCAGCCCCGGGTACGAGGATGTTGGCGTTCTTGCCGAACCAGCCGATGCCGGCACGATGTGCCACTGCACGATCGACGATCGAGTTGTCGTCGGCGAACACGAGTGCCCGATGGCCGTCGCTGCGGAGTCGGTCACGCACCACCGTCAGCGCACGACGCAGTGGCTCGTAATACTCGACCCAGGAATATCGCGCGACACGACCGCTCACCGCGAATGGTGGCTCGACGTCGGGTGCCGCATACGAAAGACCCGCGACGATGATCGAGCGCGCGCCGTCGAGTGCATCGTTCGGTGTCGTCGATCGCTTCGGGTTGCGGAACGTGAACTGCATCTCGTCCTGCAGGCCACCGTCGATCCGTCGCTCGATCGCGTTTCGCGCCTCGATCAGTGGTGATGCATCGGCGCATCCGATGCGGTGCAGTCCGGCGTCGATTCCGAGCGAGAGCAACTCGTCGGTATAGGGATCCCCCGTGGGTTGGAACGCCTCGAGTCGCTCAGCTTGCGGCACGGTGCCGAAGCGTAGGCACCAAACCGGCTTGAGCGAGCATCTTGATCGCGCGCTGCTCGGCGAAGTCAAAGACCATCGCCTCGTCCTCGGGATCAGCGCACAGCACGGAAACCAGACAGTCGTCGCAGGCCGCCGTGTCACGCATCACGCAGGTGTCACAACTGATCACGAGCACCGGGTTCGGCGTTGGCTCTGCGGGGAACATTTCCTGGGTGGTCATCTGCTGGCTCCTTGGTCTCTGGCTGTTTGCATGGCTGCTGTCTGGGATGTGTGCGCGAAAACGTGCACGATGACAGCCTGACCCCGGGGTGTAGCGGGATTTGACTAGGAGGCCGAGAGGACTGCGCCGAGGGCGTCGATCTCGAGCACGTGGGTCACCCCATCCGAGGGCAATTGCTGGGCAATCGAGGCCGCAGAGGCCTTGTCACACATGACCGCAACGGTGGGCCCCGAGCCCGAGAGCCACGCGGCCCATGCCGAGGTCGACAGTGCTGCTTCGAGCGCGGCCTTCGAGGTCGGGGCTGCTGCCAGACGGACGTCCTGGTGCAGACGATCGGTGAACGCCGTGCGCATCACGCTCGTGTCGCCCGAGGCGAGCGCGCCCATGACGAGTGCGGTGTGTCCGATGTTGTAGATGACGTCCTTCAGTGGAATCTGCGAGGGAATCGTCGTGCGCGACTTCTCCGTCGAGGTCTGCGTCTCGGGAACCCACGCGACGATGGCCGGTTCGATACCAAGCGGCAGTCGCACGACCTCACCGGATGCACTCGCCGTCACCCCGCCGTACAACGACGCTGCGACGTTGTCGGGATGACCCTCCATCGCCGTCGTGAGATGCAACATCGATCGCTTCGCGCGCTCGAACTTCCCCGCATCGATACCTTCGCGCTGCGCATGTGCCGCGACGACGCCAGCGACTCGTGCTGCACCGGAAAAGCCGAGCCCTCGGCCCATCGGAATCTTGGAGGCGACCCACAGCGAACCCGTTCCCCCAGCCTCGACGAAGGCCACTTGGGCGGGATGATGCGCATCGACGACTCGTGCGCCATCGAGTGGAGTCGCCTGACCGTCGATGCCAACGACGAGATAGAGCGAGAGTGCCATGCCGAGCGCATCGAATCCGGGACCGAGGTTCGCCGAACTTGCCGGCACGCGAACATGAAACGACCCAGACATCGCGACCTATCGTGCCACAGTCGAACTGACGCGAACCAACGCATCGAGCGCACCGCGCGCCGCGCCCGAGTCGATGCTCTCACCTGCGCGCGCAATCCCCTCGCGCATCGATGCACTGACACCGGCGACGACGAGACCTGCCGCCGCATTCAACACCACGATGTCGCGCACCGCACCCTTCTTTCCGTCGAGCGTCTCGTGCACGATGCGGGCATTGTCCTCCGGTGCACCACCACGAATCGCCGACAGGTCAGCCGGCTCGAGGCCAAGTTCGTGCGGGTCCACATCGAGACGTTGCACACGCCCGTCGTGAACGTCGAGCACGTGGTTCACCCCACTCAGTGACAACTCATCCAATCCGCCGTGACCGTGCACGACCCATGCGCGGGTGACACCGCGACGAAGCAACGTGTTAGCCATCACGTCGGCGAAGCGAGGCTGACCGACCCCCACCACCATGAACGCCACGTCAGCGGGGTTGGCCATCGGGCCGAGCAGATTGAACGCCGTCGGGATTCCGAGTTCCTTGCGCGTCGGGCCGGCGTGACGGAATGCGGGATGGAACACCGGTGCGAAGGCAAAGCCCATCCCCGCCTCGACGACACATCGCGCCACACCGTCGCCTGATTGCTCGAGGACGACGCCGAGCTGTTCCAACACGTCGGCGGTGCCGCAGCGCGACGACGACGCACGGTTGCCGTGCTTGCACACCGGCACACCAGCACCGGCGACGACGAGTGCGGCCATGGTGGACACGTTCACCGAGTGTGAGGCGTCGCCACCCGTGCCGACGATGTCGATCGAGCGCTTCGCGACATCACGTGGCAACTCGACTCGACCGGATGCTGCGAGCACCGCATCGAGCATCCCACCGAGTTCTTCACTCGTCTCACCCTTCGCACGCAGTCCCACCAAGAACGCCGCGATCTGCGCGGAGGTCGCCTCACCGGCGAGGATCGACTCCGTCGCACTCTTCGACTGGAGTGCCGTCAGATCGCCACGCGCGACGAGATGTCCGAGGATGGACGGCCAGCCCCCGACGTCATCGATTGCACTCACGGCAACCCGACCTCAGGCGGTGCGACGACGGATGCGCAACAGCCGACGGCGTTCACGAGCGGTTGCTCCGCCCCATACGCCCTGCTGTTCGCGATTGTCGAGGGCATAGTTCAGACACGCTATGCGCACCTCACACTCTTCGCAGACCGATTTGGCGAAGTCGGCGTGGTCGTCGTTGTCCGGATAGAAGATCTCGGCGTCCAGGCCACAACATGCACCCTTGCTCCGCCACGACACATCCGCGCTCGACATCCACGGCCCCCTTGCCGCACGCAGCGGCCCCGGGGGCGATGGTATGGCACAAATTTGGGTCGATGCCAATTCCCCATCCAGGGCCGATTTGGCCCAAGACGGTGGCTGTGGATACTGCGGTGCCCTACGGGCGCAGGTCGGTCAACAACTCGGTGACCGCAAACGGCGCGAGCTCGACGGCCTCCAGGTAGTTGGAGAGATCGCACGAGACGAGGACGCCACCCTTGGCGAATTCCTCGACCTGCTCCGGGGTGAATTCGAAGCGGATGTAGTGCACGGCCGCCGTGACGTTTTCGCGCGTCAAGGTCTCGGCGTGGCCCTCCTCGGTGATGCTGCGGATCTTGTCGCCGTTGGCGAGCGTGAGCACGATCGAGCGCTCGATGCCGACGAGCTTCGGCAGCCACTCGCGCATCTGATCGTCGCTCGTGAGTTCGATGAACAGCGTCGCCGACAACTGACCCTGCTCGGGGATCAACGGGTTGTAGGCCTTCAGCTCTTCGTGCACGAGCTCGTCGTTGACGACCTTTTCGGCGCGCAGCATCTCGTGGATCTGGTTCAGCATCGTCGCGCGATTCTCGAACATCAGCGTGACGATCGTGCCGAGGCTGACGCGGCGCTTGCGCTTGGTCTCGATGATGGCGACGCGGGACTCCTCGCGCACGCGCTCGTATGCGCGCAGGTCGAGGATGTCGTCGATGGTGAGCTTGCGATTCATGGTGGGGGTTGCCATGTCTTAGTTCTCCTCTGGTATGCCGTACGCCCGAGCGATCATCTGCAGCGGGTGGACGGGCTTGTTTCCTGTTTGTTCGTTGATTGCGGTGTTGGCCAAGTGGCAGTCACCGGCGACGACGTCGCCGCCTGCATCCTTGACCATCTGTCCGAGCTTTTCGCCGATCGGCAGCGAGAGATGCGCGTTCTCTGCGCGCAGGCCCCACATGCCGTCGATGCCCGAACACTGTTGGACGAGCTTGATCTTGGCGCCCGTCAACTTCATGAGGTCACGACTCTTCAGGCCGATGTTCTGCGCACGCAGGTGACACGGCGTGTGGTACGTGACGGTCTCGGGGATCGTGCCCGTGAAGTCGGTGTCGAGCGACGAGCCCTCGGTCTTGTGCAGTTTGACGAGGTACTCAGCCGCGTCGAAGGTGTGCTCGGATACGAGTTTGGCGTCCGGGCCACCGACGTAGTCCACGTAGTCCTTCTTCAACACGTAGCTACACGTCGGCTGTGGCACGACGATGTCGTTGCCGCTGCGCACTTCGTCAGCGAGCATCTTCACGTTGCGCACCGCGACCTTGGTGAATGAATCGATGTCACCCGAGTGCAGGAATGGTGCGCCACAGCAACCCGCGTCACCGGCGATCGAGCACTCGATGCCGTTGTGCTCGTAGACCTTGACGAGGTCCTTGCCGATGTTCGGATCCTGATACTCCACGAGACAAGTCGGGAACACCGCGACTTGTGCCTGACGCTTGGTGAGGCGAACCTTCGGCCGCTTCTTGAACCACGTAGTGAAACGGGTCTTGGCGAACGGTGGCAACATGCGCACGCTCGAGATGCCGGCCGTCTTTTCGACGACCTTGCGCAGCATCGAACCGGGCTTGGCGCCCATCACGACGTTGGTGACCGCCCCGAGACCTGGCGTGGTGGCGACGGTGCCGATCGCATCGGTGCGACCCATGATCGCCGTCGTCGCCTTGTCGCGTGCCGAGACCTGGCCGTTCGCGCGACGCATCGCATCGGCGCGCAACATGAGGCGCGGGAAGTCGAGCGCCCACTCGTGCAGCTCGGGGATGTACGGGCACATCACGTAACACAACTTGCACTGGAAACATTCGTCGACGACGTGGTCCTGCTGGGCCGGAGTCATCTTTCCGGCGTCCTGGTCGTCGTGCTGGTCGACATAGCTGAACAGCGTCGGGAACGAGGGGCAGAACTTGAAGCACAGACGACACCCGTGGCACAGGTCGAACACGCGCTCCATTTCCTTGCGGGTGTCTGCCTCATCCAGATACAGCGGATGCTTCGGGTCGTAGATCGTCGTCATGAAAAAACCTTAGGGAAGAAAGGGGGTGGTGGATTTCGATCGAACGGGGGACTCGAACTCGTCGAAGTCCCCCGTCGATCAACTGCCGACGCCTGGAATCAGGCGATGGACTTGAGGCCCTCCGAGAAGCGGCCAGCGTGGCTCTTTTCGGCACGTGCGAGCGTCTCGAACCAGTCTGCGATTTCGGCAAAGCCTTCCTCGCGGGCGGTCTTGGCGAAGCCCGGGTACATCTGGGTGTACTCGTAGGTCTCGCCGGCGATCGACGCCTTCAGGTTCTGCTCGGTGTCGCCGATGGGCTCACCCGATGCCGGGTCGCCGACCTCTGCGAGGTACTCGAGGTGACCGTGCGCGTGGCCGGTCTCGCCGTCTGCGACGTTCTTGAAGAGCGACGCGACGTCTGGGTAACCCTCGACGTCTGCCTTCTGTGCGAACCACAAGTAACGACGGTTGGCCTGGCTCTCGCCGGCGAACGCCTCCTTGAGATTCTCATGAGTCTTGGTGCCGTGAAGGCTTGCCATGATGTTCTCCTTAGTGTGTTGGGGTTGGTGTACTAGCTGACTTGCTTCTTCTTCACTTGCGGTGAAGGAGATCTTTTGGATGACGACTCGCACTTCGCGCACACGCCGCGAAACACGACGCCGATGTCATCCACGTTGAATCCATCCACGCCCTTGGGGCGCAGCGCCGAGGCGCGCTCGACGTGCACGTCGGTGATCGCGCCACAGGCATTGCAGATCGCGTGGTGGTGGTCGTCCACGTTCGGGTCGAAACGCGTGACACCCTCGCCGAGATCGATCGCCTGCAACTCGCCCATCTCGGCGAGCTCATTCAGGGTCTGGTACACGGTGCGCAACGAGATGCCGGGCATCTTGTGACTCGCCGTCGCATACAGCGCTTCGGCGGTCGGATGCGTCCGGTTGTCGTGGAGCAACGAAAAGATCAGTTGGCGCTGCGGGGTCAGCTTGCGCCCCTGCGCGCGATACGCGGCTGCGAGAACTGTCGGGGAATTCACGGGTCTCAACCTAGGGGAAATCAGTCCTAATTTGCAAGTCTTGCAAACAAACAATTTGTGAAAATAAGGACTTCCGTCACATGTGCAACCGATGAGGCACCCCGGCTATTCCCGCATTTAGGGTGTTGCCATGGAATTCCGCCGCGACGCCCACCTGCAGGCGTTGCGGACCAAGGGTTTCGATGTCCTCGTCGTGGGTGGCGGGATCACCGGGCTCGGAGTGGCACTCGATGCCGCCTCACGGGGACTTTCCGTGGCCCTCGTCGAACGGGACGACTTCTCCTCTGGGACGTCGAGCAAGTCGAGCAAGCTCGCCCACGGAGGACTTCGATACCTCCAACAGGGCGAGGTTCGCCTCGTCTACGAGGCACTCCACGAACGCCAGCGCATGCTGCGCAACGCGCCACATCTCGTGCAGGTCATGCCCTTCATGATCCCGATCCTCACCAAGGACGGTGTGATCTCGAAGAAGATCGCCCGCGCACTCGGCAGCGCACTGTGGATGTATGACCTCACCGGTGGCTGGCGCATCGGCAAACTCCACCGTCGACTACGCGCAAAGGCTGCGCACGCACACTTCCCGACCATGCCAGCCGAGAAGCTCTCGTCGGGATACCTCTATTACGACGCGACCGTCGACGACTCGCGCCTGTGCGTCGCCGTCGCACGCACCGCAGCCGATCTCGGTGCAACGATCGTGAATCGTTGCCAGGTCGTCAAGATCACCCACGACGATCACGGCACTGCCAACGGTGCGATCGTGCGCACCGCAGAGGGCGACGAGTTCTCCGTGTCGGCAAGAACCGTCGTCAATGCGGGCGGCGTGTGGGCGGATGAAGTGCGCACCGCCGACGAAGGCACGGACCCGCACAGCATCCGTCCCGCCAAGGGCGTGCACATCACCATTCCGTGGGACAAGGCACGCAACGACATCGCCGTCGTGATTCCCGTGCGTCGCGATCGGCGCAGCCTGTTCGTCGTGCCGTGGGTGAAGAACGCTGACGGCACCTACCGCTACACGTACGTCGGCACGACCGACACCGACTTCGCCGGCGATGTTGACGAGTCGCAATGCAGCGTGGACGACATCGACTACATCCTCGAGGCGCTCAACCAATCGATCACGACGAACGTGACGCGCAATGACGTGACCGCGGTGTGGTCGGGACTGCGACCGCTCGTGCGCCAGGCCGATGGTTCGGCGTCGAAAGAGAAGACTGCTGACCTCTCACGCAATCACAAAGTCGCCGTCTCGGCATCCGGCGTCATCTCGATCACCGGCGGCAAGCTCACGACGTACCGCAAGATGGCAGAGCACACGGTGGACGAGGTCTGCTCACGACTCGGTCGTCGCACCACGAGCAAGTCCAAGCGTCTCGCACTCATCGGTGGACGCGGGTTCGATCGCTCACACTTGCGTGGCACCCATGCACACCTCGCCCAGCGCTACGGAACGGAACTTGACCGCGTGCTAGCGATCGCCGCAGAGTCGCCCGACTTCGCCCGTCCACTCATCGATGGCCTGCCCTACATCGCGGCCGAGGCGATCTTTGCGGTGCGCCACGAAATGGCACTGAGCCTGGACGACGTCCTCTCCCGCCGCACCCGAGCCCGGATCGTGGATCGTCGCGCCACGCTTGCCTCCGCACGTCGAGTCGCCGAGTTGATCGCCCCTGAACTCAAGTGGTCACAACAGGAGATCGACGCACAGGTGCGCGAGTTCGTCGATTCCTGTGCACGCGAAGAGGCTGCAGGTGCGGTTTCCGAGGCCGAGTACCTCGCCTCGACTCGGCAAGACTGAACCCCATGGAAGCGACCCCGCCAATCGAGTTCGGGGCACCGGTCGAAAAACTCACCCAGCGACTCTCCACCGCTGAAGCCGTCACCGACGACGTCCTCGCCGAACTCTCGTCGATCTGTCGGTCATCGCGCGATGCGACGGAACTCGCCGAACACGCCCGCGACTGGTGGCCACTTGCGATGCACTGGGCACTCGCTGGCTCCGTGCCCGCCTTCCCCGCCATCGTCATGCATCCCACGACGACGAACGACGTCGCGCGAATCGCTGCGGTGTGCAACGACCATCGCGTGCCACTCACCGTGTCTGGCGGTCGCAGCGGCGTGAGCGGCGCTGCAGTCCCCGCACGCGGCGGCGTCGTGATCGACATGACGTCAATGAGCGGCATCGTCGACGTCGATGCGACGTCGGGCGTCGTGCACGTACGACCAGGAACGTTCGGCCCAGACCTCGAAGCCGAACTCGCACCCCACGGTCTGTCCGTCGGCCACTTTCCGCAGTCGTTTGAATTGTCCACCGTCGGAGGCTGGATCGCCGCACGCGGCGCAGGCCAGTTCTCGACGCGCTACGGAAAGATCGACGACATGGTGGTGGCACTCGAAGTGGTGCTCGCCGATGGTCGCATCGTGCGCACGGGTGGCGCACCAGCCGGCGCGGACGGCCCCGACCTCGTCTCGCTCTTCATCGGCAGCGAGGGAACGCTCGGCATCATCACGGACGTGTGGCTACGCGCACATCCGCGCGCGACGACCACGACGCAGGCTGCCTACTCCCTCGACTCGATGAACGACGGAATCGAACTGTGTCGCCGCATCGTTCGTGCGGGTGCGACCCCTGCGGTGCTGCGACTGTACGACGCAACCGAATCGAAGCGATCCCACGGCGGCGACGGAACGCGATGCACGCTCCTCGTCCTGGACGAAGGTGACGACGAACTGACGCTCGCCACGATGGCCGTCGTGCACCGCCACGCACTCGAGATCGGCGCGCGCGTCGAGGACACCTCCCTCGTCGATCATTGGCTCGAGCACCGCAACGACACGAGCGGCCTGCAAGCCGTCACGCGCAAGGGCTACGTCGTGGACACGATGGAAGTTGCTGGTCCGTGGTCCGTGTTGACGAACGTGTACGCCGGCGTGTGCGCCGCGATGTCGAGCGTGACTGGATCACGATCGGTGAGTGCTCACCTCTCGCACAGCTATCTCGACGGTGCGTGCCTGTACTTCACCTTCGCCGGCGACAAGGGCGACAACCCCGAAGCTCTCTACCGCTCACTGTGGGACGCAGGTCAGCGAGCCGCACTCAATGCGGGTGCGAACCTCTCGCACCACCACGGTGTCGGGCTCAATCGCTCGCGGTTCATGCGCGAGGCGCTGGGTGCATCCTTCGACGTATTGCGCTCGATCAAGCACTCCCTCGATCCGCACGGGATCTTGAATCCCGGCAAGCTCGGCTTGTCCGACTCGGACCCGTGGCCATGAGCGTCCTCGTCATCGACGTCGGCACGACGGGCCTGCGGGCTGCGGTCGTGACCCGTGACGGCGTCGTCGAACATCTGCGCTACGAAAAGTGCGCACCGACTTCGCCGTTCCCCGGACTCGTCGAATTCGATGCCCGCGCGATGGCCGATGCGGTCCTGCGCGTCGCGTCAGAGGTGTTGTCGCTCTCGGGCCCCGTCGATGGCGTCGGCATCACGACACAGCGCGCGAGCACGGTGATGTGGGACGCACGCACGATGCAGCCGCTTGCTCCTGGACTCGGCTGGCAAGACCTTCGCACGGTCGGTGAGTGCATCGGTGCGCGCGCCGAACACGGACTCGTGCTCGCACCGAATCAGACCGCCACGAAGGCCAAGTGGCTGCTGTCCAACACCGCGATCGACGACCGCAGCAACGTGCGTATCGGCACCATCGACTCCTGGGTGGCAGCCGTGCTCTCTGGCGGAGCGCTCCACGTCACGGATCATTCGAATGCCGCCGTCACCGGACTCTTCACGCTCGACACGATGGACTGGTCTCCGCGCATCTGCGAACTGATGGGCGTGGACGTCGAGATGTTGCCGCGAATCGTTCCGTCGAGCGGCGTCGTCGGTCATGCGACTGCGCTCGTCGGTGCGCCACCGATTTCGTGTCTCATCGGCGACCAACAATCCTCGCTGGTCGGCCAAGGATGCATCGCACCAGGACAGACCAAGATCACCTTCGGAACGGGCGGGATGTTGGACGTCGCCACTGGCGACACACCACCGAAGAGCGCACAACGCTCGAGCGGTGGCACGTTCCCGATCGTCGCCCACAGTTCTGCACAGACGATCTCGTACGGCGCCGAAGCAATCATGCTGTCGGCGGGCAGCAACGTGGAGTGGCTGTGTGACGATCTCGGGTTGATCGACACACCGAGCGACAGCGACACCGTGGCTGCGAGCGTGCCAACGACCGATGGTGTCGTGTATGTGCCGGCGCTGCTCGGACTCGGCACGCCGAAGTGGGACTATGGCGCTCGCGGGACGCTGCTCGGCATCACGCGCGGCACCACCCGAGCACACATCGTGCGCGCGGTGCTCGAGGGCATCGCCCATCGCGGCGCCGACTTGGTTGACGCCGCACGGACCGACACCGGATGTTCGATCACGTCACTGCGCATCGACGGCGGCATGAGCCGAAACACCACGTTCGTGCAGGCGCTCGCGAACGCAAGCGGTCTGCCCGTCGAGGTGTCTCCCGTCACGGAGGCCACCACGCTCGGCGCAGGGTTCCTCGCCGGGGTCGGGGTGGGCACGTGGAAGTCCTTGGGCGAGGCGGTTCGCACCTGGTCCCCTCGCCAGACGGTGGCCCCAACGGGCCAACTGGACCGCGAAACATGGCGCGAAGCGTTGTCTCGGGCGTCTGGTTGGATACCCGAGTTGTCGGGTCTTGACTTCTAGATTATTAGCGCCCCATCGCATCTCGAAAGGAACGCCACCGTGCCCATCGCGCCACTTCGCAGCGCACCCTCAGAACGTCCCAATGCGGCCGATTCTGAGTTGCTGGCCTTCGCCCAAGGCGCTGAGCTCGCCGTGCATGACCTCTACGTGAAGGCGGTCGACTCCGGTCGCTTCACGGGCGACGAGCTGACCATGCTCGAGCAGTTCGCCGCACACCACCTGGCCTACGCCCAATCCATCAACGGCATGATCGGCAAGGATGCCACGAACAAGCGCAACGAAGGCGTCTACTCGGCCTATGTGTCGCAGATGACGACCGGTGCGGCCGCCTATCGCGCACTGCAGACGCTCGAGAACACGTTGGTGGCGACCCACACCGACATCTTGTCGAAGCTCGACAACCACGACGCAGCCGTCTTGGTTGCCTCGATCATCACGGTCGAGGCACGCCACGCCGCGGTGTTCGGCGTGCTCCCGACGATGAACCTCGCGAGCGCACTCGACAACACCGCCTCCTCGATCGCTCCGGCATCGAGCGCGACGGTGGAAACGACGGTGGCACCATGAGCGACAACACCCTCTCCCGCCGAGAACTCCTCCGCATGGGCGGACTCACGGTCGTCGGTGCAACGTTCCTCGCCGCGTGTGGCAAGCAGGCCAACGTTCCCGAGAGCGCGAACATCGCAAGCGTCGGCGAAGTCCCACCGACCACCGGTCTTCCTGCAGTCGAGGTGACGGACGCCGTGTTGATGCGCACCGCAGCCTCGCTCGAATACAACGCGATCGAGACGTACGAACTCGTCTTGTCGAGTGGATTGCTCACGGGCAACTACGCCAAGTTGTCGGACGCCGTCAAGCGCTTCCGCGATGATCACGTTCGTCACGCAGAAGCGGTCAACGGACTCGCAGTGCAGCTCGGCAGCAAGTCGGTCACGTGCGGCAACGCACGCATCCGTTCGCTGTACATCGATCCGGCCGTCGCACTCATCACCGAGAGCGGCAACCCCGACGCAGGTGTCGACGTGATCGCACTCGCACACGGCCTCGAGAACCTCGCGACGCAGACCTACCAAGGCGTCGTCGGACTGCTCTCGACCTCGCAGTTGCGTGCAGCAGCGATGCGCATCGGCGCAGACGAAGCCCGCCACGCAGTCGTGCTTGCCCAAGTCCTCAATCCAGGATTCGGCGCCGTCGGCCCGACCGTCAATGAGACGACCGGCAAGGCCAACGTGGCGAGCGTCCCGATGGCCTTCGGAGCGCAATCCAGCGTGCAGGTCACGATCGGCGCACCGAACGCCGAGGGCGTGAAGACGACGGTCGCGATGGAGACACCAAGTCTCAATTCGCTCGTCTACGACTACGTTTCCTGCTGACCAACGGGACGGTCGATCGCCGACCGTACACTGACCAACGACGGTGAGCCGGTCGGATGGCCGCGGTTCGACGCAAGTCGATCTGAGGAAAGTCGGGGCTTCACAGGACAAAGTGCTGGCGCGAGCCAGGTCGGGGAAACCTGACGACGGGTGCAACAGAGAGAGACCGCCGATGGATGGCGCCGCAAGGCGACGTCACAGGTAAGGGTGAAACGGTGCGGTAAGAGCGCACCAGCACGTGGAGCGATCCGCGTGGCTCGGTGCCCCCACTTGAAGCAAGACCATGCAGAGGGCATGGGCGGTCCGTCCGCACTCCAGCAATGGGGTGCACCCCTCGGGTAGGTCGCATAGAGGGATGGTCATCGGTTGCGATCACTCGCAACTACAGAACCCCGCTTACAGACCGACTCACCGTCACTTACACCCCCAATCGCGAGGCGACCGTCCTCGACACCTACGCTCGAGTGAGAGGGGGCTCTCAATGAACTTCGACATCGCCAATCTCCTGCCCGATGACGTCTCGGTCTATTCGGGCTTTGGTTTCGTTCGCGTGGTGGTACCCATCGTCCTTGTACTCGTCGTCGTACGAAGCTGCATCCACGTGTTCGCACAGGACGGTGGAGCACAGCGGATCGCCGGTGTCGACACCTCCGTTGCAGGCGGAGACAACGTGATTGCGATGTTCCACCAGTGGGGTGCGGTGCAACTCACCCTGGTCGGACTGCTCATCGTCGTGTTCGTGCGCTATCCGGGACTCACGCCCCTCGTCATCCTCACGCTTGCGTTCGATCCCGTCACGCGAGCGATCGCTGCTCGCATGAAGAAGCTGACGTCGACCAGGACTCCCCCTGGCGCACGACTCAACTGGCCAGCGTTCGTCGTCCTCGTCGTCCTGCTCGTGTTTTCACTCTCCAGCCAATAGCGACCACGTTCGCCTCGACTAGCGAGCGGACTTGGCGAAGGCCACCTGACGCGACGTCCAAATCGCAAGCACTACGCCGATGACCTCGAGCGGTGCATTCAGCCATCCCCTCGCAACGACCGGCAACGCGTCATCGACGAAGTCGAAGCCACCGAGCGGCCACCAGAACATCGCGGTGTTGGCGAACGCGAAGTCGAACACGAGATGCAGGAACAGCCCGATCACCACCGCGAGCAGAGACTTGCGAATCGGCTTGCGTCCGAGGGTGAGCAGCATCACGACCGTCATCGCCACGACCACGCTCACGACGCTGTGGGCGACGCGCGCGCCCGTCACACCGTCGACCACGTCCGGCAGGAGTGCACCCAAGACGACGAGACGGAACTTGAACGTCGGATCGCGAAACACGATCCACACGGTCGCGACCGACGTTCCGACGAACCAGAGCAACATGATCAGAGCACGATAAAGCATCCGCACTGCGGACACTCGGGATGCTCGCCCTCCGGCAGCGCGCGCAACGCATCGATCTCGGTACGGGCGAGATCCATGTGGCACGACCCGCACGTCGGTCCATGCAAGGTGGCAACGGCACCCTCGGGACGGGCCTTGCGTTTGCGTTCGTAGACCTCGAGGAGTGGTGCCGGCACGACCAGTGCCTGCGCACTGCGCTGCTCCGTCAGTCGAACGATCTCGGCATCCACGATCCCCTTGGCGGCCTTCAGCGCCCGCGCCGCGTCATCCCGACGATCGGTGGCGGTGGTGATCTCGCGAGCGAGATCCTCGAGCATCGATCGCTTCTGTTCGAGTGATTCCATCAACTCGAGCTCACGGTCGTCATGAGCGGAGCGCTCCGTGCGGCGTTGCGCGATCTCGTGCTGCAGAGCTTCCGCCTCACGCGGAGCGATGACGGTCTTCAATTGCTTCTCCAGTCGCCCAACCTGGGCGTCGAGATCTGCAGAATGCGACTCGAGAGATGAGATCTCACTTTCGATGCCCGCACACTCCGTCATCAGCGCATCGCGCCGGGCGATCGTCGTGCGAAGCTGACCTTCGGCCGTTGCGAATGCTTCCCGTTCCGGCAGATGAGCGAGGCGAAACGCAGCTTGCGTGAGTTCGATGTCGGTCGACTGCACCGAGAGCAAGTCGTTGAGTGCCCCCACTACTGACCAGGCACGATCGTTTGTGCTGATGCTGGCAGGCCTGCTGCGCACTCATACACCCAGTACTGGTTCGGTGGGATCGTGTGCACGGGTCCACTCGGATAGCGATCACGCAAAATCTGGCGCAATGCTTGGTCGGCATCGAGGGTCGTCGGCGAGGCGATCGTCGTCGTGGTGGTCGTCGACAAGGTCGGCAGTGGCAACGGATCGACGAGGCTGACGACGACGGTGTCCCCGGTGACGATCGGTTGGGTCGTCGTCGTCGTCTTCTTCCCCGCGACCGTGGTCGTCGTGGGTGGAATCGTTCCGGCAACGACACTCGCCAAACACTCGTTACCGGGGAGGTACACGCGAACGGGTGACGTGTCGGGGCGTGCCTCTGTCGGCTGGCCCGGCGGCGGCGCATCCCAGTCGACGACCGGCAGGTTCTCGTGCGCTGCGTCCATGTATTGCTTCCAGATTCGCGCGGGATACATCGCGCCCTGGATGCGTACGTAGCCGTCAGCTTGCAAGAACTCCGGAATGCGGACCATGGGCGTGTACCCCTTCGGGTCGCCGACCCACACCGCCGTCGTCAACTGCGGGGTGAACCCGACGAACCACGCATTGGTGTTGTCGTCCTGCGTTCCGGTCTTGCCAGCGGCCGGTCGGTCGTTGGCGAGTGGCGTTCGCCGCGCAGTACCGAACTTGATGACGCCCTTCATGATGTCGACGGCACGCAAGGCGTTGTCGCGCGTGAGCACCTGCTCGGGATTCGTCGGCTCCTCGCGCTTCCACAGCACTGCCCCATTCGAGTCCTCGATCCGTTCGATGGCGTACGGCTCGCGGTGCACGCCACCGTTCGCGATCGTCTGGGCACCCGAAGCCATGTCGAGCGGGCTGAGTTCATTGGCACCGGTCGACAGCGACGCGTATGGCTTGATCAGGTTGGCGCGCTCGAGTTCGTCACCGAAGGTCGGCTTCGGCAGGAGATCCGACGACGCCATGCCGTACATCAACGCCACGACGCGTTCGAGTCCGACGACCTGGGCGAGTCGCGCATAGGCACAGTTGATCGACAACGCGGTCATGCGGCGGAGACTGCCAACCGGTTCGCTCACACCGTTGGAGATGAGGAACGTCGGCTCTTCGTCGTTGCCCGGATTCGGCAACGTGCACGGCAGCGTGCCGTCGATGACGTCATCGGGCAGGATCCCCGCTTCGAGCGCGGCAGCGAGGACGAACATCTTCACACTCGATCCGGTCTGGCGTCGTCGGAGTGCGAGGTTGACCTCGTTGGTGTTCGGCACGAACCCCTCACCACCGACCATCGCGCGAATCGCGCCGGTCTGCGTGTCGAGCGAGAGCACGGCTGCGGTGATTCCCGTGGCATTGTCGGGCATCTGTTCGGCTGCAGCGCGCTCTGCAGCGAGTTGGGCGTTCTTGTCGAGGGTGGTGTAGATCTTCAAGCCACCGCGATAGAGCCGCGCCATGACTTCTTCTTCCGTCGCACCGAGGCCCATCTCCACTCCCCGCGTGCGCAGGTAGTCCTTCACGAACTCGCTGAAGTAGCTGCGGTTCGCATCCTGACGAGTGTCGACGACCGTCGACTCTTCGTTCGTCACCGGAGCAGCCTTCGTCGGCAATCGACACGTCGTCGGATCCTCGACCTTGCGCTTGGGTTCCTGCCACTCCGCGCACGCCGCCGTCGCTTCGTCGGACGTGATCAGTCCCTCGTCGACGAGTCGGCCGAGCACGATCTTGTAGCGCTTGCGCACCGAGTACGACTTGTAGCCGTTCGTCGAGAACGGGTCGTACGTCGACGGCGCCTGCACGAGACCGGCGATGAAGGCACCCTCGATCAGCGTCAGTTCCGAGACCGACTTGCCGTAGTAGGTCTCGGCCGCCGCGGCCAGGCCATAGGCGTTGTTGCCGAAGTACACGGTGTTCACGTATCGCTCGAGGATCTCTTCTTTCGTCAGGATCTTCTCGAGCATGGTGGCGTAGCGGGCCTGCAGGATCTTCGTGCGTCCGTCCGAGATCGAGCCGCCGAGGAACTCGTTCTTGGCCACCTGTTGGGTGATGGTCGAAGCACCTTGACGGGTTCCGCCCTGGGAGTTGGACAGAAGCGCACGAGCAATCGCCCGCAGGTTGACCCCGTCGTGGTTCATGAACACGTCGTCTTCGACGGCGAGGATCGCCGCCACCACCTCGCTCGGCACACTCGAGAGCACCGTGCGTTGGGCGTTCTCGCGCTGGAACGCCCCGATCTGCAGCCCGTTGACGTCATAGATGGTGCTGCGCTGGGCGAGACCACTGAACTGGTACAGCCCGACGGGAACTTCACGATGCGCATTCAGTGCGCCCCAGGCGCGCGGCGCCATCAGGGTGACGAGCGAGACGATCGCAAGCGCCCCCGCCACGATCACGATTGCCAGCCGCTGGAACAGCCTGAATGAGGGGTTCACAACACTGGCAAGGCTACTCTGCGCCCATGAGTTCTTCGGTCCAGTTCCCCATCAAGCCCTTCCGTTTCGGTATCCAGGCGCACGGGGCACCCGACGCTGCAACGTGGGTCGCACTCGCCAAGCGCGCGGAGGCAAATGGCTTCGATGTGTTGTCGATGCCCGACCACTTCACCGATCAACTCGCTCCGGTTCCCGCACTCATGAGTGCCGCCGATGCGACGAAGAACCTGCGCATCGGAGCGCTCGTGTGGGACAACGATTACAAACATCCCGTCGTGCTCGCCAAGGAAGTCGCGACGATGGACCTCTTGAGCGGCGGTCGAGTCGAACTCGGCATGGGCGCCGGCTGGATGGTCAGCGACTACGAACAGGCCGGCATGCCGTATGACTCGCCCGGCGTGCGCATCGACCGCATGATCGAGGGCATCGAAGTGATGCGCCAGTGCTTCGCCGACGGCAAGGCCAACTTCTCCGGCAAGCACTACACGATCACCAACTACGACGGCCTCCCCAAGCCCGTGCAGAAGCCCGGCCCACCACTGTTGATCGGTGGCGGTGGCAAGCGCGTGCTGACCTATGCCGCCCACCACGCCGACATCATCGGCATCAACGCGACGCTCACCGCCGGCGCAGTCGGACCCGAGGCGATCTCCACGATGACGGCCGAAGCCGTCGACGCCAAGGTCGACCTCGTGCGCGGCGCAGTCGGAGATCGACTCAACCACGTCGAGATGAACATTCGCGCGTTCATGGTCAACGTCACCGACGATGCAGAAGGTGCAATCTCGCGCCTCGCCAAGGGAATCGGCGTGGAACCGAGCATGATTGCCGAAACGCCGTTTGCCCTGATGGGACCACCCGAGAAACTCGTCGAAGACTTGCTCGCGCGTCGCGAGCGGTGGGGATTTTCCTACGTCATCGTGGGCGGCGAGGACGTCGACTCCTTCGCCCCCGTGGTTGCCGCACTCGCCGGCAAGTAAGCCTTACTCGGCCAGCAGCCGCATCGTCTCGCGCAACAGCGCGTCGATGTCATCGTCGACCCACCCGGTCTCCAGGTTCACCTTGTCGGCGATCTGCGGGAGTGCGACCTCCTCGCCGACGAGCGTCATGCCGAGGAACGGCAGGATCGTGCGCAGGTACGCAACACCCTGTTTGCTGCCGGAGGTTCCTGGGGAACACCCGAGCACGGCGACGCGCTTGCCAACGAGGCAGTGCGCGCCGAACGGTCGTGACGCCCAGTCGAGTGCGTTCTTCAAGCCACCCGGAAGTGCATGGTTGTAGGTCGGCGTGACGAAGAGCAGCGCAGTTGACTGGGCGATCGACTCCCGCCACGCCGCGACTTCGCTCGGTGGCGAGTCGGTGTCGAGGTCCCCGTCGTAGTACGGCAAGCTGCGCGGGGCATCGGAGAGTCGCGCCGTTGCGCCATCGGGGGTACGGGCCACTGCCTGTCGCGCCAAATGGCTGTTGAACGAGCCCTTGCGCAGGCTTCCACTCACGACGAGGATCGACGCGGACATAAGTTGTGCCAATGTAGTGCGAACGGCTCTGCGATCGCATAGCCTGTCTAGTGACATCCACAAGGGATGTCGGCAAGTCAAGAAAAGAGAACATCACATGCGCGGTACGGTCAAATTCTTTAACGCAGAGAAGGGCTACGGGTTCATCTCTCGTGAAGGAGGAAGTGACGTGTTCGTCCACTTCTCCAACATCCAGGCCGAGGGTTACAAGACCCTCTTCGAAGGCCAGACCGTTGAGTTCGACGTTGCTCCTGGCCGTAAGGGCGAGGAAGCACAAAACGTCGTCGTGGTCAGCTGACCCGACGTCGTTTCACGACAACTTCACAACTTTGGATTGATCGGCGTGCGGATTCCGCACGCCGTTTCAATTTGTTCGGCAATTGCGAGGCACCGCAAGTCGGTGTATCGCGCGCCAATCACCTGAACGCCAACTGGTAGGTCATCGGCCATTCCGGCGGGAACCACCACGGCGGGCAGACCCAGCAAGTTCGGTGGCAACACCGGTCGCATCAGTTCGACCGTTGCCGCAGCCCCCGCCGCATCGGCGATGTCGGCGTCCGCCACGAAGGCTGGCTGCGTCCATGTCGGGCTGAGCAGGATCGGGTACTCCTCGAACCACAGGCCCCACTTGCGACCGAGCCCGTTGCGTTGCATCTGCGCCGCCAACAACTCGGTCAGTCCCACAGTCGGCATGCTCAGCTGTGTGAGCTTCAGGAACTTCTGACCGCCCTCGCCCATCACCGATTCGAGGATCGGCAGGTTCGGCGTGAGTTCGCCGTTCATCTGTGCACCCCACGTCAGACACGCGAGTTCGAACTCCGGAGGCGTCACCTCGACGATGTGATGCCCGGCCTTGGCCAATGCGTCGGCAGCTGAGCGCACGACGGCTGCAACACCCGGGTGCGTCGATCCACCTGGTGGCTCGGCCATCACGGCGATCGTCAGACGTTCGTTCGGCTTGAGATCCGTGAGGACGGCGGGCACGCTCAACGGATCGCGCGGATGGGCACCGGCGACGACGCCAAGGCCAGCTCGCACGTCAGCGATGGTGCGGGCCATCACACCCTGATTGAGCATGATCTGAGCAGAGAGCGTCATGTCTTCAGTGATGAAGTACTGCGCGTCGGGGATCACGCCCGTCGACGGCTTGATCGAGGCGATGCCGCAGCAGTGCGCGGGGTTGCGCAGCGATCCACCAATGTCGTTGCCGAGACCGATCGGCGACATTCCACTCGCGAGTGCGGCGCCCTCTCCTCCGCTCGATCCACCCGCGGTGCGATCGAGGTTCCATGGGTTCTTCGTGCGACCGTAGAGGGTCGAGTCCGTGTGGATGCGCAGGCCAAGGTCGGGCAGATTGGTGCGCCCGATCGGAATCGCACCCGAGCCCAACATGCGATCCACGATCGGTGCATTTTGCGGCGGGATCGCCTCGGCGAGCGCGGGGATCCCCTGCGTCGTCGGCTGACCGGCAACGTCGATGTTCTCCTTGATCGTGAACGGCACGCCGTGGAACGTTCCGCGCGAGATCCCACGCGAGGTCTCGTCATCGGCGACCTTCGCCGCGGCGAGCGCCGAATCCGCGAGCACCTTGACGACGGCATTGATCGTCGGGTTCACCTCGGCGATGCGATCGAGGTGTGCTTGCACCACTTCGACCGACGACACCTCCTTCGAAGCGATGTTCGAGGCCAACTCCAATGCCGACCGAGACCACAATTCGCGCGCCATGATTCCCCCTTCCTCGCCACAGTAGCGAGTTCGGCAAGACTGGCATTTATGGGAGAAGCACGGCTGAAGCGAGCCATCGTGCACATCGGCACCCACAAGACCGGCTCCACCTCGCTGCAGTACTGGCTCACCGAAAACGCCGAGGAACTCGCCCGCACACACGGTCTCGGCGTCTATCGACCCATCCATCCCAACGGCCGCGAACTCGCCCTGTGGTGTGCGAGCCCAGACCGCTCGATACCGACCATTCGCGAGATCCCCGAATGGCGATCCGACACGTGGCGGGAGCAGTCCTTCGGCCACATTCGCAGCGAAGTCGAGCGTGACGACGAGGTCGTGATCTTTTCCAACGAAACGCTCTCCCTCTTACGGTCCCCCCACGAGCTCGAGAACCTCCGAGCACTGCTCGCCCCACGCGAAGTGGACATCGTGCTCGTCACGAGACGTCGGGAGGACTTCTTGCGCTCCTGGCGCGAACAACTCACGCGCGATGGGTTCGCACTGTCCAGCGACCCGACGTCGTT
>DAIRSS010000009.1:0-39141 GCA_036804285.1 Ilumatobacteraceae bacterium
CCGTCACGCGGCCTCATTGGCTTTAGGTCCCTCGTCCTGACCGTGACACGTGGAACGGCACTCTTGCATCAGGCCTTGAACGGTTGGACCCCGTGGGCCGGAGAGTTGCCCCATCGCACCGGTGGTGCAATGGTCGGGGACCGAATCGGCACTGCCACCGCATATGCACTCGACAATTTGCAGCTTCGCGGAACGCTGTTCGTTTCGCCAGGCGACGAGATCTACGAGGGAATGGTCGTCGGAGAGAACTCTCGCGAAGAGGAAATGGTCGTGAACGCCGTGCGCGCCAAAGAAAAGACCAACATTCGCACCCACAGCCACGACGATGGTCCGAAACTTGCGACTCCGGTGACGCACACGCTGGAAACGGCGATCGAGTGGATTGGTGACGACGAGCTTGTCGAGGTCACCCCGGATGCAATTCGAATTCGCAAGCGGTACTTGAACCTCGAAGACCGCAAGAAGAACAATCGCAAATAGTTAGCGTCGCACCTTCGGGTGGGGCAGAGGCGTCGAACGCTTCTCTTCGAGGAGCGTCACCAGCTTCTTGTAGACGGGTAGACCCACGAGTTCGATGATCTCGTCTGCGAGATACTTGTAGACGGGCTCCTTGCCAACGAACGCAGACGCGTCGTCGGTGCACCACCAATGGAAGTCCTCACCGCCGCCGCCCCAATCACGTCGCTTCCATTCGCGGACGAAGGCGATCCGATGCCCATCGTCTTCATCGAGTTCGTCCAGTCGAATCGGGACCTGCCAGCACACGTCTGGCTTCCAGTCCATCGGTCTCTCGCCGGCCTCGAGTGCTGCGATGTGGAACGCACACCCCATGCCACCTTCGAAATCGGGCTCGTTGTGGAAGATGCACGCGCCATTGACTCGTCGCGTCTTGTCGCTTCCGTCGCGCTCCTTCATCAGCCAATTGCCGTTGCGGCCCTTGTTGAAGTTCTGCCAGTGGTGTGGCTTCAGGCGGGCGACGAACTTTCGGACGTTTGCGAGGTCCTTCTTGTCGAGGAAATGCGCACCGTAGCTGCAACAACCCTGCTGGAGGTGTGTGGCATCGTCGTCGAGCACCCCTTTGCAACCTTCGCCGTAGATGCACTTGTAATTCGAACGCATGAACGTTTCATCGAACATCCACGTTTGATCACGATCATCGTCATCAAAACTCAACCACTCATGTATGTTCTTCGGCTTTGGCACCTGAGCGACGATAGTTGATGGAGCACCTCTGTGAAAGTCTGGTGGCATACTGAAGGTCGTGAACATCGACGATGTGGTCAACCGACTCGAGGCAATCTCCGAGGAGCTCGCCGATGCCGCGATTCAGGCGTTGATGGAGGCGAACAGTCGTGGTGACGGACGGCGGCCAGAAACAGAGCGAAATTTGACCATCGCGCGACGCTCGATCGAGAAGGCGATCACGACGCTTCGCCGAGTTGATTCAGGCGATTGATCAACTCTCTCAATCGGCCATACGACCGCTTGTCGAAGCGGAGCCGTAAGCGCTGAAGGTTGAGCTTTTCGGACTCGATCTGCTCCTGTCGACTCGGTGCACTTCGAACGATCGACTCCGACACGATGTCGGCGAACTCGGTGTTCAAATTCGAGAGCTCATGATCGGAGATGGCGTGGCGATGGCGGATGTACAGGTTCGGTCCGACGAATCGGAGTGAGTCGTAGTTGGCATAGAACCGCTGGATCTCCGCGACGGCGTCTGACCCGTGGTTGGCCAGGCTGTAGAGGGCGAAATCGTCCTCGGAGATCATTCCCGATGGGAGAAGGACTTCGTGGAAGAAACGATCAAGATGCTCCCAGTACGGCGTACCGAGTGGATTCATCAGGATGACCGGAACCGGGACGCTCTTTCCTGTTTGGAGCAGCGTGAGGAGTTCGAAGGTTTCATCCAACGTCCCGAATCCGCCGGGCAAGGCGACGAAGGCGTGAGACTCCTTGACGAGCATCAACTTGCGCGTGAAGAAGTAGCGCATGGAGACGTATTTCTCGTCTCCGGCGATGATCGGATTCGCACCTGTCTCGAATGGCAATCGTATGGATACACCAATCGACATCTCGCGTCCCGCGCCGACCATTCCCGCTTCCATGATTCCCGGGCCAGCTCCTGTGACGACCATCCATCCGTGTTCTGCGAGCGATCGCGCGAGCTGGACCGTTTCTTCATAGAGGGGATCATGCGGTTTCGTTCGTGCCGAACCGAAGATCGTGACTTTGCGGAGCTGGGAGTACGGCTTGAACATCGAGAATGCTTCACGCATCTCGCGGAGGGCCGAACCAGCGATCTTGAAGTCGAGGTCACTCAGCTCGTCGGTCGTGAGCAGAATTGCCGTCTCGACGAGGTCGAGGTAGCGAACGCGCACGCTTCCGGTGACCGACGAATCAATGACCGATTCTGCAAGTTCACGGGCTCGTTCGACACGATCCACATCGCTCAACGCGATGCCGCCTTGGACGCCAACGTGGCGAGTAGGTCATCGAAACTCGATGCGAACGCATCGAGACCTTCGGTTTCGAGTTGTCGGGCGATTGCCTCCAGATCGACACCAGCCTTTCTCACCGCGTCGAGATGTGCTGCCGCACCATCGACGTCCACATCAAGTGTCCGATTGACGGTTCCAGAGCGTTCGAAAGCTTCGATGGTCGAATCGGGGAGTGTGTTGACCGTATGGGGCCCAATGAGCTCATCGACATAAAGCGTTGCCGGGAAAGCGGGATTCTTCGTCGACGTTGACGCCCACAAGGGACGTTGGACTTGAGCCCCCTTGTCGGCGAGCTTCTTCCAGTTCGGAGACGATACGTGTTCAAGGAAGGTTTGATAGGCAACCTTTGCCTGCGCAATCGCCGTTCTGCCGATCGAGAGAGTCGTTCCTGCGAGGAGTGGATCGATGGCATTGTCGACTCGAGAGATGAAGAAACTCGCAACACTCGCCACGGATGGCAGGAGCGATGGTTTCGTGCTCGCCAATTTCTCCAGTCCTGATTGATGCGCTGCGATGACTTCGCGGTATCTCGTGGGCCCGAAGATCAAGGTGACGTTCACACTGATGCCCTCGGCTATCACGGCGGAGATCGCCTTGATTCCTGCATCGGTGGCAGGAATCTTGATCATCACATTGGATCGGTCGATCACTCGTGAAAGCTCTTTGGCCGAATCGATGGTCCCTTGCGCGTCGTGGCACAAGGCAGGGCTCACCTCAACGCTGACGAAACCGTCAGAGCCTCGGCTCGACTGGTGCAGGGGGGCAAAGAGGTCGCATGCCGCTCGAATGTCGCTCACGACGAGTTCCCAATATGCCTCCTCGATGGTGAGGCCCCTGTCGATCGCAGCGAAGAACTGCTCGTCGTACAGCTTCGAGCCGGAGATCGCCTTCTGGAAGATGGTGGGATTCGACGTCAATCCACGAATGCCGCTTGATATCGACGTCTGGAGCGAACCGTCAACCAACGCATCTCTCCGCAGGTTGTCCAGCCAGGGGCTCTGCGCTTGTTCCGTGTACAGCCTCGAAATGTTCACTGACTAACGTCCGAGCGCCGACCGAATCACATCAGAGACTGAACTGCCACTGATACCGAGCTTGTCAAGGACGACGTTTCCTGGCGCACTGGCACCAAATCGATCAATGCCGATCGGCTGATCGACGAATTCGTGCCATCCCATGGTGGATCCTGCCTCGAGGGAGAACGATCGTCCACAGCCGGCAAGTGCAGACTCAAACGCGGCAAGGCTTCGTGATCTCGTGAGGTCCCACGAGGGCATCGAAACCACGCGACAAACGATTCCCACTTGTTCGAGCGTGCGAGCGGCCTCGAGGGCTACGGAAACCTCACTCCCAGTTGCAACGATTGCCGCATCGGGTTGAGGGCCTCCGTTCATCAACACCTCAAATCCAGCCGTTGCACCGACGCCAGTAGTCGTCTGAGGGAGGTTCTGGCGGCTCAGAACAAGAGCGGTAGGACCATCGAATTCAAGGGCGGAGATCCACGCTTGGGCGGTCTCTGCGCCATCGGCAGGTCTGATCACTTGCAATCCTGGGATGCTTCGCAAACTCGCCAGCTGTTCGATGGGCTGATGCGTGGGACCGTCTTCTCCAACCCCCACGGAGTCGTGACTGAAGACGAAGACGACCTTCGCTTTGGAGAGCGCAGCAAGCCGGATCGCCGGCTTCATGTAGTCAGCAAAGACGAAGAACGTTCCGCACACGGGAAGCGTCCCACCGTGTAGCGCCATGCCGACGCTCGCTGCGCCCATTGCATGCTCGCGGATGCCGTAATAGATCTGACGTCCCTCAGGTGAGGACTTCTGTTGCGACGCAAAGCTCGACACCTTCACACCGGTGTTTCCAGTCAGGTCGGCCGACCCGACGATGAGTTGGGGCAGAGCAGTGGAGGTGGCTTCGAGGACCTTTTGGATCGCGACACGCGTCGCGAGTTGCGCATCCGATGCGAACTGGGGTAGCGCTGCCCGAACAGCCGCCAGATCGATCGTCTGCAACTCGGCCGGCAAACCACCAGTGGCGTCACGAAATGACGCTCCGCGCGCCGCAGCAACCTCCCGATATCGCGAGACGACATCGTGTGGTGCGAAGAATGGCTCGTCCGGGATCGACATCGCCTGCTTGGCCTCGGTGACGTGTTCCGCGGTGAAGGGGTTTCCGTGAGCTTCGTGTTTGCCCTTGAGCGTGGGTGAGGGGTCACCGATCGTCGTCTTCAACACGCACAAGGTTGGCTTCCCACATGGCTCTTGCGCCGAGACCAACATCGACTCCAGGGCATCGAGGTCATTTGCGATCGGGCCGCCGACGATGACCCGCCATCCATAGGACTCGAATCGCTTGACGACGTCATCCGAGCACGACAGTCCGGTCGAACCGTCAATGGTGATGCCATTGTCGTCAAAGATGCAGATCAGACGTTCGAGACCGAGATGTCCGGCGAGCGAGGCAGCCTCATGGCTGATTCCCTCCATCAAGCAACCGTCGCCGGCAATGACATAGGTGAAGTGACCCGATTTGTCAGCGAATCGAGCAGCGATCTCCCGCTCAGCCACCGCCATTCCTACGGCGTTGGCGAACCCTTGACCAAGGGGACCGGTCGTGACTTCGACGCCATTCGTGTGTCCGGCTTCGGGGTGTCCCGGTGTCGCCGAGTCCCATTGCCGAAAGGACTGCAAGTCAGCAAGCTCCAAGCCATAGCCATTCAGATACAAAAGTGCGTATTGCAGGATCGAGGCATGCCCACACGACAAGATGAAGCGGTCCCGCGCGTACCACTTGGGATCTCGTGGGTCATGGCGCATGACCCGGCTGTAGAGGACGTGTCCAAGAGGGGCCAACGACATAGCCGTTCCCTGATGACCGCTCTTGGCTTTCAGTGGCGCATCCATTGCGATGCCACGAATGATCGAAACTGCGAGAGCGTCCGTCTCAGGACTCAATCTCGGGAGTTTCGACACGCTGAAAGATTAGTTGGCGACGACGGACGTCGGGAATCCGTCGCAAACGACCGTATGTACCGAGAGATCCTCCGTCAACAGCACAAGATCGGCCCGAAGCCCCACTCGGAGAAACCCGCGGTCGGTCAGACGCAGGACACGAGCCGGTCGTTCGCTGACCATCACAAGAGCCTCGGCCAATGGAATTCCACAGGCCTCTACGAGATTCTTGAGGGCCGCATCGATTCCCACACTTGCGCCGATCAGGCGTGCGGTCGTCGATTGGTTCTTGACGTTGTCGAGCGCGACTTGATCGGACACCACGATCATGCGTTCACCAGCGGCTCGCCATGCGACGTGGATGGCGCTGGGATGGACGTGGACCAGATCCGCGATGACAGAGAACGTCACTCGATCGTCAGTCAACACGTATGCAGCGATGCCGCCGTGGACGTGATCGATGCCTGACATCGCGTTGAACACATGCGTGGCGTGGCGTGCACCAGCGTTCACGGCGTCGTCATAGGCCTCGCGCGACGCGGCGGTGTGTCCGATACTGACGACGACTCCAGCCGACGACAGCATGCCAACGACTGACTGCGCGAAGGGATGTTCAGGAGCGACGGTGACCATGCGGGCGCTCTGCCACTCTTCAACACGGTTTTCGTCCGCCACGAACCACTCTGATCGGTGCGCTCCAGGCTTTGCTCCGAGGAGAGGACCTTCGAGGTGCAAGCCGAGTGCCTGTGGAAGCCCAGGGAGACTCTGCGTGACTTTCTGGTGGAGGGGTGCAAGACCGTTGACATAGAAGTCTGGATGTTGCGTCGGAACAGTTGGCAACCATGTCGTGACACCTTGTGATCGAAGCGCATGCGACAGTCGGGTCCAATCGCAGGACTCGTCGACGATGCGGTCGTGACCAACGCCATTCACTTGAGTATCGATAAACCCCGGGGAGAGAATCCCGTCGAAGACCCGTTCGTCTGACGTGACATCTCGGACCTCGATGATCTCCCCGTGCTCCCAGACGACCGTGGTCGGACCACGGAGTTCACCTCCGATGAGGGCGCGTGATGCGGAGAGGTGCTGGAGCACGGCAACTACTGTATGAAACGTGAAGAACGGGCTCAGTCTCTCCGAATCTGAGTCCAAGGTCTTGCTTTCTCGTTACGGCATTCCCTTTGGGACCGAGACCGTGGTCCAGTCAGCCGATGACGCGGCCGAATGGGCATCTCGGCACCACGGCCCGTTCGTGGTGAAGGCAAACGGGTCGTCGCTCGCGCACAAGTCAGAGCGAGGACTGGTCCGTCTTGGATTATCGGGTCCAGCCGACGTTCGAGATGCGGCACAATCCGTTCTTGGTCGGATCGTTCCAGAAGATGGTGCGGTGTCGCTGACGGTTGCCGAAATGACCATCGGTTCCCGTGAATTGATCGTCGGTGCGATGAGGGACGAGTCACTCGGGCCGTGCTTGCTCATTGGGGCAGGTGGAATCTTCGCCGAGCAACTGAATGACGTCGCCATCCGTCGATTTCCGGTGGATGAGTCGGCGATTCGCGACATGGTCTCTGAACTTCGTATTCGGGACGTGCTCAGGGGAGCTCGTCACTGTGCAGCCCTCGACATCGAATCGTTGAGTTCTCTCGCTGCCGGTCTCAATTCGGCGATGGCGGATGATGCGATCGAGTCGATCGACATCAATCCGGTCATCATCCGCGACGATGGTTCTCTGTGCGCTGTCGACGCACTCGTCACCACAGGGGGGCGTCCTCCCAAGACTCAGGGATCATGGGGCAAGAACGTCGATCTAGACCCTCTCTTCAATCCACGGGGTGTGTGCATCGTCGGAGCATCGACACATCCAGGAAAGTTCGGCTTCGTTGCCCTCCACAATTTGTTGGCCAGTGGCTTTCGAGGACGAGTGATCGCGATTGGTCGCGGGGCAGACGTCTACCTCGGTGCGGAGACATACTCCGATGTGGCAGAGATGCCAGGTGGAGTTGTCGATACCGCATTCATGTGCACGCCGCGGGAGGGGAACCTCGAGATCCTTCAGGCCCTTGCAGCAAAGGGTGTCAAGGCGGTGTTTGTCGCAACGGCGGGTTATCGAGAGGCCGATGAGGTAGGCGCGGCAGCAGAGCGAGCGTTGGTCGAGGAAGCAATCCGCCTGGGCATCACGGTCGCGGGTCCGAATGGTCAAGGTCTGGTGAGCACCCCTGCAGAGCTGTGCCTTCAGATCGTTGCCCCATACCCGCCTCGCGGAACCATCGGAATCGCATCCCAAAGTGGAAACTTCGTATCCACGTGGATGAACATCGCAAGGTCGCGCAACGTCGGAATCTCCCGAGCGCTGTCCGTCGGTAACGCACCTCATGTGGGAGTGCCGGAAGTGTTGGATTTCTTGTCCGCTGACACCGAAACCTCCGTGGCGTTGGCCTACCTCGAAGACCTTTCGAGGGCGAAGGATTTTCTTGACGTTGCTCGACCGATGGTTACGAGCAAGCCGGTGGTCGTCGTCAAAGGCGGCACGACTGCTCAGGGTGCACGGGCGGCGTCCAGCCACACGGGCTCGCTTGCTGGAGACTCGGCAGCGTTCCTCGGCGCGTGTCGCCAGGTCGGTGTAACCGTGTGTGACTCGATCGACGAGGCGTTCGATGCAGCGTCGGTCTTTGCAACACTCCCGATTCCGAGTGGCCCGAACGTCGCGGTGCTGACGACAGTCGGTGGGTGGGGAGTAGCCATTGCCGACCAGATTGGGAAGTCGTCGCTCCTTCGAATGGCCACGATCAGCGACGACGTGATGACGAAACTCAACTCCTTGTTGCCGCCTCGGTGGAGTAAAGGAAACCCGATCGATTCCGCTGGCGGCGAGACACGCGAGACCGTCGAGGCCATCTTCGAGCTACTGCTCTCGTCGAAGCAGGTCGACTCGGTGATTTTTCTCGGTCTCGGCATCCAGAGCAACCAGGCCCGACTCATGCGGGAAGGTCCGTTTCATCCAGACCACGGAATCGATCGAATCGTGGGCTTTCACGAGGGTCAAGACACGAAGTACGCACAGCGTGCAGTCGAACTGTCGAAGCAATTCGCGAAGCCGATTCTGATTGCGACAGAGCTCGCTCACGCGGACCAGTCGAATCCAGGAGTCGAAAGACTTCGTCAACTCGGCATACCCGCATTTTCCAGTGCCAGATCGGTCGTTCGGGCCCTGGAACATGCCACGCGATGGGGACTGCGACATGCCTGACCGGTCGAAGCCACTTCAACAGGCACGTCAGGACGTCAAGGTCGGGTCGGCAAAGGTCGTTGCATCGCTGCTCGGGGGAGCGACGCTCGTCATCGGATCTCTGCTCGGTTTCTCGTGGCGATTCGTCGACGGTGTCGCGACGTCCGTCTCGACACACCCGCAACGAGAGCTTTCTCCTGTTGCTTCGCCAATCATCAGTGCACGACATTTTCCACAGACGCTCTCGGACGAGGTCCGCATCAACTCGGTTCGGCGTCGTCTCGTCGCGGTGGCCAACGCCTTGCCGGAAGGTTCGTGCCTCAGTGTCGACGTCGAAGGGAAGTCCCTGATCGACGTCAATCCATCGACCCCGCTCGTACCTGCCAGCAACATGAAGCTCGTTGTCGCGTACGCGGCATTGAAGGTGCTCGGACCTGACTACACCTTCAACACGTCCGCTCGGGGATCACTAGAAGGCGGCCAAGTCGTTGGAGATCTCTTCCTCGTCGGTGGCGGCGACCCGGTCCTCGTTACCAGCGATTATCCATCGCGAGAGTTCTTTCCCACGTTCAATCAGACACGAATCGAAGATCTCGTTGATGCACTCGCAGCGAGAGGTATCACCGCAATCTCTGGGTCGGTGGTTGGCGACGAGTCACGATATGACGTCGAGCGCTACTCGCCGAATCTCGGCCTTGGAATTCGTGGAACAGAGGTTGGTCCACTGGGGGCGTTGATGATCAGTGACGGAACGCTTGCTACGTCGCCGATCAAGCCCGATCAACCGGCTCTTGCCGCGGCCACCGAGTTGACACGTTTGTTGAACGATCGGGGCATCACTGTGGGCGGACCTCCGAGAGTGGGGAATGTGAGCGGCGATGTTGGCGAGATCGCATCCATCGTGTCTCAACCGTTGCGTGCTCTCGTCGCCGAGATGTTGACGAACAGTGACAACAACACTGCGGAGTTGATCCTCAAAGAGATTGGATTCAGCGCAAAGCAGAGTGGTTCGCGAGAGGCGGGAATCGCCGCGGTGACTGAGCAGCTCGTGGCTGATGGTCTTGCTGTTGACGGTTTCGTCATGGCAGATGGCTCGGGACTCGATCGTTCGAACCGACTTTCGTGTCGGTTGTTGATGCAGATCCTGGACTCGGATGGTGGCTTTGGCGACATTGGAAACGGTTTGTCGGTCCTCGGAAAGGTGGGGACTCTGCGTGATGTACTGATCGACTCGCCGGCAGCAGGACGCCTGTACGCCAAGACTGGGACCTTGACCGACATCAAGACGTTGAGCGGTTTCACGAGGTATTCCGATGCCCTCGCCGTTCGTTTCGCCCTGATCCTGAACGGAAAGGGAGTCTCCAACCAGGGTGTTTACCGACCGATTTGGAGTGCCCTGGCTGGGGCTCTGGCTTCGGTATCAGATGCGCCGAGTGCCGCGCAGCTGGCACCGTAACTGGAGAGTCACGACGATTTCGCTGGTTGAATGAAGGGGTGAGTTCCGTGCCCACCCGAGATACGTCGACGACGTTTGGTGATGTCGTGGACCTTGTTCGTGCTTACGTTCGCCAGCAAACCGTGACTCCGCTCCGGGGTGTAGGTCGTTGGGTGGCGTTCGGTCTCTTCGGTGGAATCCTGCTCGTGATCGGACTTGTGTTCTTGGCGATGGGCGCCCTCCGAGGCATGCAAGGAATCGCCGTCTTCGAAGGCGGTCTGTCGTTCGTGCCATATTTCGTCGTACTCGTTGGTTCGATCGTGTTGATCGGTATCACAAAGGGTCGTATCTCAATTGGGACGCTCCATCCGGGAGACACGTCGCGATGAGCGAGCGCCCCGAGAAGATCTCGCGCCAAGATCTGGAGAACTCGTTTCTCGCGCTTCAACGCGATCTGACGGGTGTGTCCGAAGAGCGAAAGTCGTACCTCGTTGCCGGTGGTGTCGCAAGTGGCGTCGTCGCGTTGATCGTCGCGTATCTCTTCGGGCGTCGTAAGGGTCGGCGTTCGAGGTCTCGCATTGAGAGCTAGGCGTTCTGACATCAGCCGCTCGCCGCGGAGTCGACGCATCGTCCGTTGGGTCGGACTGAAGGTGGCGAGGCGATTCGTCGGGTGGTGGGTCGAGCCTCTGTGGCGTCTTACTACGACGGTGGTCCGAGTCATCAAGAAACGTCAACGGAGCATCTCATGAGTGCGCCTTTTTCCTATGGAGAGCGGGTCATCATTCGTGACTCCAAAGAACGCCGCTACCTCGAAGTGCTCAAAGAAGGTGGTGAGTTCCACACTCATGCAGGATTCATTGCCCATGCAGCGATCGTCGGAATGAACGAAGGTGCCGTCCTGGAGACGGGGAAGGGCTCTCGCTATCACGTCTTGCGTCCCACGCTCGAGGACTTCGTGCTCGAAATGCCGCGAGGCGCCCAGGTGATCTACCCGAAGGATCTCGCGACCATCTGCATGATCGGGGACATCCGCCCAGGTGTTCGAGTCTTCGAAACCGGCCTCGGTTCGGGAGCCCTGTCGATGGCGATGTTGCGAGCGGGAGCACACATCACGGGATATGAGATTCGCGAGGATTTTGCGAACCGTGCGGTATCGAACGTGAAGTCCTTCTTGGGCGACGAACCATTGACTCGCTACGACGTGTCGATCCGCGACGCCTATCTCGGCATCGAGGGAACCGGCTTCGACAGGATCATCCTGGACCTTCCCGAGCCGTGGAATGTCGTCCCACATGCAATCGACGCACTGCTCCCGGGTGGTCTCCTCGTTGCATACACGCCGAGCATTACGCAAGCGGTCAAGGTGAGAGAGGCGATGAAGTCAGGCTGGATCGAGGAGCGGACCCTTGAGGTGTTGCACCGAACCTGGCACATCGAAGGCCAAGCAGTTCGTCCTGATCATCGGATGGTGGCACACACGGCATTCCTCACCGTTGCGCGATATCTGGGCTGAGCCTTACGGCTCGATGAAGATGCACTCTCCTGGGCACTCTTCGGCCGACTCGATGACGCCATCAAGCTTGTCCTCGGGGATGTTCGCCATACCCTCGGCGCCCTGTGGGTTGCCCTTGGCGGTGGCGAAGATCTTGTCCTTCTCGCGGACATAGGCAAGGCCGTCGTCGAGCAGCGTGAACACATCGGGTGCAATTTCCTCGCACAAACCATCACCTGTGCACAAATCCTGATCAATCCAGACCTTCATAACTACCTTTCCGTATGGCCTTGAGGCTCCACACAGAGTACACGCCGAATCGTCGCGAGAGAAGGCAAGCAGGCATTGGACGCGTCCTTCGTCGCTCGGTAGTTTGAGACCGAGGGCACACTGACCGGAGGCATCGATGGCAACGGACGAGAGCGGTTCGGGGAAGAATTCCTCGGTCGAGGAGCGGTTGCTCGACGCCAAGGGTCACATCGCTCGTTTGACGGCCCAGAACGAAAAACTGGAGTTCACCCTCCGCGAGGCCCGCGACCACATCGGCAAACTCCGGGAAGAGGTGGCCAAGCTCACCACGCCGCCAATGGCGTATGGGGTCGTAGTCGCTCGTCACGACGATTCCGACACGTATGACGTCGTTTCCAATGGGCGCAAGTTGCGGGTCGGTGCCCATCCGCAGCTCTCTTCGGATGAAGTTGAGGTGGGGTCGGAGGTCGTCCTCAACGACGCCTCGGCGATCGTGGCCGTGAGCAAGGGTCTCAGAACGGGGGAGATCGCCACGTTGAAAGAGGTCCTCGAGGATGGAACGCGAGTGGTCGTGTCGCTTCGGGGCGACGATGATCGGGTCTTTGAACTCTCGAGCCCGCTTCGAGGCAAGCAACTCAGAACGGGCGACGTCGTCGTCGTCGAGCCGCGCACGGAACTCGTGATCGAGCAATTGCGCACCGACGACTTCGAACACCTCTTCATGGAAGAGGTTCCCGATGTGAGTTACAACGACATCGGGGGGCTGGGCACCCAAATCGAGCACATCGCAGACGCAGTGGAACTGCCGTTCCTCCACGCAGATCTGTTCGGCGAATACCAGCTACCTGCACCCAAAGGCATCTTGCTGTACGGGCCCCCGGGATGCGGAAAAACGTTGATTGCGAAAGCAGTTGCGAACAGCCTCGCACAGAAGGTGGCGGCTCGCGCTGGTGCCGACAAGGCGAAGAGCTACTTCATCAACGTGAAGGGGCCCGAGTTGTTGAACAAGTACGTCGGAGAGACCGAACGCCATATTCGTCTCATCTTCCAACGTGCGCGGGAGAAGAGCTTCGAAGGTTGGCCCGTGATCATCTTCTTCGACGAGATGGATTCGATGTTCCGCATTCGCGGTTCGGGAATCTCCAGTGACATGGAGTCCACGATCGTCCCGCAATTGCTCGCGGAAATCGATGGTGTTGAGAGCCTGAAGAACGTCATCGTGATCGGGGCTACGAATCGAGAGGATTTGATCGACCCTGCAATCCTTCGTCCAGGTCGCCTGGACGTCAAGATCAAGATCGACCGCCCAGATGCCCAAGCGGCAAAACAGATCTTCAGCCGTTATCTGACCGAAGAGGTGCCGGTGCAGTTGTCTGATGGAGCGGGCCTGGATTCGTTGATCGATCAGACGGTCGACGTCATGTATGCCACAGATCGTGACAACGAGTTCCTCGAGGTGACCTACCAAACGGGTGACAAGGAAGTCCTCCACTTCAAGGACTTCTCGTCGGGAGCGATGATCGAGAACATCGTGCGCAGGTCGAAGAAGCGCGCGATCAAGAGGGAACTTGAAGGCGGGGTTCGAGGTGTGTGCGCCGAGGATCTGGTCGAGAGTGTTCGCGAAGAGTTCAGAGAGCATGAAGATCTTCCCAACACCACGAACCCAGATGACTGGGCCAGGATCTCCGGACGCCGCGGGGAGAGGATCGTCTTCGTGAGAACCTTGCGCTCGCAATCCGAGAGCTCAGGTTCCGACATCGGTGGCAAGGCCATCGAACGCGCCGTGACGGGGCAGTACCTGTAGATGGCCGTCCCGAAGATCTGCGGGATCGAGACCGAATACGGAATCCTCGCCACGGGATCGGAAATGGGTCCGATTGCCGCGTCGTCGCTCGTGGTCGGTTCGTATGGGAATGGCGACGTCGCGACGAAGTGGGATTACTCGTTGGAGCGCCCGGGAGATGATGCCCGGGGGTTCACCCTGGACGACCAATTTCTCCCGGAGATCGAATTTCAACTCGTCAATAGCGTCCTGACGAACGGGTCCCGCTACTACGTCGACCACGCTCATCCGGAGATTTCTGGACCAGAGTGCACCAATGCGCTCGATGTCGTGCTCTACGACCAGGCAGCCGACGAGATTCTCCGAAGGTCACTTGAACTCGCCAATGCACAGCTCCCTCCTGGAGTCTCGATCGTTGCGCACAAGAACAATTCGGACGGCAAAGGGAACAGCTACGGAAGCCACGAGAACTATCTCGTTTCGAGAGAGGTTCCATTCGATCGTTTGGCAGCCTTCATCACGCCACACTTCGTCACTCGGCAACTCCTCGTTGGAGCAGGGAAGGTGGGGACGGAGTTCCCCTACAACCGACCGTCATTCGTTGGCTTTCAAATCTCACAACGCGCCGATTTCTTCGAGGAAGAAGTCGGACTCGAGACGACGATCAAGCGACCCATCGTCAATACGCGAGATGAGCCCCATTGCGATCCGACACACCTTCGTCGATTCCATGTCATCGTCGGCGACGCCAACATGAGTCAAGTGGCGACACTGGTGCGTGTCGGCGCGACTCAACTCGTCCTCGCACTCATCGAAGAGGACCTTTACCCACAGCACATGCTGATCGCCGATCCGGTGAGCGAGATTCGCTCGGTTTCTCGTGATCTCGATCTTGGTCACAAGATCACCCTGCAGGACGGGCGTCTCATGTCGGCTCTCGAAATCCAGCGCGATCTCCATGAGCGCTGCGCAGATGCCATCGCACGGGGCATGGACATCGGTTCGTCTTCGGACTCCGTCGCACTCGTACTCAAGCTCTGGGACCGAATGCTGACCGCTGTGAGCGAAATGAACGACGATGCCAATCGTCTGATCGACTGGGTTGCAAAGAGACGGCTCGTGGACGGGTTCCGAGCTCGGCATGATCTTCGCGATGGTGACCCAAGACTGAAGGCGATCGATCTCCAGTACCACGATCTTCGACGCGAGAAGTGCCTCGCAGACAAGTGCGGACTCGAGACTCTCGTTACAGATGACGAAATTGAAGACGCGGTTCATGCTCCACCGTCGAACACGCGTGCGTACATGCGTGGTCAGTTGATGAAGCACTTCTCCCGTGACATCGTTTCGGCAAATTGGGACTCCGTCGTCCTTGACATCGGTGACGAGGTTCTGAAGAGGATCGACATGCCGGATCCCTTGAAGGGGACCGAACAGCTGGTTGGGAATCTGTTCACCGACAATCCAACGGTCTCAACCTTCCTTCGCCGACTGGAAGGCAAGTAGACCAATCAGTCCTCCGATGGAAATGGGCCGTGAAACTGCGATACCCTCGGCGCATGGCTGAGAGAATTCGCAAGTCGGCACAAGGCCAACAGACCTCAGAGGAAGTCGTCGAGGAGAAATCCACGTCGCCGCGTCAAAACGACCTGGTCTCGGAACTCGACGATCTGTTGAACGAAATTGACGAAGTTCTGGAATCGAATGCGGAAGAATTCGTGAAGAATTACGTGCAAAAGGGCGGCCAGTGATTCAACCTTTTCCGGAGATCGGACCGCGATTCGACGCGCTACTGCGGGCGAATGGGATCGAGCCATTTGCTGCGGTTGGCATGGATGCGGCCTCTCTGACGATCCCACATGCGACGACGTGCGTGGCGATCCGCGCAAAGGACGGCGTCGTCATTGCAGGTGACCGTCGAGCAACGTCTGGAAATCTGATTTCCCATCGGGAGATGGACAAGGTCATGCAAGCCGATGCCTTCAGCGCAGTTGCAATCGCGGGTGCTGCAGGGACGGCCATGGAGATGGTCAAGCTCTTTCAGCTTCAGATTGAGCATTACGAGAAGGTGGAGGGGCAAACACTGTCCCTAGAAGGAAAGGCGAATCAGCTTTCGCTTTTCGTTCGCAACAATCTTCCTGCCGCGATGCAAGGTTTGATGGTCGTTCCGATTTTCGCGGGCTACGAGCCAGCATCTTCTGCTTCACGCATCTGGGCGTATGACGCAACGGGCGGACGCTACGAAGAGAAGGATTTCGTTGCAACTGGCTCAGGAATGTTGCATGCCTCGACGACGATCCGGTTGGGATGGAAGTCGAGCCTCACTCTCGACGCTGCCGTCGAATTGGCCTGTCGCTCACTGTGGCAAGCAGCAGAGGCCGATAGCGCCACTGGGGGCTACGACCCCATTCGAGGCATCTATCCGACGGTGGCGACGATTGATCGTGGTGGGTTCGCCGCAGTTGGTGAATCGGTGCTTTCTCGACTGTTCACGACGATCGCCGAGGAGGTGAAGAACGTATGAGCATGCCGTACTACGTCTCGCCAGAACAGATGATGCAGGACCGTGCAGACTATGCACGGAAGGGCATTGCGCGAGGTCGCTCGCTCATTGCGCTTCAGTACGACCAAGGCATCGTGTTGGTTGCCGAGAATCCGAGCAGCACACTTCGCAAGATTTCAGAGATCTACGACCGAATCGCCTTCGCGGGAGTCGGCAAGTACAGCGAATTCGATCAGCTTCGCGTAGCTGGTGTACGCGCGGCCGATCTCAAGGGCTATCAGTTCTCTCGACAGGACGTGGATGCGCGGAGTCTCGCGAACCAATACGCCCAACTCATTGCGACCACCTTCACTCATGAGGTCAAGCCGCTCGAGATCGAGATCCTCGTCGTGGAGGTCGGTTCCACCCAGGAAGGGGACCGGCTCTATCGCATCATGTATGACGGGACCGTTCTCGACGAAGAGCGCTGTGCGGTCATTGGTGGCGAGTCCGAAGACATGAAGAACCGCGCTTCTTCGGCGCAAGCATCGGACAACCTCCAGACCGCCGTCCGCAATGCGGTTGCGGCATTGTCCGGCCAATCACGTTCTCTCGTCGCAACTGACCTCGAAGTCGCCGTGCTGGAGCGGGGGACGCACCGGCGATGCTTCAGGCGCCTTGCCGACGACGACGTCGCTGCGTTGCTCTCGGCGTAGCGTGCGTCGAATCATCGGTGTCGAAACCGAATACGGCATCACCTGTGTATTGCGTGGTCAGCGACGGCTGAGTCCCGACGAGGTCGCGAGATACCTCTTCCGCAAGGTGGTTTCTTGGGGACGAAGCTCGAATGTCTTTCTGGAAAATGGAGCGAGGTTGTACCTCGACGTTGGCTCCCATCCCGAATATGCAACTGGAGAGTGTGACAACGCGAGAGATGCGGTCATTCATGATCGCGCCGGTGAGCGAATTCTCGAGGAGTTGACCGAAGCAGCCGAACAGCGCCTCCGCGACGAAGGCATCCGAGGAACGATCTACCTCCTCAAGAACAATCTCGATAGCGCGGGAAACTCCTATGGGTGCCATGAGAACTACTCGACCGAACGTGCGCTCGAGCCAGAGTCCTACGAACCGCATCTCATTCCGTTTCTCGCAACACGGCAGATCTACGCCGGCGCGGGCCACGTACTCCAGACTGCACGAGGCCCAATCTTTTCGATCGCTCAGCGTTCCGAGCACATTTGGGATTCGTCGAGTTCCGCTACCACGAGGAGCCGACCGATCATCAACACCCGTGATGAACCACATGCGGATCCAGACAAGTACAGGCGGTTGCATGTCATTGTTGGGGATTCGAACATGAACGAGGTCGCGACGTTTCTCAAACTGGGAACGACGAGCCTCGTCCTACGAATGATCGAAGACGAACAGTTTTCTTTGAGGGATTTCACACTGGAGAATCCGATTCGAGCCGTGAGGGACATCAGCCACGATGTGACGTGCACCAAAAGGATTCGACTTGCGAGCGGACGGGAGCTATCAGCGCTCGACATTCAGTCCGAGTTCTTCGAGAGAGCTACCAAGTTTGCACGGACACATGACGTCTCCGCCGAGGAAACCGAGGTCTTGACCCGCTGGGGATCGACCCTCGAGAAGATCGAAAAGGATCCACTCTCCCTAGATAGGACCTGCGATTGGGTGACGAAGTACCACCTCGTGGAGGGCTTGAGAGCGAAAGAAGGTCTCGAACTCGACGACCCGAAGGTCATGGCACTGGATCTCCAGTATCACGACATCTCCACTCGTCGAGGTGTCTTCTACAAACTCGAGAGTCGGGGTGTCGTCGAACGGCTGTCGACGGCGAACGAGGTTTCGTCTGCGATGACCGTTCCGCCGCAAACAACTCGTGCTCGACTGCGAGGAGAGTTCATCCGGCAGGCCAAGGCCCGCAAGCGGGACTACACCGTTGACTGGGTGCATCTCAAGTTGAACGACCAGGCCCAGCGGACGGTGTTGTGCAAGGACCCATTCCTCAGCGAGGACGAGCGAGTCACTAAGTTGATTGAGTCCTTGTAGGGACTGCTCAATGACCGAGACCTCAACGAATCCTGAATCTCCGCTCAAGGTAGTACGTGAGTGGCTCGTCGTCATCGTGACGGCTCTGGTCATTGCGTTGACCATTCGGACATTCGTCCTCCAGCAGTTCTACATCTCTGGACCGAGCATGGAGCCCACGCTCTTCCAGGATGATCGGGTCCTCGTCAACAAGCTGTCCTACCGACTTCACGGAGTGGGCAGGGGAGACGTCGTGGTCTTTGATCGGATCACCACTGATGGCGAGGTGGTTCGCCACGACGATCTCATTAAGCGGGTGCTCGGACTTCCTGGAGACACCATCGAGATCGTTGATTGCGTCGTGTTCGTCAACAACAAACGAGTCTCAGAGCCGTATCTCGATCCGATCACGCTGAGTTACAGCGACTTCGAAGAGCGATGCAGGGTGTTCGATATGGACAAGGTGACCGTGACCCCGGGACACGTCTTTGTCATGGGAGACAATCGTCCCCAGTCCTACGACAGCCGAATGTTTGGTGAGATCGATGAAGACTTGATCGTCGGACGAGCATTCGTCGCCATTTGGCCACTACGTAACTGGACCTGGCTCTAGTCGACGCGTACCGCATCGACGAGTCTGTCGACGTAGTCACCATAGAGCGCATCGATTCCGGCATTGACGAGTGGTTTGGCGACTTCTGCGTACTGAACATTCCAGGCAAAACAGTTGATTGAGAATCGGTGATACAGGGCGATGAGACCGCCACTCCATTCCGATGCAGGCATGTTGAAAGCGTTGATCCCGATGTTCGAAAGCGTTGCGGCATGGGTTTCGAATTGAGGGGCGATTTTCGAATAGCGGGTTGAGTGCACGAGATTGAAGTGGGTATGAGGTCGCCACGACCTCACGATCTCGAGATCAGGATGGCAAAGCCAAACGCGATCAGGAGGGCACTCCGAACGCAGGAGGGTGTCACATGTCGCGGAAAATGCGTGTGGATCTTTGATGTCAATGCTCACGTGTACACCGTCGAGAAGTTCGCACATTTCGGCGAGGGTGGGGATGTGCGAGGGGAGATCGCGTGCGTCGACATCCTTGATCTCGCGACGCTTGAAGCGTGTTCCGAACGATCCATCATGATCGAGGACGACGGTCCCGTCTCGAGTGATCCAGGCGTCGGTCTCCAACCCTGTAGCACCGAGCCTCAATGCGAGTTCGAACGATTCGAGGGTGTTTTCTTGGGCGTGACCTCGTGCTCCGCGATGCCCGAAGAGAATCGGTGCTCTCAGCACGTTTCTTCACCCTTCTCCACGGAGATCGAACGGCTGTCGCGCATAGGTCGCCTTTAGAATAGGCACATGTTCAATTTCTCGGGGAGCGAGATCGTTTTCCTGCTCATCCTCGGGCTCGTGGTGCTCGGACCGGAGAAGCTTCCAGTCGTTCTCCGCAAGGCGGGTCGACTCTACGGTGAGTTCAAGCGCGTCACCTCCGATGCCCAATCCGACTTTCGTCAGGCTTTTGCCGAACCAATCAAGGACTTTCAAGACGCTGCCAACGAATACAAGAGTGTGTTCACGTCAGCTGCTGGCGAAGTAGGGGACTCGCTCAAGGAAGTCACTCAAACCGACGGACCGATCTTCATTCCTTACGAGGTGACGGACGAGGGGAGCGCGGCGCTGACGGAGAATGACGAGTCCAGCGCAACAGACGTCGCCGAAGGAGTTGCCGAACTCGACAAAGCCGAGATCGCCAGCGATGCTGGCGCCCAATCGGTCATTGAAGAAGACCACTGATGTTCGCGTGGCGTAAGACGGAGACGTCGACCGAAGCGATGTCGATCATCGGTCATCTGGCCGAGCTGCGACAGCGAATCGTGCGGAGCATGCTTGCAGTGGCTCTCGGAGCGTCGTTCATCTTGATCTTCTACGACCAGTTCCTGTCCCTCCTCACGCGTCCATACGTGAATCTGTGTTCGCGTCGTCCAGATTTCAACTGCGCGGGGGAGTTGTATGCGCTGGGACCCATCGAAGGGCTGTCGCAACGCATGCGAATCTCGGGGTACGGGGGATTGATTCTCGCCCTCCCGGTCGTGATGTGGCAGATCTGGCGGTTCGTTGTTCCAGCATTGAGTTCGCGAGAGAAGAAGTATTCGATTCCCTTCATCCTCTCTTCCGTCGTGCTCTTCCTGTTCGGAGGCGCATTGGCCTACTGGACGCTCGACAAGGCACTCGAATTCCTCATCTCTTGGTCTGGTGAAGGGGTGGAGCAGACCTACCAAATCTCGCGCTACATCAGTCTCGTTGCGCTGATGGTGCTCGCATTCGGAATCGGTTTCCTCCTGCCGGTTCTGATCGTCTTTCTACAACTCGTCAACGTCATCACCCCTCAGGCATTGATCAAGCAGTGGCGCATCTCTTTCATGGTCGTGTTCGTCCTCGCGGCAGTCATCACTCCAAGCGGTGATCCGATCAGCATGCTCGCGCTCGCCATCCCGATGTCCATCCTGTTCCTTGTCGCAGTTGCCATCGGATTCCTCGCGCAGCGCAAGCGACGGAAACGTGAAGCAATCAGCGGTGAGTGATCACCCGTTTTCTCGGCACTCTTCAGCAGTTCGCGAGCGTCTGGCCAGCGACCGTTCATTCACACCAGATGAGTTTCAGTCGAGAGCGTTCGATTCCATCGACTCTGGAAAGAGCGTGCTGGTCGCTGCACCGACTGGTTCAGGTAAGACTCTCGTAGCCGACTACGGGATACGCCTCGCCCTTGCAACCCAGACTCGTGCGATCTATACAGCTCCGATCAAGGCGCTCTCAAACCAAAAATATCGAGACTGGTGTGGGGAATACGGGGAGTCGCAAGTCGGACTCTTGACCGGAGACATCACGATCAATCCCGACGCTCCGATCATGGTCATGACCACTGAAGTCCTCCGCAACATGATCTACGCAGGAAACGACTCTCTGGATCGATTGTCGGTCGTCGTCCTCGACGAAGTGCATTTCATCCAGGACGCGTATCGCGGCGGTGTGTGGGAGGAAATCATCGTCCACCTGGCCCCTGAGGTGGTGTTGATCTGCCTCTCCGCAACCGTTGGGAACACGGAGGAAGTTGCCCGATGGCTGTCGGTCGTCCGTGGGCCAACGGATGTTGCCTTTTCTGCCCATCGTCCAGTTCCGCTCGATGCACAGATCTTGGTGCATGACCGTTCTCAATCTGGGGTACGTGCGTTTTCCGTTGACGAAAATGGTCGGCCCAACGCCGACTTTTCGCGACTCGAAATGCAGCAACGCAGGCTGACTCGCCCAGGTCCACGGCATCAGCGAAACTCGAGCCCCTCCCGCTTGCGATCACCGCGAAGGACCGAAGTGGTCAGGTTCCTGCACGAAAATGATCGACTCCCAGCCATCTACTTTGTGTTCAGTCGCCGTGGTTGCGAGGATTCGGCAGCCGAGGTGTATGAAGCCGGGATGACGTTGACCACGCATCAAGAGGCTGAGCGAATCGGGGAGATCGCGGATCGAGCAGTGGAGTCGTTCACCGACGACGACCTTGCGGCTCTCGGATATTCTCACTTTGCCGAATTGCTGGAGCGTGGGATCGCCGCACATCATGCCGGCATGGTTCCGATCTTCAAGGAGATCGTTGAGCGTTGCTTCGCACTCGGACTGATAAAGATCGTGTTCGCGACCGAAACACTCGCGGTGGGGGTCAACATGCCCGCACGTACCGTCGTGATCGATCGACTCACCAAATACGACGGAACAAGCCATGTGATGATCAAGCCGAGTGATTATTCGCAATTGACAGGCAGGGCGGGTCGACGAGGAATCGATACCAGCGGAACAGCGTTCGTTGTCTGGGAGCCATTCGTGACGTTCGATGCAGTGCACCAGCTCGTCACGAGCAAAGCCTTTCACCTGTCTTCGTCGTTTCGACCCACGTACAACATGGCGACGAACCTGATAGCGACGACCTCGGAGATCCAGGCCACACACTTGCTGAACTTGTCCCTCGCTCAATTCCAGAGCGCCCGTGACGTCGTCCACCTCCAAGCCCGCGTCGGACGGTTGGAGATTCAGCGCCAACGTCTTCTCGCGGAGTTTGACGCCAACGAAGAGCTCGCCCGTGCATACATAACGCTCCTCGCAGAACGATCAGCCGCGCCGCGGGGGAGCGTGCGGTCCGATGCCTTCTCGATGATTCGCCTCGGAGATGTCGTCCACGGGGAAGAGTTGGGCCTGCGAGAAGCCCTGCTCGTGATCGCCAAGTCTGAGAGAAAGGCAAAGGTTCGTCTCACGCTGATCGGAACACGCTGTGGTGTGGTGCACGTCTCGAGCGATGACGTGACCATTCGGCCCCGGGTGCTCGGACACCACGACCTTCCTCAGCCATACGCCCCAACCAATCCCGAATTCCAGCGTCACGCTCTAGACCTCCTGAACGATCGTGCAGCGTCGACTGAAATCAGTGAAGACCAACTGGTCAGGGTGACCGTCGAGGATGACGATCCCCGATACAAAGAGCGACTGCGGGCGGCCAAGGATCTCGTCAAGGTGGAAACGGATCGTGCGAAGATCCTCGACCAGATCGACAAGAGTCAGGGTGCCATCGTTTCGCGGTTCCGCAGATTGCAAACTCTTCTCAAAGACCATGGTTTCACCGACGGCTGGAGGTTGACCGAAAAGGGGACCATCTTGCGATCCATCTTTCACGAGTGCGATCTCGTCATTGCAGAGTCGGTCGTTGATGGACTCTTTGACGGACTGTCGGCGCCCGATCTGTGTGGCGTGATGAGTTGCTTCGTGTTTGAACCCCGTGGCGATGACGAGTTTGTGACCAAGATTGGGGGAGTGGCAGGGGAGAGGGTTCGACAAATCGAACGGTTGAGCGCATCGATCAGGGACGACGAAAAGACACTTGGGATCACGCAACACCGAGGTCTTCACCGCGGTTTCTTCGATACTGCTCGCGACTGGTGCTCGGGTTCATCGCTTGAAGACGTCCTGAGTGAGGACTTGCAGCCCGGAGATTTCGTTCGAACCATGAGACAGATTGCCGACCTCCTTCGACAGCTCGGAGAGGTATCTGAAAATGAAAAGACGAGGGCTGCCGCTCGTGAAGCTGCCCATTCTGTTCTTCGAGGTGTCGTCCTTGCATCGATTGGTGGCGTCGAAGCGTGACGATTCGTCCAGGAGATCCTTGGGGTTCGGTTCAGGAGGCTCCCGCGTCAACACGTTGGTTCAATCACGAATCCGACCTGGGCAAGTGGCTAGAGGATGGCAACACGGCGGCAGAAGTAGGGCTCCGTCGCGGCGACCTCCACACCATCACTGGTGTCGCACTGAGTGTGCTTCGGGTTCCGATCGACATCATCGAGGTGACCACACAGGACGCTCGAACATCGGAGACTCACCACCACATCGCCATCAGCTCTGTGGTGGTGGGCACGTGGTGGCGACGCGCGTCGTTCACCGTGATGTCGAATACCGGACTGGTCGACGGCGTGGAGTGGTTTGCGCGATCGCACCCCAATGACGGTCGCATCGAGAGCGCTGAGTTTTCGGAGCAGATGGATCTTCGCCAGCGAATCCAGGCACGCCGGAGAGTCAAGAGTGGTTCGCCATACGCACATCCCCAGATTTCGAGTTCATCCTTGTCGGACTGGGAGTGGTCGGGTCCAGGTCGTCGCCTCGTGATCGACGGCAGACAGGTTGGACTCGTGTCTCGAGTTCATATAGCCGTGCGACCAGATGCGCTCCACGTCTATCTCGGTCAGCCATCCACGGGGTCGTAGCCACGGAATCGTAGGATTGCCCTCTGTGACGGTCTACATCCCAGAGGTTTTCACAGAAGAGGAAGCGGCCATCTTGAGGCCGTATTTCTCGAACCTCGACGGCCCCGTTTTCGCCCTCGTCAACCTTCCTGAAGTCGTGAAGGGCGCACTGTTTGCCCGATACAGCCGGAGCCCAAAGTCGCTGAGGAGGCTCTTCCTCGACGAGTTCGTGCAGGACCTCGACGTGAGCGGAGACCGCTCGGTCGATGCTTCTGTAGGCCTCGACAAGGCAGAACGCCTGTACGACAAGGTGTTCCTCGAGTACGGCGATGATTCGGTCGCACAGCTCGGCGCGGTTCACCTGGCGTGCGAACAAGCTTCCAACCTGTTGACCAAGATCCTCGAGTGGGGTCGTTTGATGAGTTACTTGGAGCAAAGCACTCGCTACATCAGTTACGACGCTCGTCTCGGCGGCCGATACCGGTATTTCCGGGACCCTGAGATCTTGAATGGCCCGTTCGGTACCCGCTACGTCGGAGACATGGATCGTCTATTCGATTCCTACTCGGGTCTCGTCAGCCAGGTAACGGAACACATCCGGGCAACGACGCCGCGTTCGATCAAGGACAGTGACTTCGTCTTTCATCAGGCGACGCGCGCAAAAGGTTTGGATGCCGTTCGCGGAGTACTTCCTGCGGCGGCGCTGTCCAACGTCGGAATCTTCGGGAGCGGACAGGGCTATGAAGCGTTGCTGTTGCGGATGAGGGCCAATCCCTTGCCAGAGGCACGGCACTATGCCGACCTCATGATCACGGAGTTGCGCAAGGTGATTCCATCGTTCCTCAAGCGCGTGGATCTTGCCGACCGCGGTGGTCGATGGAGTGACTACCTCGCGGCGCGCCACGACGCGACGATGACGAATGTCGATGATCTCTTCGGGGCGATGGAGCCCGAGGTGAGCGATGAGGTAGTGCTCACGGACTTTGATCCCGATGGCGAGAACAAGGTCCTCGCCGCACTGTGTTATCCGCACTCGCACCTTCCCGAGAGCCAGCTGCTTGCTCATGTCGCCAAGCTCAGCGCCACCCAGAAGATGGAGTTGTTCGAGTCATACGTGGGAACGCGTGAGAATCGCCGACACAAGCCGGGTAGGGCGTTCGAACGAACGGGATACCGCTTCGACGTCCTTGGCGACTATGGCGCATTTCGCGACCTCCAACGACACCGGATGCTGACCATCGAATGGCAGCGCTTGACCCCTGATCATGGTTTCGTGATGCCCGAACTCGTCGACGCTGCAGGCTGCGGACCCATGTTCACGGACGCAATGGATCGATCCCGCGAGCTCTACGAGGCGCTCCGACCGGAGTATCCGGAGCAGGCCGCCTATGCAATTTCCATGGCGTACCGGTTGCGCTACGTGATGCAGTTCAACGCACGTGAAGCAATGCACATGCTGGAGCTTCGCACTGCACCACAGGGGCATCCCTCGTATCGTCGGGTTGCCCTCGAGATGTACCGCCAGATAGGCGAAGTTGCCGGGCACCGGGCCCTTGCCGCGGCTATGACACACATCACGAGCGAGGCTCCGGACCTCGAACGCCTTGATTCCGAGCGCCGCGCCGAGGAACGACGGAACAAGGGGTAATTCGCATCAAGAGCCCCCTATTGGGCTAATCTCTCGCCGCAACTGCTGGAAAGGGAAGTGCGAATGTCAGATGACGAAGTGATGGACGAAGGGGAACTCGAGGGTGAGATCCTTGCCGATCCGGAACTCGAAGGGGAGGGTCTCGACGAAGATTCCCTCGAACTCGACATCGAGGAGGACGATCTTCTCGTCGATGGCGAACTCGCTGACGGAGCAGAGGTAGAGGACCCGGACGCGATCGTCGAAGAGGTCCCAGTAGCCCGCAAGGCAAAGGGTGAAGAGGACGAGGAAGACGAGGAAGACCTTCGAACTGAAGACGATGTCGAGGCCGACCTCGATGCGATCTTGCGAGAGAAGCTCACGGCTGCAGAAGAATCTCCGCTCGAGGAAGACGAAGAGGATGTCGTCGTCGACGACAAGACCGACGGGATGGAGCGCCTCCAGCCACGGCGACCAGACGAGACACAGTGCACCCAGTGCTTCTTGCTCGTTCGCAATAGTGCGCCTGGTTGCCCGGTTGAGGACGACGCCTGTCCACTCTTCAAGTGATGGCGAAGTTCCAGCAAACACTTCGCAACGCTCGGTTCATCGGAGAGATGGCGTTCAAGGGTCTCGAACGCGAGATTCGATCGCGCTTCGTGAGACCACAAGGAGAACATCACCGCGAGCACATGGAGCCGAGCCCGGCGGAGCCGGCTGCCGTCGAGGTCGCCGAGCCGTTCGAGGGTTACGGCCTCCTCACGGCGAGCCAGATCATTGAGCAGTCGAAAGAGTGGTCCGCGGAGGAGCGCTTCGCGGCCAAGGCCTATGAGGCTGCCACCCGGGGTCGCCGAAGCGTCCTGCAGGCGTTGAACTGAAGTGACACGCCTACCGTTCGAGATACGTGCGCTCGAAGGGGCCGACGGAGCGCTGGCAACCGACCTCGTCACTCAGGCGAAGACTTCTTCGAGTCAGTTTCGGGGCAGCCAATTGTTGATCGAACGCCTCGACTCACTCGACCTTTCGACTCTCGACGGTCGAGTCGCTTTCAATGCTGGCCGACTCTGCGGCGGCATTCTCTGGAGCGTGTCCGAAACGGATCTCGTGATCGAAGTGGTGTATGTGGAACCGTCGTCGCGAAACGTCGGTCTCGGAGAACGACTCGTCCTCGATGCCGTCGGCTTCGCGAAGTCAACGGGACGTTCTCGAGTACTGGGCCGTGCATTACCCGGCGATCGTGAGACGAAGAACGTCTTCGAGCGGACAGGTCTCGTTTCTCAGTTGATCGTCGTCGGCAAGCAGATCGACTAGCGACCCTTCCAGTTCGGGGGACGCTTTTCGATGAAGGCCGTGAGGCCCTCCTTGGTGTCCTCGGATGCCAAGATCGCCCCGAACGCCTTGTTCGTCATCGCGATCAAGGTCGCCTCCGATTCGTACATCGAGGCGTTCACGACCTTTCGTGACTCCCAGACCGCGAGCGGTGCCGCACCACAGATTCGCTCGGCGAGAGCCATTGCCTCTGCTTCGACCGCTCCTGGCTCGACAAGTCGATTCACCATTCCGAGTTCATACGCACGCTGGGCGGAGAGTGGTTGCCCGGTGAGGATCACTTCCATTGCGGCGTTCTTGCCAATCAACTGGGGGAGACGAAACAGGCCTCCGGCACCAGCGACGAGATTTCGCAAGACTTCGGCAAGGCCGAATGCGCTTCTCGTGGACGCCACGACGAGATCCGTCGAGAGCACGATTTCACATCCACCCGCGGTTGCCAATCCATCGACTGCCGCGATGACCGGCTTCTTCCGCTCGCGGTAGACGAATCCTGCAAAGCCTCCGCGTTCGGTGTTGAGCGATCCGGCCTGACCGCTGTTGATCGCCTTCAGGTCAGCACCGGCACAGAAAACTGGTCGCTCTTGGCCATCGGTGTTTGCCCTGAGAACACCCACCCAAACTTCATCATCGGCCTCGAGTTGGTCGATCGCGGCTTCGAATGCCGAGGCCACATCTCCGTTGATCGCATTTCGTGCTTCCGGGCGGTTGAGCGTGATGACGCCAACCTTCCCGCGCTTTTCGTATTCCACTGGGCTAGTCATACCCAGAGGTTATTGGGCGCTGACGGTCTCCTGAGAATTGGCACCGCGTGCTGCCGCCGGCTTCTTCTTGGCTCGCTCTGGACGCGTCGGGCGAAGTGGCTTAGGGGCAGTTGCACCGGCTTCTACCGACACGCCGAACAGGGCCGCGATGTGAGGGATCAGCGGCGCAAGTCTCTTCACCGTCGCAAGGAGCGCCTCGCTCGGCTGTGCCGGGATCGCCGAAGGCTTGACGCTTGCACGAACAGGGGAGAACGCCACCGCCTCGAGCACGGTCACCCAACGGTCCTGTGGGTCCTCTGCGGCGAGGGCACTCGATGCAGCCTGTGCGAGCTTGCTCGCGAGCTCCGCGGGGAATGGCTGACCGGCCTTCGGTGGCTCACTCGAGACCTTCAGTGCACGCACGACTCGTTGGACGTCGATCGCCGCTGCGATGTCGGCCAACCACTGCGTCTGCTCCGACTCGAGCTTCGTCTTCAGCGCAGCCTTCAATTCAGCGGCGAGAACTCGCGTCGACTCGTCACGAACCACCATCGGGTCGTCCGATCCGACGACGACCGAGCGCAAGTCACGCAAGTCGAGGGTGTCGAGGTCCGCCTTTGCAGCTTCGGCTTTGTCGAGCCATTCGGCAACGCGCAACTTGGGGAGGAGATCCTGGGCGAGGTTGACGACACCGTCGGCGGGGATCAACGGCTTCCCGTCCTTCTTCAGCTGCTCGTTCTGTGCCTTGACCGCATCGCGCACTGCCTTGAGACCACCGGTGAGGGCACGTTCGGCGACTGCTTGGTGTTCAGCGGGGAGTGCGTCGATGATCGCAGACCTGTGGACGCGCTTGGCCTTCAAGCGCTTTGCAGCAGGACGCTTCGGAAGCTCTGGGGGATTGACGAAGTTGCGACGCTGTGGTCGCTCGCCACGTGGGCCGTCGGTCTTCGGTCCACGCTTGGGACCCTTGTCCTTGCGTGGGCCCTTCTCGCGGCGGGCAAGTTTCTGGGTCACCGGCTCGAACTCGCGTCCGCTACCGAGGATTTCGAGTGTCTCAATCTTCTGGTTCTTCTCGCGTCCAGCAACGACGGCGAGCACCTCGATGCCATCGAGATCGACTTCAGCTTCGACCTTGAAGATGCGTCCTACGCGCAGATCGGAACCAAGGATCTCCTCACGAACGACACCCTTGGGCGACTTCGCACCTGCGGCGCGCCAGGTCCAGGTTCCGTCGTTGCGATTACTCGTCAATTCGATGTCGAGGCGGCGAGACATGGGGCTCTACGGTACTGGCGGGGCGAGGCGTATCCCACCAGGAACTACGGTTGTGCCGTGACCCTGTATGCCCTTGGAGACCTCGTTCCGAGTATCGATCCGTCGGCTTTCGTCCATCCCGACGCGGTGGTGATCGGCGACGTGCGAGTCGGTCCCGAATCGACCATCTGGCCAGGTGCCGTCTTGCGCGGCGACGACGGACACATCGTCATCGGCGCTCGCACGAGCATCCAAGACAACACGGTGATCCACACGACCCCCGAGTATCCGACGATCGTCGGGGACGACTGCGTGATCGGGCACATCGCTCATCTCGAGGCGTGCACCATCCACGACGGCGCTCAGGTGTCGTCAGGGGCAGTGGTGCTGCACAGGGTCGTCGTTCACAGCGGGGCGATCGTTGCGGCCAACGCCGTCGTCCTCAACGACACCATCGTTCCTGCAGGTGCACTCGCTGTCGGTGCTCCCGCGACGATCAAGGAAGGTCGCGCCCGTCGGGAAGAGATCGCCTACGGCGCGGCGGTGTACGTCGACAAGGGCAAGCGCTTCGCCCGAGAGATGCGTCGTCTCGACTGACGACGTTTCGTCATGACGAAAGCCCCAGTGTGTGGAGCAGTGGCGTGACGTCGATGGTCGCGACCTGGGGGAGATAGCGCGTCACCGCATCCCGGCGAAACTGCGAGCTCAGTGGATCCTGGAAGAACTTTGGGCCCTCGCGCACGACGTAGTTCAAGATGAAGAATTCATAGGCGAGGGGGAGGAAACGCACTTCCTCCGCCGAGAGCGGAAACACATCGTGATACGCGCACAGGAACCGCGCGAATCGATCTTCGAGCAGGGTGTGCGGTGAATAGGTGAAGACGGTGCGATCACCGGTCGCAGACGACACACGACTGAGGAAGTAGAAGTCGAGCATTCGGGTGTCAATGCGGAACCAGTCGTAGTCCCATCGCGTATTCAGCGTGAAGGTGTCATTCGTCCTCGTCACGGAGAAGTTGCCGAGGTTCCAGTCGACGAGGATCGGAATCTTCTTCCATTCATCAAAGTGGAGCGCCTCCAAAGTCACGAGGAACTCGTGGGTGAACCTGCGCAGGCTCCCGACGTCACTCTGCGTCATCGCAAAGTGTGCCGGTGCATCTTCGGAGTCGAGAAGATCGAGAAGGTGTATCGCGTCGCCTTTGACCGAATTCGACGTCGCGGGAAGCTGCGGTGCGACTTGGGCGCACGCTCGATGGAACTCCGCGATCTCGCGTCCGAGCTGTTCCACATCGGCCATCGACACGATTCGCGGGAGTTGCGTGCCACTCTGGACGTCGGAGTAGAAGGCGACCCAGCATTGCCCGTCGTACCAGGTGAAGGATCGACCCTTCACGCTCATCACCTCTGCGAGGAACGTCTCCCATCGCGTACCACCGAGGAGTGATCGAGTGCGATGCAGACGGTCGTGATCTTCCGCGAAGAGGAAGTAGGACCCGTACGACGAAACTTTGGCGATGACGGTGCTGCCATCATCGAGACCGAGACGAAAGACCCGGTTCGTCGAGACGTGTGCGCTCGTCTCGGTTGCGGTCAGGATCGTTCGCGTGGAATCGAACTCACTCCACGCCCGACGCACGACGTCAACGATGTCGACGACACTTCGTGACGATGGAGCGACGCCCACTACGACCTCACCGACGGACTACGACGAAGTCGGACCTCGTACGCCGATCGGGGCAATGAGCCGAAACCCCGCTGCATGCCGCTCTTCTTCGGATTCGCCACCCCAAAAACCGTACTCATGGTTGTCCCGGGCAAAGGAGCGGCAGGTCTCGAGCACCGCACATTGCAAGCACACCGAGCGCGCCATGGATTCGCGGCGCTCACGAGCTTGCGGGCGTTCGGCAATGGGCGGGAAGAAGATCTCCGTCAAACCGCGACATTCAGCGCCATTCATCCAGTCGTCGTCGGTTTGAATGCGTCGCGCGAAGTACTCCACGGCCATCGGGCAAGCCCCTTTCGTCTGGCCGAATGAGATTAGGCAATACCTAATCGGTCAGTCAATTAGAGAAGTGCCTCGCGAATACCGCTGACAAAGCGGTCCACATCGGTGGGGGACGTGTCCCAGGCGGTCATCCAACGCACTTGGGAGGCTGCGACGTCCCAATCCCAGAAGAACGACCAGTCCTGGAGGGCGCTCTTGGCCGGATCCTGGAGACGCGGGAAGACGCTGTTGACCTGAGGGGGAGCACCGAGCCCAAGCGTCGCGATGTCACGAACGGATTCGTGCAAGAGTCGAGCCGCCTCGTTGGCCCGCCGCCCGAGGTCGATGAAGAGTCCGTCGGCCAACAGTGCTTCGTATTGGGCGGAGATGAAGCGCATCTTGGAATGCAGTTGTGTCGTCTGCTTGCGGATGTACTTCGAACGAGTCGCCAGTTCGGGTCGTGCGAAGATGACGGCTTCACCAAAGACACCACCGCATTTCGTTCCTCCGAAGGTGACGACATCGACGCCGGCATCGAAGGTCATCGCTCGAAGGACAGCTGATGTGCCTCCGAGTGCGGCGACCGCATTGGCGATTCGCGCACCATCCATGTGCACGAGGAGTCCCATCTCGTGGGCGAGAGAGCAAAGCGTGCGAATCTCTTCGATGGAGTAGAGCGTGCCCATTTCTGTTGCTTGCGTAATCGTGAGGACCGCTGGCTGGACGTGATGCTCGCTGCCGAGAAGATGTCGAACGGAGGAGAGTCCCGCTGGGGTCACCTTGCCATCGACCGTCTCCACTTCGAGGAGTTTCGTCCCGATGATGCGTTCGGCCGCACCGGTCTCGTCGTAGGTGACGTGAGCGACACGACTACACACGACGGCCTCGGCGGGACGAAGCAGGCATCCGAGCGCAAAGACGTTGGCCCCGGTCCCGCCGTAGGCGAACTGAGTGACGACGTCGCGATCGAACAACGCGCGGAAGGATTCCTGTGCTCGAATCGTCCACGGATCGTTGCCGTAGGCGAGAGCATGCCCGGTGTTGGCATCGAGGAGGGCCGCGAGGACCTGAGGGGCCGCACCTGCAGCGTTGTCGCTCGCAAACCAGCGGTCAGGTGGCACGGAGCGAAGTTGCACGCTCCAGTATGGGGAGCGATCCACCACAACGACGCACCAGTGTCCTACCTTTTCGTCATGACGAAACAGACCGGTAGTCAACAGGTGGGCAAGTGTGCGTGGTGTCGCCAACCCATGCCTCCAGGAGCCTCGAGCGGTCGTCCGAGAAAGTTCTGCAGTCAGGCCTGCCGACAATGGGACTGGGTGGCCAGACAGCGGGCCGAGGAACTCCAACTCAGCGAGGATGAGCTCGTCGTCCAGCGCGCCGAACTCGACAGATTGAGAGACCAGATCTTCGTCCTGAAGTGTGCGATCGATGACATCGAGGGCGATCTGGACCCACAGGGAGATCCGACGACGCGGGACTTCAAGGCCGCATTGCGATGGATCCTGGATGCCGCACGTCCGTTGGTCAGTGCCGATAATGATAGTTATGTAAAGTTCGGCAAACCCAAGAACCACGCCACATAAGGCACCTCCGTCGACGGACTACCCTCGCATCATGACCGCAACGGAGAATCCGACCGACGCATCCGTCGGATCCGGGTCTCCGCTGGACGGCGTCAACGAACTCATCAAAAGTCTCGGACTCGACAATCCGCTCGCTACGGGTGCCAAGGCCGTCGACCAGGCGCGACGCTCGGTCGATGCGCTGATTGCCAGCATGGAACTCTTCGTTCAGTCGATGGACAACATCAATCAGGTGGCCGCCAGGGTCAATCGCCTTCTGGACGACATTGAAGGTCCGCTACGGCAGACGATTCCGCACGTCTCTGGGGCTCTCAGTGCCCTCCAGAGGCTCTCTGAGGCGACCTCAGGGCTGAATGACCTCGCTCGGCGCCTCGGGCCTCTCGGGGCCCTTTTCCCCCAGCAGAAGCCTTCTCAGGAGTCCTAGAGGCCGACTACCCCGCGCTGCTCAGTCGCAGTCGTGGGGCTGGGCATGACCAATTGAATTTGGGCGTCCACCTGATCCTTCACGCCTGCCAGCGGAAGGACGTTTAACACTCCCTGACCGTTGCGCAGGACGTCGACGAGCTGGTCCCCCTGACACAGGACCACGGACTGACCGCTGATCACGATGTGTGCAGCAACGATGTCGGTGTCGACGTGATTGCGCAGATAGGCGAAAACCTCACGGACGGACTCCAGTCGAATACCGGCATCGAGCAGATTCTTGATGACGCGGAGTTCCAAGAGGTCGCGGTAACTGTAAATCCGACGGGATCCGCTCCCCGTTGCATCGGCTGCAGTTGGGCGAATGAGATCGGTGCGAGCCCAGTAATCGAGCTGTCGGTAGCTAATACCGACGATCTTTGCCGCCTGGGTTCCACTGAAGCCGAGCACCATGTGCCTCAGGCTACGGGCAAATTTCGTCCTCGCCTATCCCTCGAAATCCTCGGGACTGATGCTGTTGATGAACTCACGGAAGTCGTCCAGGATCTCCTCCTCGGACTCCCCAGAACTCGCCACTGGGCTTCGAGACACCTCTTTCAGGAGGTCCTCCGAGGCAAAGATCGGTGCGTCGGTGCGGATCGCCACCGCAACGGCGTCGCTCGGGCGGGCAGAAATCACGATGTCAGATCCCGCGAACGAAAAATGCAGCTCCGCGTAGTAGGTGTGATCACGCACCTCGGTGATGACGATCTTGGAAAACTCCGCCCCGAGTCCGCGCACGACGTTCACCAAGAGATCGTGAGTCAACGGGCGCTCAGGGACGATTCCTTCGGTCGCATAGTGAATTGCAGACGCTTCTGGGGCTCCGATGTAGATCGGCAGCACTCTCCCACCCTCCCCGATCTCCTGCAACATCATGATCGGCGACTGCGAAGGAACCTCGAGGCGTACTCCCTGAAGTTCGATCCGCACGAGCATGCGCCAAGACTACTCAAGCAACTGGATCAGCGCCCGTCGGAGTATGGACGCGAAAGCACGTCGATGAAACTCCCCCGCAAGCGTTCACCCAACTCCACGAGCTCGTCCAGCATCTCGAGTGCCTGCTCTCGCGCACCCGGATTGCGCTGCTGCAGATAGGGCACGATCCGCTGTTCGAAGAGTGCCATCTCACGCTCTGCCGAAACCTTCCACGCCTTCAGATGTCGGACATCGATACCGAGTGCGATGAAGGCTGCACATGCATCGATCACCTCACGATCGAGTTGCGAGAACATTTCGAGGTCGCCGACCATCCGCGGAGTCACCAAACCCGACTTCACGATTTCGCGCAACGTCGCTTCGTCAACACTCGATTCCGCGAGCAACTCTGCCCTGTTCATCGAGGTGGTGTCGTCTTTCTTGGGTCGCCCCTTGCGCTTCGCCGTTGCAGCACCTACAGAACGCGCAGCTGGATGACCTGCGGGATTGCGCACGCCGGGACTCGTCTCGTCATACGGCCGAACCATGCCATCGGACGTGTCGCTGTCGAGACGTGTCCGTATGACCTTCAGCGGTAGGTAATTCTCTTTCTGTTCGCGCAAGATGAACCGCAAGCGATCCACTTCAGACTGGCTGAACTTTCGATAACCGGATGGAGTCCGCTCTGGTTCGATGAGACCTTGGCTCTCGAGGAAGCGAATCTTCGAGATGGTGACATCCGGGAACTCCTCGAGCAAGAGACCAAGGACTTCTCCGATGGAGAAATAGTTCTTGGTCGTCACGATGCGCTCTCGAAGAAGACCATTCGATAACGACCGATCTGCACTTCGTCACCGTGGCGGAGGGCGACCTCTTCGATCCGCTCCTGATTCACGTACGTCCCGTTCAACGACCCGAGGTCACGGAGCACCACCTGGCCGTCAGATTGCTCGAGATGAGCATGGCGACGACTGACCGTCACGTCGTCAAGGCAGATGGTGGAGTCTGGATGGCGCCCGATCACCGAGTCATTTGCCGACAGCGAGAAACGCGCACCTTCGTTCGGACCGTTCCGCACCACGAGAAGAGCCTTCTTCTTCCCCGATTGATCAACGGTGACCGAGATGTTGTCCTCGACGCCCGGCGCATCCTGGAGGGCGTCAACCTTTGCAATCGTGACCGTCCGCATGTCGGGGCCATCCAAGATGCTCCCGCAGGAGGAACAAAAGGATGACTGGGGCGGATTGCGATGCCCACAACCGTTACAAAACACGTACGACATAGCGCCTACGGTAGCCCTCGCTTCAGGCGACCAGAGACGAGTGCCGCCCGAATCTTTGGTACGTAGAGCACGCCGGTGACGTAACTCAGAACGAGCCCGGGCACGACACAGACCCAACCGACCACACCCGCGAGCTCCGACGTCGGGTGGTCGCCCGCAGACAGGATCAACAGTGGAATCCCCACCATCAGCAAGAAGGTGTACCGCTTCCCCATCGTCGTCACGGGGAATCGCTCCATTCCGAAGGCCGTCGCGACCGCCATGGCGCCGCCGACGAGGACTTCACGCGACAACACCAGTACCGCAAGCCACGCCGGCAACGCACCGTCGACGAGGGCAGCCCCCGTTCCGACGAGGAACAGCAAACGATCGACCACTGGATCGAACACGGCACCGAAATCGCTGCGCTGATCGAATCGTCGTGCAACGTATCCGTCGACCCAGTCGGTGATTCCCAGGAATCCGAGCAACAATGCCGCAAGTGGACGATCGTTCCACTCGAACAACAACCAGAGATACAGCGGCAGGCACGCCAATCGGGCTGCGGTGAGAGCGTTGGGAATCGTCAACACGCGATTCCCACTCATCTCCACGACAACTAGTGTGGCAGCGTGACGAGCGTCTTCACAAAGATCATCAACGGAGAACTTCCGGGAACTTTCGTCCATCGCGACGACGAAGCCGTGGCGATCATGACCATCAATCCGATCGCAACTGGTCACGTCCTCGTCATACCCCGCAAGGAGATAGACCGCTGGACCGATCTCCCGGTCGATGCCACGACCCACCTCTTCCACCTTGCACACCGAATCGGTAACGCCCAGATTCGTGCGTTTGGCTGCCAGCGATCAGCGCTGATCATTGCCGGCTTCGAAGTCCCCCACGTGCACCTTCATGTCATCCCCGCCAACTCCCTCGCTGACGTGTCCTTCGAGAACGCTGCTCGAACCGTCGAACCAGAAAGCCTTGCCCACGCCGCGGCGCTGATCTCGCAACAGCTCTGAACTAGAACAAGCTGTCCTGTGACCCCTCGAGGCTGATTGGGTCAAGTAACGCTGCATCGTTGTTGCGCACCGAATTGACCCTCGTTGACACGGGCATCATCTCCACTTCCGGACTTTGACGGGCGCTTGCGACCCATGATGGGAGTTCTGCCTCAGGATCGAGCCACTCTTCCATCTCCGCTGCATCGAGGAGCAACGGCATCCGATGATGGATCGCCGACAAAGGTCCAGTCGCTTCGGTAGTCACCATCGCAACCGTCAGCAGGGCCACCCCTTCGTCTTCAGGATCTCTCCACGTCGACCACAGCGAGGCAGCCGCAAACATTCCCCGATGTCCCAAGTTGCCACGAGCCGACGGTCGCACCAGATAGGGCTGCTTCGGACCACCCCTGTCCACTGACACGGTGTCCCACTCGTAATACCCATCGAGGGGCATCACCGAGCGATGACGTGAGACGAGATGGCGAAAGGTTGGCTTTTCGGTCAAGGTTTCTGCACGAGCGTTGATCGCGTTCGATGCGCGCTTCTGATCCTTGGCCCAAAATGGCACCAAGCCCCACGACATCGGTTCGACGATCCGATGAGTTTCGTCATGACGAATCACGTAGACCGCGGTGGTCGGTGGCACATTGAAGGACGCCTTCAAGGGCACGTCGCCACTCGCATCGAACGCCTCGACGACCTCTCCGAGGCTCGAGACGCGCAGGAATCGCCCGCACATCGCTAGTGCAAGAGACCGTCAGGAACCGAGAAGATCCACACGACGACGGGAGCGACGACGAGCGAAGGAATCAAACTTCCCAGTCGAATCTTGGTGAGCTGAAGGAGGTTGAGACCAATCGCCAAGACGGCGAACCCGCCCGTCGCAAACATCTCCACTTGCATCCGTTCGGTGAGCATGGCGTCGATTGACGTTCCAGCCAAGGTCAGCAGTCCTTGAACCACGAATACGGACAGTGCGCTGAACGCAGCACCGATTCCATGAGCCGCAGTGAGGATCATCGACATGAAGCCGTCCAAGGTTCCCTTGATGATGTACAGCTGTGGGGTCTTTCCGCTCGCATCCTCGAGAGCCCCGAGAATCGTGAGCGGACCCACGCAGAACAACAACGACGCCGTGACGAACCCGCGAACGAATGACGATTGATCGCTCCCGGAGGCAAAGCGACGTTGCAGCGCCGATCCGAGGCGCTCCAATCCGTCCTCGACGTGCAGCAGCTCACCCAAGATCCCACCGAACACCAGCGCGACGAGCGGAATCACCATGTTGTGGGTCTTCATCACGTCTGACAAACCAAGGCCAATCGTGACGAGTCCGATCGACTGGACGACGAGATCCTTGATCCGATCCGGAATCTTCCGACCGAAAAAAACACCACAGCCACCGCCGAAAACGACGGTGGCTGTGTTAATCAGTGTTCCGAGGCCCCGCATGACTGTCAGGGCTGACGGAGAACTACGACTGGTCTGGCATCTTCAACAAGATCCACGTGTTTGCCGCGGTCTTGATGAGAATTCCCTGCTGATAGGTGCCCGAGTCGAAACTGGCAGCACCTGGCGCCGAAATTCCGTTCACCGTCACGCCTGCTGCGCCGGTGAGCGTCGGCGAACCAGTGGTGCGCGCGATCTCGATGCGAGTGCCAACTGGGAAGTTCACGGTTGCATCAGCAGGAACGGTGATGTCCGTTCCGACCGTCACCACGAGAACCTTGCCAGCATCGGCCAACTCGAGCGTTGCTGCCGACGTGCTGATGGTTCGAATGCCGACCGTGCCTGAGTACGTACCAGCGGCTCCCGCTGGACCCGTTGCACCAGTTGCTCCCGCTGGACCAGTTGGGCCCTGCTGACCCAAGGTCAGCTTGGTTTCCGTGGTCCGACAGGTGCCAGCCTTCGAGTAACGCAGCGCGCCCGTCGACTTCGACGCACACACCACGACCGATGTCGGGGACGCCGACACCGAGATGAAACTTCCTGCGACCGAACCGAGGGCCACCGATGCGACCACCACTCCAGCCTTTGCAAAAAACGACTTGCTCGACATACACACCTCCTGCACTCAAGGCTATCGCCACCCCAATGGCCTCCTGAGGATTCTCATACACTTCCAAAGTGGGGATTCTTTGGGCTTTAGGGGCGGCAACCACCTATGGGATAGCCGACTACCTCGGGGGTCGCGCGACTCGGCGCTCCCCAGCCCCGGCAGTGACCTTTGCCGGCCAGTCCGTGGCACTCCTTTTGCTCTGTGGGCTCGTCTACACGAGCGGTGTTTCTGCCATGTCCCAAGTGGATTTCCTTTGGAGCATGGGTGCCGGCTTCGGTGGCGCCCTCGCACTCATCACCTTCTACCGAGCAATGGCGCTCGGACCGATGACGGTGGTTGCCCCGATCACCGCCGTCGTCAACATCGCCATGCCCGTCATCGTCGGCGTCGCCCAAGGTGAAAGACCGAGCGCGTTGGCCTACGTCGGAATCGCCCTGTCACCGATCGCGGTGGCACTCATCGGCGACGTCTTGTCATCGAAGGGTTCGGTGGTTCAGTCTCAAGCGATCTGGCTGTCGGTGTTCGCCGGAATGGGTTTCGGATTGATCTTCGTCTGTCTCGCACAGACGTCCGACGATGCTGGACTTTGGCCACTGCTCGCCCAACGCATGACGAGCGTTCCGACGGTGGCGATCGTCAGTCTCGTTGCATACAAGACGTTGCGCGTGCACAAGAGCGTGGGCTACTTCGCCATCCTCTCGGGTGTCCTCGACACGCTCGCCAACTCGATGTACTTGACCGCAGCACGAACCGGAATGCTGTCACTCGTCGGAGTGATCACGTCCCTGTATCCCGCATCGACGGTCATCCTTGCCATGCGCATCGACAAGGAGCGCATCCATCGAGGCCAGGTGCTCGGAGTTGCAATTGCCTTGGGCTCGGTCGTCGCCATCAGCATCGGAGCATGATTGTTGGTCGGGCTGGCGGGATTTGAACCCACGACCTCTTGTCCCCCAGACAAGCGCGCTA
>DAIRSS010000010.1:0-37647 GCA_036804285.1 Ilumatobacteraceae bacterium
CGATGCCGCAGGACGGGTCATTGCAGGTGTAGGCGCAGGAGCAGCTACTGGAGCGGGCTGCGGTGGCGGAGCTGGTTGTGGCGCAGGCGCAGCTACTGGTGCTGGCGCGGGCTGCGGTGGCGGAGCAGCGGGAGCAGGTGCGGCTGCTGGTGCAGGCGCGGCTGCGGGTGTTGCTGCAGGTGCAGCGCCAGCAGAACCGACGACGGCAATGACGGTGCCGACGGGAACCGTGTCTCCTTCATTTGCTCGAATCTCGGTCAACGTTCCCGCAACTGGCGACGGGACTTCGGTGTCGACCTTGTCGGTGGAGACTTCGAATAGTGGCTCGTCTGCCGAGACGGTGTCACCGACCTTCTTGAACCACCGTGTGATCGTTCCTTCGGTCACGGTCTCGCCGAGTTGAGGAAGGGTGATGTCAGCCATGGTGCTCCTGTCGGGGTACGACCAATTCTACGAAACCGCGTGTCGCGTGTCGTGACGGACTACGCATTGATGCTGCGACCCGTCAGGGACATCACGGTCTCGCCGAACAATTCACTGAGCGATGGGTGCGGCTGGAGGAATTCAGCGATTTCCTCCACCGTCGCCTCCCAGTTCACCGCCAGATAGCCACCGGACAACTGTTCGGTAACCCAGGGGCCGACCATGTGTACGCCAAGTACCTGACCTGCGGATCCGTCTGCATTCTTCTTGGCGATCACCTTCACGAGACCATCTGTCTCGCCGAGAATCATCGCGCGCGAGTTGGCGCGGAACTGGTGCTTAGCGACGACGACGTCGTATCCCTTGGCGCGCGCCTCTTCCTCCGACGGCCCAGCCCACGCCACTTCCGGATGGCAGTAGATCGCCCACGGGACGCGGTCGTACATCACTGGATACACGGTCTCGCCGAGCAGGTGCTTCACCGCAACGATCGCCTCTGCGTAGGCGACATGTGCGAGCTGCGGCGTATTGATGACGTCGCCGACTGCATAGACACCGGGTTCACCCGTCTGGCAGTAGCCGTCGACGTCGATGAATCCACGCTCGCTCACCGACACAGCGGTGTTTTCGAGACCGAGTCCATCGCTGAACGGTTTGCGACCGACCGAGACGACCACTGCATCGACCTCGATCGACTCGCCATCACCGAACGCGACCGTCGTGCCACCACTTGCGTTCGGCGTGTGGCCCGTCACGCTCACGCCAGTGCGAATGTCGATGTTCTTCTTCTTGAAACTCTTGACGACCACGTTGGCCAAGTCTGCATCGAGACCGGGAAGGACCTTCGGCAATCCTTCGAGGATGGTGACACGTGCACCGAGGTCGGCGAACGTCGACGCGAACTCGCAGCCGATCGCACCACCACCGATGACGGCGATGCGAGCAGGAATGGTGGACAACATCAACACTTCGTCCGAGGTCATGATCGGACCACCAGGAGTGAATCCCGGGATGGTCCGCGGCGTCGAACCGGTTGCGATGATGACGAATCGTCCCTCGATCGTGCGCGAGGAGCCATCAGCGAGCGCGACGTCCACGGTCTTTGCCGAGCGCATCGTTCCCGTGCCGAGGAGATACGTCACCTTCTTGGACTTGGTGAGACCAGTGAGTCCCTTGACGAGACCTTGCACGATCCCCTGCTTGCGCGTCTGGGCGACCGAGAAGTCGATGCGGGACGTCGTCGTTGAGATACCGAAGTCCGCAGCGTGCGTGACGTGCCGATTCACCGCTGCCGTCTCGAGGAACGCTTTTGCGGGAATGCATCCACGATTGAGGCAGGTGCCGCCGATCGTGTCCTTCTCGATCAGTGCGACGTTGAGTCCTGCCGATGCGCCGTAGAAGGCCGCGGCGTAACCGCCAGGGCCTCCTCCGATGACCACGAGATCGAATTGCTCAGACGTACGCGACTCCTTTGTCCAAGAGTTCCAACGGTACTCGCATGGTCACTATTCCTCGATCGCCCATTGACTGTTGTCACCTTCGCGGTAATAGAACACCGCTGCAGTTCCAGTCGATGCGGGAAATGCCACCACGCAACGGACCGGATCGACCGTCGTCGTGGTGCACCATGGCTGATCGCCCGTAGCGGCCACCGGCTCGCTCGCCTCGCCACCAGCGAGCAACTTCCAGCCTTCGATCGCATCCTCGCCATCGACGCCCCCGATGGTGACCGTGATGAGCGTGTTGTCATCGGTCACGACGAGCGACTCGACCGCCACGCTCATTCCTCCGACGGTTGCGGACTCGCCCACTTCGAGCACCTTGGAGTCCACGTTCGTCGAATCCACCGACTGACGCAATTTCACGCTTCCAGCAACAAGAATCAGCACGCCACACACGAGTGACCACAGGATCAACTTTCGCGTACTCACGACATTCAGCCTAGGTGAGGGGCGTTTACCCACCCTCGGTACCTTTCGTCACAACTCGCGACGAGACGGTGGATTAGCGTTGGCGACAGGTGACGAACGCACGAACCAGGTGAACATGGGACTACGGGACAAACTCAAATCGGCGAACAAATCGATCCGTGAGATCGATGCAGAGCGGCTCGTCGACCGATTCGAAAAGCTCCGCCTCGCACCGCTCAGCGAACTCGAACCGCGATTTCGCACGAAGGCCTGTGGTGAAGTCAAGCGCATGACGATCAAGCCGCGATCGGGTATCCCGTCGACCGAGATCGTGATCAACGACGGCACGGGCGAAGCCACCGTCATCTTCAGCGGACGGCGCCACGTCACCGGAATCGAACACGGTCACTGCATCGTCGTCGACGGTGTTCCCCATCTCGACCGCAATCGATTGGTGTTCTTGAACCCTGCGTACACACTGCTGCCGCAGGGCAGCGACTGATTCGTCAGCCGACGAGGATCTTTTCCACCGCAGCTTCGGCGTCCTCGGTGATCAATGCCATCACCTCGTCGCCGACGCGCAGCACCGTCTCCTTGTCCGGGACGAGCACGCGGCTGTCACGCACGATCGCAACCACCGTCGCGCTACGCGGGAATTGCAGTTCCTTCAACGCCTTGTCACACGCTGGCGAACCTTCGGCGAGCGTCACTTCGACGAGTTCAGCCTTGCCGCCCTTCAGTTGCATCAGACGCACGAATGATCCGACCGTGACGGCTTCCTGCACGAGGCTCGTGATGAGATGCGGAGTCGACACGGAGACGTCGACGCCCCACATGTCGTTGAACATCCAGTAGTTGTTCGGGTTGTTCACGCGCGCCACGACGCGCGGTACTCCGAACTCCTGCTTGGAAAGGAGCGACACCACCAAGTTGTCCTCGTCGTCACCGGTGACGGATGCAACGACGTCTGCCATCGTCACGCCAGCCGCGGCGAGTACCGCCACGTCGCAGGCGTCTCCCTGGTGCCACTTGACTCCGGTTGCGGCCTCGTCGTCTGCGTACTCGCGCACGACCGCGCGATCGTTTTCGATGATCGTGACCTCGTGGCCGGCAGCGACAAGCTGCTCGGCGGTGAAGCGACCGACGCTTCCTCCCCCTGCGATGACGACCTTCATGGTCAGTGACCCTTCCCGTTGTGAGTCGCAAGCGATGCGTCGAACGACGCGAGACCAGCGACACTCGCCATCACGTACGCGACGTCACCTTCTTGCACGACGGTGTCCTCGTCGATGATCACGGCAGCACCGAGTCGACGAATCGCCGACACTCGCGCATCAGCGGTGTCGAGCGAGACGACACGAGTTCCGACGAGTTCTTTGGGCATCTCGCGCTCGACGAGCACGACCTTGGCACTCGGATCCGTCCACTCGACGGCCGGCAGGTCGGGCAGGATGCGACGCATGATTCGTTCGGACGTCCACTTCACCGTCGCCACGGTGGCGATGCCGAGGCGCTCGTAGATCTCCGCGCGCTTCGGGTCGTAGATACGAGCGACGACTCGCTCGAGACCGAATTCTTCGCGGGCAACGCGCGCGATCAAGATGTTCGAGTTGTCACCGTTCGTGACGGATGCGAGCGCACCGGCCCGCTCGATCCCCGCCTCGATCAGCACGTCACGGTCGAATCCGATTCCAACGATGGTTTGACCGGTAAAACCCTCACCAAGCCGACTGAAGGCCTCAGGCTTGCGGTCGATCACGGCGACCGTGTGACCAGCCTTGGTCAACTCGCGCCCAAGGGTGGAACCGACTCGCCCACACCCGACTATGACAACGTGCACCGCGTACTCCCTCTCTTGCAGGTTTCAGCGTAGGCGACAGACCCTTGCGTACCCGTAAATCTATGGCAGGCTCTATGTCGCATATGGCACGAATGGCGAAGTCGGGCGGGTTCAAGCGATTCATCATCGGCAACCCGATTGCGACATCCGAGGACGCACATCACCGGCTTCCCAAGAAGGTCGCGCTCCCCGTCTTCGCAAGCGATGCCATCTCCTCGACCGCATATGCGACAGAGGAAATCCTCATCGTGTTTCTCTCGTTCGCCAGCGTCGGCGTCGCGGCGTACAGCAGGCTCGTTCCGATCTCGATCCTCGTCGTCATCCTGCTCGCGATCGTCGTCAGTAGTTACCGCCAGACGATCTTCGCCTATCCGAACGGTGGTGGCGCCTACGTCGTGTCGCGGGAGAACCTCGGCAAGTACCCCTCCCTCGTTGCCGGCGGATCGATGCTCGTCGACTACATCCTCACGGTGGCTGTTTCCGTCGCCGGTGGCGTGGCAGCAATCATTTCGGCGTTCAATGGCCTCGCTCCGTATCGCGTCGAGTTGTGCATTGGCTTCATCGCACTCCTCACGCTCGCCAACCTGCGCGGGCTCAAAGAATCGGGAGCGCTCTTCGCGCCACCGACATACCTCTACATCGTCGTGCTGTTCACGCTGATCGGAGTCGGTCTCTTCAGGGTGTTCTTCCAGGACTTGCCGCCGATTGCCCACGACTCCGAGGTCTCAAAAGAACTCCTGGAAGGTACGAACGCCGTCACCCTCTTCTATTTCTTGAAGGCGTTCTCTTCGGGCGCCGTCGCACTCACCGGTATCGAGGCGGTCGCAGACGGCGTGCCGACGTTCAAGAAACCCGAACCACGAAATGCCTCCATCACGCTCGTCATCATGGCCGTCATCCTCGGTACGAGCTTCTTCGGACTGAGCGTGCTTGCCCAGCACCTCGAGCCACTGAAGGACGAGGAAGGCCTCATCCGCGACACCGTCCTTGCCCAGCTCGCCGAGCAGGTCTACGGAGGGCGCAACATCTTCTTCTTCATCACGCAGTTCGCGACGTTCGGCATCCTCATCCTCGCCGCCAACACGGCCTACGCAGATTTCCCCCGCTTGTCATCGATCATCGCCAAGGACAACTACCTTCCACGCCAGTTCATGAACCGTGGTGACCGCTTGGTGTTCTCCAACGGCGTGATCTTCCTCGGCCTCGCAGCATCCGTTCTCGTGTGGTCGTTCGGCGGTCTCGTCAACCTGCTCATCCCGCTGTACGCAGTCGGCGTGTTCACCGGATTCACCCTCAGCCAGTCGGGAATGCTCGTTCGACACTTCAACCTCAAGGAGCGCGGATGGGTTCCGCGTGCCGTGATGTCGGGGATCGGTGCCGCAACGACGACGCTCGTCGCCGGGATCGTCGTCGTCGTGAAATTCACCGACGGTGCCTGGATTCCCGCCGTCGTGATCCCCACGCTCGTTCTTGCCTTCACCGCCGTCAACCGGCACTACACCCGTGTCCGATCGTTCCTCCAGGTGCAAGAGGGATATCGGGCGCCGTACCACACCCACTTCGTCATCGTTCTCGTCGGTTCGGTGAATCAAGGAGTGCTGCGTGCACTGCGCTACGCCGAGAGCCTCCGCCCCGATCGACTGATCGCGCTGTCGGTCATCCAGACCCCAGACGACCGCGAACGATTGAACCGCGAATGGGCGAAGTACGACATCAAGGTCGAACTCGACATGATCACCTCGGAATTCCGTGAACTGACCGAGCCGATCCTCAATCGCATCAACGAACTCGACTCGGAGAATCGCGACGACCTGATCACCGTGATCATCCCCGAGTTCGTCACCAGCATCAAGTCACAGTGGCTGCACAACCAGTCGGCTCTCGCCATCAAGGCCAAGTTGTTGTTCCGACCGAACACGGTCGTGACGTCCGTGCCAATCGTCATTCCGTAGCGCGAACTTTTCGCACGCCACACCCACGCAATACGGTGGCGTCATGGATCCTTCGGTCTTCGCCCAACGTTTCGCCGTGGTGGACACCGAGACGACCGGTCTCGACCCGCAGGACTGTCGAATGTTGCAACTCGGGATCGTGATTGCGCGCGGCGACGGCACGATCGAGTCGGAATTCGCCACGTACGTGCGCCAGAACATTCCCGGCTTCGGCAAGCTCGGCGCGTATGAGATCCACGGGATCACGCGTCGCGACCTTCGCGACGGACTGCCCGTTGGCGTCGCGATCGATCACCTCAACTGGGCACTGCGCAACGCTCGGTTCGTCGCCCACAACGCCAAGTTCGACATCGGGTTCCTCTCCGCCGAGGCGGACCGCGCCAACCGAGTGGTCAACCTCGACAAGCCCGTGTGTACGTTGCGCCTTGCACGCTCGCTCGAAGACGGTCGCAAACAATCGAACACGCTGCGCGCGATCGCCGAGCGTTACGGGGTGACCGAGCAGGCCAACCACGATGCCCTCGACGATTCACGCGTCGTCGCGCGACTCCTCCCACACTTGTTCGGTGCGGCACGGATCGAACGATCCGACGAACTCGATCGCTTTGCCCCGTAGGGCCTAGGCCTCGTACTTGGCGAGCACGCTGCGTGCGGTGCGCGCCGCCAAGTCAGCCCACTTTGCCGGTTCCACGACGTGAGCGTCGGTGCCGGCACGCAACAACAGTCGCCCGAGCCAGTGCTCGCTCGTCACCGCCATCTTCACGACGATGCGGCCATCCGAGGACTCCTTGCGCTCGACATAGGGATACTGCTCGACGATCCAGCGAGCCTTCGGAGAAACCGAGAGCGTGACGAACTCGGTTGCATCAGCGAACCAGGTCTCTTCGTTGTCGTCCATCTCGACGACGGGCACCGTACGGCCGGTGAACGAAAGTGCGTCGATGCGATCGATGCGGAACGTGCGCATCTCACCCGATGCGGAGTCGTCACCCTGGACGTACCAGTTGCCGAACGACTCGAGGATCCGTCGCGGCACCACGTTTCGCTCTGAGCGAGTCGCCGTTGACGGTGTGAAGTACGTGATCTTCACCTCTGCGCCACGGTCGAGCGCGTCACGCAGCTCTTCGAGGAAGCGCACGGCACGCAGATCGACGGCAACCCCTGCTTCTTCCTTCGGCAGGAGCGCCTTCAACTTGTTCAGCGCACTTGCGAGCGGCCCATTGCGGTCCGCACCGGGAATTCTCATTGCCGCATCGCGCATCGCACTCAACACGAACACCTCGGCGGAGGTCAGCTGCAGTGGGCGCCTGAACATGTGCGGCACCTCGGCGACCACCCATTCCTCGTCCACCCGAACGTCGATGAGTGCGTCCGGCGTATACGGCGGAACGCCACACATGGAGACCATCATCAGGTCGTCCATCAACTCTTTTTCGCTCAAACGGAACTGCTTGGCCATGTCGGCGAGTCGCACCTGTCCGCGCTCGAGAATCCACGGCAACATGACGAGCAGGCGCTCGACTCGCTCGCCCGCACTTCGCGGTCCACGGCGTTGACGACGAAGCTTCATCACTTCGCCTCGACCATCTCACGCAGGGCTGCAATGACGTGGTCACGAACGAACGGCGGAGACAGCACCTCGGCACGGTCGACCATCGCGAACAGCCAGGATCGAAATGCGGCGAGATTCGCACACGGAATCGAGAAGTCCACCGAACCGTCGGGGTTCGTCGCAACGACGGACCCCTCACCGAATTCCTCGCGCACGCGAGACGCGAGCACTGCATCAACCCGCACGACCGCGTGCGTCGCCTCGGCCTCGCCGTCGGCGAGCATGTCGCGTTCGGTCGGCACCGCGCGCGTGAGGTCGAAACCAACGGGCCGATCGAAGGATCCCTTTGCGCCGACACCGATCTTTGACTCGATGCGATCGACACGAAACACGCGCTGTGCGCCGCGCAGGTGGTCGTGGCCCACCAAGTACCAGAACCCACCACGGGCAAGGAGTCCGTAGGGGTCAACCTTGCGCTGTTCGGACTTGTAGGTAAACGTCAGTGTCTTGCGTTCGACGACTCCGGAAGCGAGTGCGACGAGCACGTCGTCGGTCATCTGGATGTTCACCGAGGTCGTCGGTGTCTTTGCGACGCGTTCACCACCCAACTTCCACAGGGCACCTTCGCCGACGAGCGCCCCCATGCGCACGGTGGCGATCGCGAGTTCGAGCGCGCTTCGCTCCTCATCGGTGAGTTTCAGATCGGCAAGGAGGAAGCTGCGTCGGTCGACCGTGTAACCGCCCTCTCCCGCCTGATCACCGCCAAGCGTGACCATCTCGATCGGGATACCCATCTTGCGCAACTCGCTCTTGTCACGCTCGAATGCCGCGCGGGCCGCCTCGTCCTGCTCGGAGTACTGATTGCCCAACTCGCGACGAATCTGCTTCAAGGTGAGCGGGCGCGAGCGCTCGACGAGGAGCGCGAGCAGGTTGATCATCCGCTCTGCTTGGGAAACCTTCGTGGTCACGCCCGACAGACTAGGCGCGCGAGGTGTGCTGCAAATACCACTTCTGCAACTGGACGCTCGAGGCGTCACGCGATGCCCCGGGCACCCCTGAGGTGAGTTCGGCGGTGACCTCGTGTGCCAGTTTCTTGCCGAGTTCGACGCCCCACTGATCGAAGGAGTTGATTCCCCAGACGCAGCCCTGCACGAAGACCACGTGTTCGAAGAGTGCAATCAGTGCACCGAGGGTTGCGGGCGTGAGCGCACTCATGAGGATGGTCGTGCTCGGGCGATTACCCGGCATCGCCCGTGCGGGGTCCTCGTGCGAGCGACCGAAGGCGAGTGCCGCTGATTGGGCGATCATGTTGGCGACGAGCGCGGTGTGCTCCTCACGGCGCGAGGTGGTCGGTCGCGCGACACCGAGGAAGGTCACGGGCACGACCGAGGTCCCCTGATGGATGAGCTGCATGAAGGCGTGCTGGGAATTCGTGCCGACGCCTCCCCAGATCACCGGTGCCGTTTCAGCAGCGATGCGCTCGCCGTCGCGCGTCACCGACTTGCCGTTGCTCTCCATCTCGAGCTGTTGCAGGTATGCGGGGAACAGGCCGAGTGCATCTGCGTACGGGATCAGCGCGTGTGAGCCACGGCCGAGGAAACTGCGATTCCACACCCCGATCAAGCCGAGCACCATCGGCGCATTGCGCTCGAATGGCTCGGTTGCAAAGTGCTCATCCATCGCACGCATTCCACCGAGGAACTGATCGATGATGTCCGCGCCGAATGCGATCGCGTTGCACACGTTGACCGCCGAGGACACCGAATAGCGTCCTCCGACCCACGGCCACATCTTCAACACCGTGGATGCTGCGATCCCCGATGCCGCAACCTTGGATGCATCGACGGTGACCGCAATGGTGTGTTGCGCGACGGACTCTGGGCCAAGTGATTCGGCGAGCCACTGCTGGGCGATGCGAGCGTTGGTCAAGGTCTCCGCGGTCGAAAACGACTTCGAGCAGACGACGACGATCGTCGATGCTGGATCCAGCCCAGCCAACACGTGCGTGACGTTGGTCGGGTCAACGTTGGACACGAACGACACGCGCACTTGCGGATCGCGCGTCGTCGCCAAGGCGGAGTACACGAGCGCAGGCCCGAGGTCGCTCCCGCCGATTCCGATGTTCACGACGTCGGTGATCCGCTTTCCGGTTGCACCCAACTTGCGGCCTTCGCGCACATCGTGGGCAAGAGCCGAGACCTGGTCGCGAACCGACCACACCTCATCGACGACGTTGACTCCATTGACCTCGACTCGTGAACCCCTCGGTGCGCGCAAGGCGGTGTGGAGCGCAGGCTGGACTTCGGACGTATTGACGATCGCCCCTGACAGCATCGCGTCGCGTGCGTCAGCGACCGCAGCCCGCATCGCGAGACCGGCAAGTTCGCAGAACACTTCCTTGTCGACGTTCTGCTTCGACGCATCGACGAGGATCGACTGCCCATCGACATGCAGTTCGATGCTCATCGCCTGCGTCCGTGACGGTTCGCTTGCAAACAATTCAACGAGTGGAGCTGCTCCGCCACGAGCTGCTCGCGAAGTGAGCGAGATCCACTGCTCGCAAGCGGTGATGTCCACGAAGTCAAGGCTACTGGCGTGTTGTAGCGTGGCTGAGCCATGACGAACGACGACGACGCACGGTCACGTTCGCTCGGTATCGCGCTCGGATTCTCCGCGTATGGATTGTGGGGGCTGCTCACCCTGTACTGGAAAGTCTTGAAGGAGTTCGACCCATTCGAACTCATCGGGTGGCGGATCGCCTCGAGTGTCGTCGTGTTGTTCGCGGTCGTGGTCATCGCAGGTCGCACGCGCGGGTTGCTCGACGCCCTGCGCAATCCTCGAGTGATGTGGCGGATCGCGATCGCAAGCGCGCTCCTCACCGCCAATTGGACGCTGTATGTGTGGGCGGTCGTCAACGAACACGTCATCGAGACCGCGCTTGGCTACTTCATCGCCCCACTCTTCACGATCGTGATCGGGGTCGTCGTCTTGCGCGAGAAGTTGAGGCTCACACTCAAGGTTGCCGTCGTCTTTGCCGTCGCGGGACTCTCCGTCCTCACGGTCTCCTACGGTCGGGTGCCATGGGTGGCGATTTCGATCGCCGCGAGCTGGTCGATCTACGGATATCTCAAGAAGCAGGTTCCGCTCAAGCCACTCGAGAGCCTGACGGCTGAAGTCGTCATCCTCGGCATCCCTGCCCTCGCCTACGTCGTGGTGACGTGGAATCGCGCCGACAGCATTCCGAACAATGCAAACGCCATCGAGCTCGTATTCGCACTCCTCACCGGCGTGATCACCGCGGTGCCATTGCTGTTGTTCGCCGGCGCCTCACAACGAACGCCGCTCACGATCCTCGGACCGATGCAATATCTCGTTCCGACGATCAACTTCGTGATTGGTTGGGCGATCTTCGATGAAGTGGTGAGTGCGACTCGCTTCGCCGGCTTCGCGTTGATCTGGGTCTGCCTTGGATTCGTCGTCACCGACGTGCTGGGCACCCAGCGCGCGAATCGGATCGAAGCGGCTTAGCGAACGACTGGTACGCGCAGGACCGATCCTGCCATCAGGTGCTTGAGACCCTCGACGACGTCATGACGTCGCTGCGCATCGTTGACGACGTGACTGAATCGCGACAAGCCAGAGATCACGACGTCGATCATGTCGTGCAACACCTGACCGGTGATCCCTTCGTTGACCTCACCCTTGGCCACTGCCTCTTCACAGATCTCGTGCAGGAACATCACGGTGCGCATGCGCAGTGACTTCAAGTCTTGGGTGAGCTCAGGATGACGCTGGCTCTCCGCGGCGACACCGACGACGAAGCCGATGAACGAGGGCTCTTGCGTCGAAATGTTCGCGAGTTCGTCGAGGATCGAAGAGAACTTCCCCGAGAAGGTGTCGTGGCTCACGACCGCAGCTTCGAGCGCGCCATAGACCATGTCCTGGACTTCTGCATAGGCCGCGATGTACATGTCTTTCTTCGAAGGAAAGTAGTGATAGATCGCACCCGTCGTGATGCCCACCGCGTCGGCGACGAGGCGGTTCGTCGTCGCGTCGTAACCGATCTCGGCGAACAGTCGACGTGCCTCGAGGATCAAACGCTTTCGTGTCTCACCTGGGTCGACGGCGCAGGGACGACCGAGTTTCTTGCGCACTGCGAGGGGGTTCATGACCGAAACCCTAACGGTGCAGCGTCGCGTCAGCCGAAGCGAGCGAGGATCTTGGCAAGCTCGACCGGACGATCCCCCTGCACGCTGTGACCCGCTCCGTCGACCACTTCGACGACGGCATTCGGCTTGCGGCGCTTGAGTTCTGCGACGTCTTCGTCGTCCACCACCGGAGATATACCACCGCGAACGAGCAAGAGTTCGCAGTGCAGCGACGAGATCGCTTCCCACAATACGAGTGAATCGGGGCGAGGAGCAGCGGACTCTCCCTCCCCCTCACGTGGGGCGTTTTCGTTGTTCGATCGACCTCGTCGGTCGTATCGCCACTCCCACGATTCGTCGTCGAGTTGACGCGCGTTGTGCAAGATGCCGCGACGCAAACTGGACTCGCTGCGGGTCGGATTGTGTTCCTTGGTTCGCGCGAGCAACTCATCGAAACTTGCAAAGCTCTGTGGGCCGTTGATGAAGTCGAGCACCGCCTTGGCCTTCTTCGACGTGACGCCAGGCGTGATGTCGACCATGACGAGATGGCGCACCAACGATGGATTGCCGTGCGCCAACGCGAGACACGTGAGACCGCCGAGAGACATCCCGACGATGGCGACTGCATCAGGTGCGTGCTGCGCTACGACTGGAGCGAGGTCGTTCGCGAGCGTCTGAGGCGTGTAGCTGGCGTCTTGTCGCCAATCGGAGTGTCCATGACCGGGCAAGTCGATCGCAAGCAGCGGCATTCCCAGCGCGAGCGCCACGGTGTCCCACGTGTGCGCGTTCTGTGCGGTGCCGTGCACGAGAACGAGACGCGGTGACTCAGACCCCCACTTGAGCGCCGAGACCTGACGGCCGTCGGCCAATTCCGTGGTGACGCGAGAGACGACGGGGTGTGCAGACGCAGTGAGTGAATACTCGGCGATGTTCTCGCCGAACATCGAGAACTCGTCGTAGGCGATGCGACCCATGACCCTCTGTCTACTACGGAAGCGTCGTCGGGGGAACCGTCGTCGTCGGAGCGCCCTTCAGAGTCGTCGTCGGAGCGATCGAAGTCGTCGTGGTGTAGTTGGGGTCCGGGCGATCCCACGGCGGAGGTGGCGAGCCGTACTCCTCTGGCTCCTTTATTCCGTCGAAGACGTACACGCGGTCGCCGTATTCGACGAGTGCAGGGAAATATCGTGCGACCGACATGGGAATGCGCACGCACCCGTGCGATGCCGGTTCGAGCGGCACCAGGATCGCGCCATGCACGGCGATCCCGTAGTTGAAGTACACGGGGTTGTACATCGTGCCGAGCTTCGACTCCCTCATTCCCTGCTTGCGGTTGTAGAAGTAGAAGATCCCCGGAGGCGTGATCGCATCGCCACAGATGCCCTTCTTGATCTGTTCGCGGGTGTTGTTGCCATCCTCGCCCGGATCGATCGTGACCTCTTCACACCACTTCTCGTTCGACCCAGATGACATGTGGGTGATCAACGTGGGTGTCCCGCCTTGGAACACGATCATCACCTGCTTCACGAGATCGATCTCGACGTGCCGTGGGCTGTCGGGGACGCGACGCGGCTGAATCTTCAGGTCAGACTCCATGATCGACCAGATCGACGGCGTCACTTCACCTCGCGCGTCCTCACGCGGCGTGTCCAACACCAACTTCTCGAACGCCCACACCGCCTGCAACGTGTTCTGCCCGAACACGCCGTCGCGCGGACCTGGATCGAACTTCAGCTCTGCGAGTCGCTCCTGCAGGCGCAAGACGTCGTCGCCCTTCATCCCGTCGCGCAACGTCCGGGTGAGCGGAACCGTCACTCGCGGCACTCCCGAGGAGTCGACGACGACGTCGGGGTTGGAACCGTTCGTCGATTCATTCGAGGATGAATTGCGCAGCACCGCGATCGCGACGACCGTCAACAGGACGGCGAAAGCAAAGAGGGCCGGACGCCAGCGGTCGTACAGTCCCGGCTCGTAGGACGCGTCGACGTCGTCGAAGTAGTCGTTGCTCATGTCGTGGAGTCGAGGGCGTTCAGCGAACTACGGAGGGCGAATGCTTCGCGCAGGATCTTGACGATCACCGACGGGGAACTCAGCGTCGACACACCACGCGTTCGTGGGAAGTAGTCGACGCCGAATTGGACGACGTTCATCCCCATCTTGCGTGCACTGACCATCAACTCCGCATCGATGAACGAACCTTCACTGTGCAACTCGACACGATCGAGAACCGAACGACGAACGAGTTTGAAGGCGAAGTTGACGTCGCGGAAGCGGCAACCGAACAACACGCGCACGAGCAGGTTGTAGAAGAACGAATAGATGACGCGCACGTATCCCTCACCGGTGCGATCGAATCGATACGCGGCAACGAGATCGGCCTCGTACTGCCCCATGAGTCGCAGCGCCTTGTGCACCTCGCGCATGTCGAAGGGCAGGTCGGCATCCGTGTACAACACGACGTCACCAGTGGCGGCGGCGAATCCCGATTTGATCGAGCCACCCAGTTTGCGATTCGTCGGATGATGCACGACCTTGACGCGCGGGTTCAGTCGCGCAGCCTCGTCGGCGAGCCGTGGCGTCGAGTCGGTCGACGCATCGTTGACGATGACCATTTCGTAGTCGCCGACCGTTCCGGCGGCGAGCAATTCCTCACCCAGCTCGATTGCTGCATTGAGTGCTCGCTGCAGGTACTCCTCTTCGTTCCACATCGGGAAAAACACGGAGAAACGGCCGAAGCGTGGCGTCGACATCGTCAATCAGGCTAACTGCGCACCCTCGCGATGTACCCTGACGAGCCATGGACGTCACACCACCAAAGCCCCCAACGGTGCGCCTCAGTTCTGCGTGGGCGAAGGTCACCGTGGTCGCGTGGATCATCGTGATGGCCGCGCTCATTGCGGTCGTGGTGACCGGTCGCAACGTGGGCAAGCCGGCCTGGTGGATCGGACCCGAATCGAACCCGTCGTTCTTCTTGTTGTGGATCGCCCCATTTGTCCTTCCGTTGTGGACGATCCTGCTCGCATTCCGTTCCAGTCGATTCGTTCCCATCGTCGGTGTCGTGGCATCCGTCGTCGCTGCCGGATTCGCTGCTGGCGACATCGTCGACTCGCCTGGGGTCGCACTCGTCATGGGTGTGGTCGCACTCAGCGGACTCTGCGTCGCACTCGCGACGTTCGCGGGCCTCGAGCGACGGTAAAGCGGTCGTGTTTGGCTCGGCGCGGTCTGTACCGTTGAACCATGCCCGATAGCGCCGCCTCGAACGCCAAAGTGCTCACCGCCTTGCCCGTTGGCGAGCGCGTCGGCATCGCCTTCTCCGGCGGTCTCGACACTTCTGCGGCCGTCGCATGGATGCGCGAAAAGGGCGCCAAGCCGTACGCCTACACCGCAGACCTCGGCCAACCCGATGAGCCAGATCTCTCGGGCGTTCCGTCGCGCGCACTCGACTACGGCGCCGAGCATGCCCGGCTCGTCGACTGCAGCACCGAACTCGTCCATGAGGGACTCGTCGCGTTGCAGTGCGGCGCGTTCCACATCACCACCGCAGGCAAGACCTACTTCAACACCACACCACTCGGTCGCGCCGTCACGGGCACGCTCCTCGTACGCGCGATGAAGGAAGACGGCGTCGACATCTGGGGCGACGGCAGCACGTACAAGGGCAACGACATCGAGCGCTTCTATCGCTACGGGCTACTCGCCAATCCGAGCCTGCGGATCTACAAGCCCTGGCTGGACGCGACGTTCGTGCGCGAGATGGGCGGTCGCGCGGAGATGAGTGCGTTCCTCACCGCCAAGAAGCTGCCGTATCGCGATTCCGCCGAGAAGGCGTACTCGACGGACGCCAACATCTGGGGTGCCACGCACGAAGCCAAGCAACTCGAAGAGCTCTCCACCTCGATGCACATCGTCAAGCCGATCATGGGCGTCGCGCACTGGGACGCTGCCGTCGCCATCGCACCAGAAGACGTCACGATCGAGTTCCGCGAAGGCTGGCCGGTCGCGCTCAACGGCAAGGAGTTCGCCTCGCAGGTCGAGCTCGTGCACGAAGCGAATCGAATCGGTGGTCGCCACGGTCTCGGCATGAGCGACCAGATCGAGAACCGCATCATCGAAGCAAAGAGTCGCGGCATCTACGAGGCGCCGGGACTCGCCCTCCTGCACATCGCCTACGAGCGACTCCTGACCGCCATCCACAACGAGAACACCCTCGAGAACTATCGCCAGATGGGTCGCCGCCTCGGTCGCCTGCTGTACGAAGGACGCTGGTTCGATCCACAGTCGCTCATGTTGCGCGAGCCACTCATGCGCTGGGTCGGCTCCCTCGTGACGGGAACCGTCACGCTGCAGCTACGCCGCGGAGACGACTACACGATCCTGTCCACCAGCGGCCCTCACCTCACGTACGCACCGGAGCGCCTGAGCATGGAGCGCGTCGAGGATGCCGCATTCGGCCCACTCGATCGCATCGGCCAACTCACGATGCGCAATCTGGACATCCAAGACACGCGATCCAAGATCGATGAATATCGCGCCGCCGGCACGCTCGGCAGCGGCGGGTTGCTCGAACTCGACTAGTTCGACAGAACTATCGCGCGCGCGATGCCCGCGAGCAGCGCTGCACGCTCAGGCAACGTCGACACGATGATGTGCTCCGTCTCGGCGTGAGCACCTCCGCCGACTGCACCACATCCATCCAAGGTCGGAATGCCGATCGCCGCGGTGAAGTTGCCGTCCGACCCACCGCCGACGGAGACGCCACGCAGGTCAGCGATGCCGAGATCGTCGGCAACGCCCACGGCCAACGAAAACAACTGCTGTGCCGCTGACTCGTGCATCGGCGGACGATTGATCGAGCCACTCACCGACACCGTCGCCCCGGCGACCGTCGGCGCAAGCGCAGAGAATGCCGCTTCGACTCGTTGCTTTTCTGCAGGCTCACTGATTCGCGTGTCGACGATGATGTGAGCCGAAGCAGGAACGACGTTCTCCGTGGTTCCGGCAGAGGCAACCGTCGGTGTGACCGTGGTGCCGACTTCGGGTCGTGCGATCGCGGCGATTGCCTGCACTTGGGCTGCAAGTTCGATCAGCGAGTTGATGCCCTTTTCTGGTTCGAGACCAGCGTGTGAAGCACGACCCGCGATGTCGACACGGAACGTGCCGACTCCCTTACGACCGATCTTCAGTGCCCCACCGTCGGCCGATGGCTCGATGACGAGTACGTGGCCAGTCGCCCGCGCGCGCTCCTCGATCAACTCGCGTGACGCATAGGAACCAACTTCTTCGTCGGCGGTGATCAGAATCTCGACGTGCTTGGATTCCTCGATCTCGCCGAGACCGTAGATCGCCTGGATGATGCCCGCCTTCATGTCGAAGATGCCGGGACCGCGCGCGATGTCGCCGTCGCGACTGAACGATCGTTTCGCAACGGTTCCCTTGGGGAACACGGTGTCGTGATGTCCGACGACGAGCACTCGTGTATCACTCGAGCCCTTCCAGTGGACGTGTGGACCCTCGCTCGACTCGACCAGGGTCGGCCTCGTCCCGAGGACTCGCTCCATCACGTCAGCGAGAAACGTCGCACTCCGGCGTAGGTCGTCTACTTCATGTGACGGCGATTCGATGTTGACGAACGCCTCGACGTCCCGAAGCATCGCATCGGCCTTCGACTCGAGTGCAAGACGCAGCGGCGACGAAGTGGAGCTTGGCACCTCTCCATTCTGGCCGAGATTCGACAACGCGCGAAGGCGAATTGTGCCCGGGATCGGACTCGAACCGATACGACGATTTCTCGTCAGGGGGGTTTAAGCCCCCCGCGTCTACCATTCCGCCACCCGGGCGCCGACTTCAGGCTACGCGGGTATCGGAGGTGGTCACGTCGAGGTCGTCACCGACGAATCCCGCTTCGACGAGCGACTCCCAGAGCGCAGTGCGGATCGTGTCGGCATCGGGTGGCACCAATCGATTGACCACGATCACGCCTTCGATCATGTCGGCAAGCACCGCGACGAAGGGACGATCACGAACGAGGACCGCCACCACTCCACCGTGTTCGGTGCGCCGCAAGGTGCGCTGAACGCCGAGCGTGCGCGGGGGGCTTCGAAAACCAGGTGCATCGAGACCGAAACGCTGGGCCTCGTTGGCGAGGAACCGTGCGGCTGCCGCAAACATCATGGTCGTTCCGCCCGTCATGGCGACAGCATCACACACCCGTGTGACAGAGTGAGGTGAAATGTCGAGCACGGAAGCAGGCGCACTTGGCGCCCTCAATCCCATGCAACAGGCCGTCGTCGACGCACTCGGCAAACCACAGGGCTGGGAGCCACTGCCGAACGAGATCGTCGTCGGCATTGCCGACCAACTCACCGACTCTCTCGCGGACGTGGCCGAACAGTTCAGCGTCGACAAGCCGCTGTGGGTGAGCAAAGGAAAGCTCACGGCGATCCACGGTTGTGAAACCAACTTCGTCGCCTCGCTCGACAACTTCGAATGGACGCTGCGCAACGTCAAGGGCACGGTCCTCCACAAGTCGATCGAACTCGGCATCAACTGGCGAGGAGAGCCGACTCCGGGCGACGTCGTCGACGAGGCCCTCGCCCAACTCGCCGATGACGAACGCAGCGCCGGGGAATTCATCGAACAGCTCTCACCCGCGGATCGAGCCCAACTGCGCAGCATGGCGATCGACGCCTACTCGAAATTCGACGAGTGCTTCCCGCCACTCAAGAACTCCTGGCGACCCGTTCTGGAGAGCTCGGCTCGCGTCGAATTGTTCGGCGGCCGAATCAACCTCTCGACTCGCGCAGACCTCACGCTTGGTGCCGTCGGCGCCAAGGTGATCGTCGACATGAAATCGGGCCGCGTCTATCCGAACCACCGCGAAGAACTTCGCTTCTACGCCCTCGTGGAGTCACTGCGCGCTGGAGTGGCCCCGCGCATGCTTGCAACCTATTCACTCGAGACTGCGCGAGCTGACGTCGAACAAGTCACCGAGGGCGTGCTGCAGGCAGCGCTTCGCAAGACGGTCGACGGCATTCGACAGATCGCCGAAGTCCAGCTCAAGCTGCGCGAACCGAATCTCCGCCCGTGCACCGCCTGTTATTGGTGTCCCCTCGCAGACACGTGCGAAGAAGGGATCGCCTTCATCGCCCGACGCAACGATCCGGACGCCGACGACTACTGACGGGTTGGTTCTGGCGTGATCAGCGCAACCGCCGTGCCGAGCCCGACACCACTACGAAACGCCGCAATCCGACGACCTGGTTGCACTGCATCCTTCGGCGGACTCAACACGTCGGGCCCCATGTGCCTCGCGACGTCGTCGAGGTTGCCAACCGTCAGCACGAATCCCCACAGCATCGTGTGCTCGACTCGCTGCTGCTCGACGATTTCCACGATCACCGATCCCAGGCGATGGAATCCCTGACGCACACCGTTACCCGCATCGCGAATTCGCTTCAGCGGTTCACCCGTCACACGATCGACTTCGCCCGAGGTGCGTTCAAGGTCATTCGTGAACACCACCACATGGTCGACCCCGATGATGTCGATGACCGACGAGTCGACAACACTCGCTACGTTCGAAGCGTCTTCGGTGCAGATCGTCGGGATGCCATCGATGTCGCCGACTTGACGACAGCCGCTGACCGACCACGAATGCAGCCCGGGGGCCAGTGACGGATCGAGTCGAAGCGTGACGTCGCCGAACGAACAGAGTCCATCACGAAAGGTGAGACCGATCGAAGACCACGCGGCGGGTTGACCACCGACGACAAGTTGTGTGATGCGCGCCATCGTCATCGACGAGGGCTACTCGGGATGATTAGCCGCGCCCCATGTTCGGACGCTTGCCGTGGTTCGCCTTCGAGCGGCGCAGGCGCGCCTTGCGCTTCTTGGTCTTCTTCGACATAGGGTCGCAAGGCTAACGCCAGAAAACGACGTTTGCGCCTTAGATCTGGCGCCACCTTGCGCGACCGTCGGAATAGGGCGTGCCACTCTGATTGGTCTTCGAACAGACGTAGGTCTTGCCGTTGGTATAGGTGCCAGTTGCACCCTCAGGTGAACACCACGCACCGGGATAGATCCGTGACGCTCCGGTCGACGAGGCGCTGGTCGAAGTCGTCGAAGTCGACGTCGACGATGGTGCGCCAACGACAGGTGTCGTGGTCGAGGTTGACGAGACCGCCGGTTGTCCCGCACGCGTCGTGGACGGTGACGGAACCGTCGTCGACGAAGTAACGACAGGAGCAACCGCAACCGCGCCCGACGGAATGGCTGGCCATGGCGCGATCGTCAAGGATGGACACGACGAGGAGAGCAAGTTCTTGACTCTGCCCCATTCGCTTTGATCCATCGACAGTCCCCAGCGTGCCTTCACGGCGATCCAATGACCGAGATACGTGCAGAGGTATGACTTGGACGGTGGGAGCCAGTTGCTCGGGTCTTTGTCGCTCTTGGACTGATTCACTCGGTCGGTGACGGCAAGCAAGGTGCGAGAGTCCGACGTGTCGTTGGCATATGCGCGTCGCATGCTCGCCGACCATGCCCATGCTCCCGAGTCCCACGCCTCTTTCAGCGCAACCACGTGGTCGATGTCGACTCGCGACGGGTCCGACCAGCGCGCGCCGTCATACGGTGAGATCCAATCACCCGCGATGACGTCACAATCGATCGGATCGAATTGCGGCAGCGTGACACTGTCGCGGCGCAAGACCTGGTCCCGCGAGTCGCACCCATCGCCATCGACGTCGCGCCAGTGCTCGAAGAGGGAGCGCGAATATCCCGCCGGGCGTTCGCGTTCAACCGTGATTCCCTGCAACACGAGTAACGCAGACCCACCATTGCGAACCTTGGCGATCGGCTGAGCCGGTGTTGCATTCGCAGAAGCCGACGCGGACAACGTGATCACGGCGAGCGCACCGTTCACCGCGAGTCGCCACTTCATGATTGAACCCTATCGGCACCAAATATGGTGCGCTGGCTATGACGCGTGGATGACGAGCGGTGTCGGAGTTTCCACTGGTGGCAGATCGTGTTCGTCGAGTTCGATGAAGATGCATTCACCTGGACACACTTCCGCGGCCTTCACCACGGCGAGATGATTGCGCTGGTCGACCCGCGCGAGACTGCCTGAACTCCCCGGGTCGTTCAATGGGACGCCACGTTCGGCCACGTAGGCGATTCCGTCCTCGAGTTGCACGAACACGTCCGGACAGTGGTCGATGCACAGGCCGTCACCCGTGCACAGGTCCTGGTCGATCCACACGCGCATCGCGCGAATGCTACAGGCGGTCTATGAAGACGTGCCAAGCAGTGCGATGACGTTCACCGTGATGAACACCACGTTGCGCACCACGGTCCACCACGAGATCGGCCGGCTACGCGCAGCACCGAAACATGCACATGCCGGACGACGACCTCGCGCGAGCAGGCTCACGATCAGGATCGTGAAGGCCAACAACATCGCGAGTGACACGACGAGCACCAACCTCGACCACAACTGTGAAACGAGCGCGACTCCGACGAGACCCTCGAGGGGCGCAACGACGGTCGCCACGCTTCGAGGAACACCGAGTTGGGCGGACTGTGTGATCCAGCCCCGCCAATCAGTCAACTTCTGTGTGGCCGAAAAGATGAGTACTGCACCGATGAACGCGGCACACCACTCCGTGAGACTCCACATCAGCGAGGTGTGGGTGGGACGACACCCGTGACCGCGCTCTTGTAGAACACCATCGCATCACCCGCGGTGACATCGAGGGCCAGCTCACGCACACGGCCAAGCACGAAGTAGTGGTCTCCCGCCGGCGTCACCGACTCGATCGAACAGTCGATCTGGGCGAGCGTTCCTTCGAGAACGGGCATCCCCGATGCGTTGAGGTGTGACGGGACTCCATCGAAACGATCACCGCCGTCGGTCGGTTCCTTGGCGAACCGCCAGCACAATTCATCCTGCGATGCGGTGAGCACGTTGACGCAGAAGCCGCCGCCTTGCTCGATCTGCGGCCACGACGTCGAACCAACACCCGGGAAGAATCCCACGAGCGGCGGATCGAGAGACACCGACACGACGCTGCCGATGGTGATCCCCCACTTGACGCCTTCGCGATTCACGCCGGTGACGACGCTCACTCCGGTCGGCAGGTGCCCCAACACGGTGCGGAAGTGCTTGGAGTCGAACTCACCAGACATCGACGTCATGCTACTCAACTAGGGTTTCGCCATGACCGAAGCTGCGCGCATCGAACGTGAACGGATCAGTGCAAATGGCATCGACTTCGAACTGCTCACCTGCGGAACGGGTCCAGTTGCTCTCTGCTTGCACGGTTTTCCCGACACTGCGCACTCATGGCGACACCTCCTCCCCGAACTCGCGCGTGCCGGTTTTCGTGCGATCGCCCCGTTCATGCGCGGATACGCACCAACCTCGGTTGCCGCAAACGGCGCATACCAAACCGCCGCGCTCGCCACGGACGCGAATGCACTCCACGACGTGCTTGGCGGAGACTCGCGTGCAGTCATCATCGGTCATGACTGGGGAGCGCCGGCAACGTATGGTGCAGCGATCCTCGAACCATCCCGCTGGTCTCGCGTCGTCGGAATGTCGGTGCCGCCGTGGAACACCTTCGGCACTGCGTTCCTCACGAACCAGGACCAGATCCAACGCAGTTGGTACATGTTCTTTTTCCAGCATCCATTGAGCGACCACATCGTGTCGTCCAACGACATGGCCTTCATCGATCGGCTGTGGTCACAGTGGTCGCCTGGCTACGACGGCACCGCCGACGCTCGACGCGTGAAGGACTCGCTCACCGATCCCGCACACCTTGCCGCAGCTCTCGGCTACTACCGCGCAACGCTCGGTCAGGGCTATCGCGACCCGGCACTTGCAGAAGCCCAAACGGCCATGCAGACCGAGACTCCGACGCAACCCGTGTTGTACCTCCATGGCAAGACCGACGGCTGTATCGGTGTCGAACTCGCGCACGATGCGAAGTCACGCAAACCCGACAACGCCGAAGTCGTCGTCGTCGAGGACGCCGGACACTTCCTCCAACTCGAGCAACCCGACGTCGTCAATCGACTCATCGTCGACTGGGTCACGGCAAGCTGAGGAACCCGTCCCGTTCGACGATCAGTCCCTCGGTTTTCAACTGACCGACGAGACGATTCGTGCGATCCACATCGAGATCGCCCATCACGCTCGCTGCATCGCCCGGCCGGACCCCTCGCCTCGTGAGCTCTCTCAAGAGCTTTCCGCGCGCTTGCCGATCGGATCCTTCGAAGCGACCCTGCGGACGCGACGTTCCGGCGGTGAGCGGAGCAGGATCGTCGCCGTTGCGTCCCGCCCATCCACAGGACGACATCACGGGACAGTCATGACAACGAGGCGAGCGCGCGGTGCACACCGTGGCTCCGAAGTCCATCAGCACCTGGTTCCATTCCCAAGCGAGGCCGGACGGTACGACCTCGTCGACGATCGACTGCAGTTCCTTCTTCCCGAGCGCACGATTCTCGATACGTGCGACCACGCGTGCGACGTTGGTGTCGACGATGCCGATCTCGCGATGATCGGCGAACACGAGAACTGCGCGTGCGGTGTAGTCACCAACACCCGGTAGTGCGAGGAGTTCTTCGAGCGAATCAGGCACGACCCCGCCGTGTCGCTCGACGATCACCTTGCTTGCCTCGTGCAGGTTGCGGCAACGGCGTGGATACCCGAGACCACTCCACAACGTCAGCAACTCACCGAGTGGGGCGCCTGCGCACTCTCGTGGCGTCGGATACGCCTCGACGAAGGCGAGGAACTTGGACACGACCCGATCGACCTGGGTCTGTTGCGACATCACTTCACTGACGAGGATGTGCCAGCGATCGCGCGTCGATCGCCACGGCAGTTCACGAAGTTGTGGCAGACCCCACGCAAGCAAGGGGTCGACGAGTTCGCCTATTGACCCCAGACGTCTTGACCGTCGTACGGGCGCTTGCGCTCGGGCAGCGCGGACCGTTTCCACACCATCACGCGACGACGGAAGTAACACACTTCCTTGCCGTCCTGGTTGAAGCCCTTCGTCTCGACGGTCACGACACCACGATCGTTCTTCGACTTGGACTCTTGCACGTCGAGCACCCGCGTCTCCGCGTGGATCGTGTCGCCGTGGAACGTCGGGAACTTGTGCTGCAGCGTCTCTACTTCGAGGTTCGCAATCGCCGCACCGCTCACGTCGGGCACGCTCATCCCGAGGACGAGCGAATACACGAGGTTGCCCACCACCACGTTGCGACCCTGCACGCTCTGGGATGCGAACCAGTCGTTCGTGTGCAACGGATGATGGTTCATCGTGATCATGCAGAACAGATGGTCATCGGCTTCGGTGATCGTCTTGCCGGGCCAGTGGCGATAGACGTCGCCGACGACGAAGTCTTCGAGGCAACGACCGAATGGGCGCTCGTGAGTGGTCATGTCATCTCACGCTACCCATCGATGTCGTCATCGTCGTCAATTCCCCTGAAGTCGGGCATCGGGAACTGGCCGGTGCGGTCACGTGGTGCGTAGTGCTCGATCCAGTCGATGCGGCTGGACGGATGCGCGACTGCGTCTGCGGCGATGCGACGGATGGGCTTGAGCTTCTGACGACGCTCGATGGCGAACGGGCCGACGCGCAGGGTCAAGTAGAGCACTCCTCCAATGAGGATCGGCACCCAATACTGCGCGATGCGATACGACAACACGCCCACCGTTGCCGTGTTGCGCGTGAGTCCGAATCCGATCAGCGTCGGAATGTAGATGCCCTCGACGATGCCGAGACCACCCGGTGTGATCGGCACGACCGACATGATGTTGGCGAGACCGAACGACACGATCAGTGCATCGAGATCGAGCGATGCACCGAATGCGCGCAGGAATACCCACAAGGCGGCCGCGTCGAGCAACCAGTTGACCGTCGCCCACATCAACACTCGCCACAACAGTCCGGGTTCGGACGCAAGTCCCTGCAACCGATTACCCATGTGTCGCAAGACGTCCGCTGCGCGATCTTCGTCGAAGCGCAGCGACCGAGCGCACCAACGCAACGCCCGCTCTGCACGACCCTGGCCGTCGATCAAACCGAAGATCAACGCTGCAGCAATCACCATCACGATGACGCCGACGAGTGCGGCGGTTCCGTACGCCGCGTTCACCCCTCGACCGGGGATCGAGGCGATGAGTCCGACCCACAAGATCAGGTTCAACACGACTGCAGATCCGAGCCCAGCGGTGGCGAGCGCGAATCCTGCGTCCGGGCCACTCACTCCCGACAACGTCAGGAGTCGATAGCCGAGCGCGCTCGATGCGGCGCTGCCACCCGGGAGGATGTTGCCGACGGCCTTGGTGCTCATCTGGATTCGGAACAGCCTCCACACCGAGGGCGTCTGCTGATTGGTCCCGAGGACGGCATGGGTGAGCATCGAATAGGCAAAGAGGGCCGCCATCTCGAGGGCGAGGCCGAGGAAGAGGAGCGACGGCGTGACCTGGCTCAACTCTCCGACCGCGTTGCGGAAGCCGGGGATCAAGGGCAGGACGAAGAAGTAGACGATCGCGGCGAACAGCACCCACTTCAGGGTCGTGAGGGTCGAGCGAAGCCCGCTGATCGATGCCACTGCCCCAAATCGTAGGCGAGCAACTCACGCACGGTTAGGCCATTGGAAATACCCATCGGTAGCGTTGTCCCATGGCCACAACGTCCTCGCAGACCACATCCGACATCACGCGTGCAGCCGAAGTCGTCGATGTTGCGCGCGGAGTCGTGCGCACGGGAATTGCGACGTTGGTGGCAAGCGGTGGCCCCGAGATCCACCAGCAGCTCGCCTACGACATCGCCCACAGTGCGGCGGCCGTCGAGACGGCGTCATCACTCATCGACTACGGCGCAAAGGGCGAGACCGAAGGCCTCATCACGTGTGCGTTCGTCGCCGACATGGTGCACGAGGTTGCGTCACGGATTCTCGGACGGGAATCGCTGTGGGGCGTATCGTCCCAGCCGTTTTCCTCCGTGATGGACTTCGTTTCGACGTACCGCAACCCTGACTTCGTCGCATCACTCGCTTCCACGACGGGTCCGCGACACCTCGATGACGAGTTCGAGATGGTCCAAGACACCTTCCGCGGATTCGCCACCAAGGTCATCGCGCCGCGAGCCGAACACGTTCACCGCTACAACGAGGACGTCCCCGAGGAGATCATCGCGGGTCTCGCCGAGCTCGGTGCATTCGGACTCTCCGTGCCGAGTGAATACGGCGGGTTCAGCGAAGGCGGCGACGGCGAATACATGGCCAGTTGCATCGCCACGGAAGAACTCTCCCGCGCATCGCTCGGCATCGGCGGTTCGCTGATCACTCGACCCGAGATCTTGACCCGAGCGCTCGTCAGGGGTGGCACCGAGGCACAGAAGAACGAATGGCTGCCCAAGTTGGCGACCACGGAAGTGATGGCAGCAGTTGCCGTCACCGAGCCCGACTACGGCAGCGACGTCGCGAGCCTGAAGACGACGGCCGTGCGCACGCCCGATGCATCGGGCAACGACGGTTGGCTGATCAACGGAGTGAAGACCTGGTGCACGTTCGGCGCACGCGCCAACGTGTTGATGCTCCTCGCCCGCACCGACCCAGACCGCAGCAAACTCCACAAGGGACTCAGCGTCTTCATCGTGCCGAAGCCGATCGGCGACGCACACGGTTTCGTTTTCACTCAACCCGGTGGCGGCAAGATGGAAGGCCGCCCCATCGACACCATCGGCTATCGCGGCATGCACAGCTACGAGATCGCGATCGAGAACTGGTGGGTTCCGCACGCCAACCTGATTGGCGAAGACGACGGGCTTGGCAAGGGCTTCTACTACCAGATGGAAGGTTTCGAAAACGGTCGACTCCAGACTGCGGCCCGCGCCGTCGGAGTGATGCAAGCGGCATATGAGGCGGCATTCGATTACGCCACCAACCGCACCGTGTTCGGCAATCCGATTTCCGACTACCAGCTCACCAAGCTCAAGCTCGGTCGCATGGCGGTCATCACGCAGGCGTCACGCCAGTTCAGTTACGCCGTCGCCAAGATGATGGGCAAGGGCGAAGGCGCGATGGAAGCGAGCATGGTCAAGGCCTACGTGTGCAAGGCCGCCGAGTGGGTCACCCGCGAGGCGATGCAGATCCACGGTGGATACGGGTACGCAGAGGAATATCCGGTCTCTCGACTGTTCGTCGACGCGCGAGTGCTGTCGATCTTCGAAGGTGCAGACGAGACGCTGTGTCTGAAGGTGATCGCTCGCCGCCTGTGCGAGGAATCGAAGCCTCGTTAGACGAAACCGATCACGTCGTGCACCGACGTGATGCGCTCGCAATCGAAATCGGCGTGATCGTCGTAGGGATCGAGGAGCAGCGGATGGAGCCCCGCGTTGCGTGCTCCCCCGACGTCGTTCACGTAGGAATCACCGACGTAGGCGATGCGCTCGGTGGCGATGCCACGACCATTCAAGAGCGCGATTGCATTCGCGAACACGCCAGGATGCGGCTTGGCGACACCGACTGCGTGTGAGTCGGTGACGATGAGGACCGGCACACCCGCACCCGAGCCGACCTGACACACGCACTGCGCGGCAAGCGTTGCTTCGACCTGGCCGCTCGCGTTCGACACGATGCCGATCGGCAGACCGTGCAGGTGCAGTCGCCACAGTGCGGCGACGGAGTCGTCGATCGGGAAACGCCACAGAAACGGCGAGAACATCTTGCGCGCACGTTCCTGTGCCTCGACCCTGTGTTGCGACGGCACGCCCACGCACTCCATGTACGCCTCGCGATACGGCTCCCAGCTGAACGAGTCGATCGTGTCCTTGGCGTGCTGGGCGGCATAGCGATCGAGATTGGCCATGCCGGCGTAGTGCGCGCGCATCAACGACGGGATCGACGAGTCTCCCCCGAATGGCGCAACCGCGGTCGACATCGCGACGGGGTCGGGCAGGATGAACACTCCACCTGCGTCGAAGAGCACCGCGTCGAAGCGAGGCGACACTGAAGGATCAGCTCTTGGGCGAACGAACGCGACCGGCGCGCTCACCGCGCGAGATGAACTTGAGCGCCATCTTGCGGCTCGCCTCGTCGATCATCTCATTGCCGAACATCACTGCGCCCTTGCCTTCGCCCTCGGTGGCTTCCTTGTAGGCGTCGATGATCGCCCACGCGCGGTCGAACTGCTCTTGCGTCGGCGAGAACACCTCGTTGAGCACGGTCACCTGATCAGGATGCAGGGCCCACTTGCCGTCGAAGCCGAGCATGCGCGCACGCAACGAGTAGTTGCGCAAGCCCTCGGAGTCGCGCACGTGCAGGAACGGTCCATCGATGACCTGCAACGAGTTCGCGCGACCGGCCATCAAGATCTTGTTGAACACGTAGTGGAAGTGGTCGCCGGGATACTCCTCGATCGGCACGCCACCGGTCAGGACCGGCATCTCCATGCTGGCCGCGAAGTCCGCCGGTCCAAAGATGATGGTTTCGAGTCGCGGGCTCGCTGCACAAATTTCCTCGACGTTGATGAGGCCTCGCGCCGTTTCGATCTGCGCCTCGATGCCGATGTGACCGATGGGCAAACCGGCGGCGATTTCGACTTGACGAAGCAACATGTCGGTGGCGACGACCTGAGCAGCTGACTCGACCTTGGGCAACATGATCTCGTCCAGACGCGGACCCGCATTGCCGACGACTTCGATGATGTCGAAGGCCGTCCACTTGGTCGACCAGTCGTTGACGCGAACGCAGAGCACCTTGTCGCCCCACTCCTGGGTGCGAATCGCAGTGGCGATCTTGGACCGCGACGCTTCCTTCTCCTTCGGTGCGACTGCGTCCTCCAAGTCGAGGAACACCATGTCGGCGGGGATGCCTGGACCCTTGGCAAGCATTTTGTCCGACGATCCGGGAATCGACAGGCAGGAACGACGGGGCAGGTTGCGTGAACGTGCGGACATGCGCCCAAGGCTAGGGGGCGACGCAGGAGGCACACGAATGGATGTGCCGATGGCCATATCGGGTCGCGAGACCCAACATTGCTACCGTTTCAGGCGTGGCAACAGCACCCTCCCTCGACACCGTCCTCACCCCACTCGACGCGGACGGTCGAACCCTGCGCGAGTGGCTCACCACCTTCCACCTCACGAGCTTCGTGATCGACCCCTACACCCATGAGAGCGCCTGGATCCTCAACACGTGTGCGCGCATCATGCGCCAATTTGCTGGAGCGGCAACCCGGGTCAACTTCGTCGTCACGGCGAGTGCACCCGAAGCCAAGCAGTTCCTCGGACCGCTCGCCACGGAATTCCTCACCTTTGCCGATCCCGACCGCATCTTCGTGAAGCAGCTGGGACTCAGCGAACTGCCGGCATTCGTCTTCCTCCGCGGAGACGGCACGGTGCCCGCAAGCGCAGAGGGTTGGAATCCGAAGGAGTGGCGCGCCGTCGCAACGACGATCGCCGAGACCGTCGCGTGGTCCAAGCCACTCATCCCCGCGTCGGGCGACCCCGGCGCATTCAAGGGAACGCCGGCGCTCGTCTAAGCGCGAGCGGTTGGGATACGAGATGGCCGCCTCCCAGCCAGCGCCATTCGCGCACACCGAATTGTTGCCGCTCGGTCCCGACACGACCGAGTACCGACTCCTCGGCACCGACGGCATCGACACGTTCACCACGCCTCACGGCGAATTCCTTCGCGTCGACAACTCTGCACTGACCCTGCTCACGAGCACTGCGATGCGCGACATTGCGCACCTGCTCCGCCCGGGCCACCTCCAGCAACTCGCCAACATCCTCGCCGACCCAGAAGCGAGCGCGAACGATCGCTTCGTCGCCCTCGATCTCCTGAAGAACGCAAGCATTGCAGCGGGTGGTGTGCTTCCGATGTGCCAAGACACCGGCACTGCGATCGTGAAGGCGAAGAAGGGTCAGTTCGTGTTCACCGGTGGTGGCGACGAAGAGGCGATCGCCCGCGGCATCTACGACACCTATCTCACGAGCAACCTTCGCTACAGCCAACTCGCACCGATTTCGATGTACGAGGAACGCAACACCAATACGAATCTCCCTGCGGAAATCAAGATCCACGCAGTCGATGGCGATGAGTACAAGTTCCTCTTCCTCGCCAAGGGTGGCGGCTCGGCGAACAAGAGTTATCTCTTCCAAGAGACGAAGGCCTTGCTGAACGAAAAGACGTTGCTGCCCTGGTTGTTCGAGAAGATGAAGACGCTCGGCACCGCAGCGTGTCCTCCGTATCACCTTGCGGTCGTCATCGGTGGAACGTCGGCCGAGTACGCCGTCGAGACCGCCAAACTCGCGAGCGCGAGATACCTCGATTCGCTTCCGACGAGCGGAAGCGCGGCTGGACATGGATTCCGTGACCTCGATCTCGAAGCAAAGGTTCTTTCCCTCGCCCAGCAGACCGGGATCGGCGCACAGTTCGGCGGCAAGTACTTCTGCCACGACGTGCGCGTCATCCGACTTCCCCGCCACGGTGCGAGCTGTCCGGTTGCGATGGCGGTCTCGTGCAGCGCGGATCGTCAAGCTCTCGGCAAGATCACGCGTGACGGCATCTTCCTCGAACAACTCGAGACCGATCCCGCACGATTCCTCCCCGAAGTGACGACCGAGGATCTCCACGACACCGTCGTGTCGATCGATCTCACGAAGCCGATGAGCGAGATACGCGACACGCTCTCGAAGTATCCGGTCAAGACCCGCGTGATGCTGACGGGACCCATGGTTGTGGCTCGCGACATCGCACACGCCAAGATCAAGGAGCGCCTCGATGCGGGCGACGGACTCCCCCAGTACATGAAGGACCACTGCGTGTATTACGCGGGGCCCGCAAAGACTCCAGAAGGAATGGCTTCCGGTGCATTCGGACCGACGACTGCAGGCCGCATGGATTCCTACGTCGGTGAGTTCCAGGCAGCCGGTGGCAGCTTCGTCATGCTTGCGAAGGGCAACCGCTCACGCCAGGTGACCGAGGCGTGCAAGACGTATGGCGGGTTCTATCTCGGCTCGATCGGCGGTCCTGCCGCACGACTCGCCCAGGACTGCATCACCAAAGTCGAGGTTCTCGAATACGCCGAACTCGGCATGGAGGCCGTGTGGAAGATCGAAGTTCGCGACTTCCCTGCCTTCATCGTCGTCGACGACAAGGGCAATGACTTCTTCGACGAGGTCAACGCGACCCTCGGTACGCCGATTTCGCTGCGCTAGCGGGCGATCAACTTCTTCATCACCGCGCGAGTCGCTGCGGCCTCGTCCGGAGTTGCACCGAACTCCACCGCGGCGAAATCAGTGACACCGATCGACTCGAGCGACGCAATCCGGTCGTACACCTCGGACTCCGAACCCGCGATCGCGATGTCGGCGGGACCTGCTGCACCCTCATGGTCGAGCATCGCGCGATAACTCGGCAATTGTCCATACACCGCGAAGATCTTCGCAGCGCGCTCCTTGGCATCGGCAACGTTCGACGTGACACAGACTGGCAATGCAGCGACGACTCGTGGCGCGGGCCTGCCGAGCTGCTTGGCCGCTTCGGTAATCGTTGGCACCGTGAGGGTGCGCAGCGTCTCCGGACCAGTGCACCAGGTGAGCGTTCCATCGGTCATGCCGGCAGCAAGTTTGAGCATCTGTGGTCCGAGCGCGGCGATCACGACGCCGCACTTCGTCGCGCCGTGAATGCCGAGTCCGGCGTGCGTTGAATACGTCTCGCCAGAGAAGGACACGTTCTGCTTCTCGATGAGCGGCATCAAGATCGAGAGGTATTCACGCATGTGCCGCACCGGCTTGTCGAACGACATGCCCATCATGTCCTCGATCACGACCTTGTGACTGAGTCCGATACCGAGGCACAGTCGTCCACCAGATGCCGCGTTCGCGGTGAGAGCCTGTTGCGCAAGCATCATCGGGTGACGTGGATAGGTCGGAATCACGCTCGTGCCGAGCTCGATGCGTGGCACTTCCCGACCGACGACGGTCAAGGTGCTGAGTGCATCGGGTCCGAAGATCTGCGGCACCCAGTACGAGGCAAAGCCGTCACGTTCTGCTCGTGCTGCATCTGCCACGACGCCGTCGAGCGAACCGTCGATGGTGGAGGAAAAGAGACCGATTTTCATGCGAGAAGTCATCTCGCGACCCTAGCGGTCGACGCTATGGAAGCGTCGTTTGCGCTGGGTCGACCAGCGTCGTCTCCGTCGACGATGTGTCGGCGGGTTCTGGCATCACGTCGATCACCTTGGAATCGTTGCGGAATACCGATTCGAGACATTGACCGTTGTTCCGGTCTGGGGCGAACTCGAGCGCACGGGCGATCGACGTGACGAGGACGTCACGACCATTGGCCGTCAAGTGCACCCCATCGGAACCGATGACACCCGGGTTCTTCGCGATCTGCGACCAATCAAGCAACGTCATGTGTGAGAAGTCGAGCGCGATCCGGCGGATGATTTCATTCACGACGCGCTGCGATGATCTGAACTCCGCGGTCGTCAACACGACGAACGGAGTCGGCCCGAATGCGGTGATCGTCTCACGCAGCGAGTCTTCGAAGTACTTCGCGTTGCCGTCGAAGTTGGTACCGAGGAACAGCACGACTGCATCCCAGCCGTCTTCGAGTCTGCGCCCGACGACGCGCTGGGCGAAGTCGATGAATTCACCAGCCTGGGCCTCGACGGCGACCTGCCAACCGAGTTTGGTCAACGTCGAACACATCTCGTTCCCGTACCGACTGGAGGTGCTCGCGATGATCGAGTCTCCGATGATCAGCACACGCGAGCCGGACACCTGCGGTCCGATCATGTTGCCGACGAGTTCTGGGAAGTCGATCGTCACGCCGTCAGGAAGCGTGACGACGGTGTTGAACTCCCCGCTCGGGATTCGACCGAATCCATCCAGGCGATTCGAGCCGCCGAACAACGAACCAAGCGTCGAACAACCAGCCAACGTCATGCATGAAGCGACGATGAGCGCCTGTGCGGCGCGTCTGCGGAAGTTCACGAGCCCCGCTGGTCGCGCAGTTCGTCGCGAATCGACTTCAACAAATCGTTGGTCGTCTCGTCGGCCTGCGACTTTCGAAATCGGCCATAGGCCTTGATGACGAAGAACATCACGAGTCCCATGATGAGGAAGTTGAGCACCGAAGTGAAGAGCGACCCCACGGGAATGAAGCTGCCGTTCAACGTGACGCCCTTGTCGTTGAAGTTCGGACGAGACCCACCGAAGATCGCACCGACGAGTCCGCCGAGGATCCCTTGGTTGTCCTTGCCGTCACCGGCGAAGGCGTCGACGACGGTCTTGAATGCGGCACCCATCACGAAGGCGACGGAGACGTCGACGACGCTGCCGCGATTGACGAACGCCTTGAATTCGTGGACTATTCCTGGCTTCTTGGGGGTGTCAGCCATTTCTCCAGCGTAGTTGGGCTACAGCGCGCGAATCTCGACACGCGCGTCGTTGAAACACGCACCGTCGGAGAGATCACTGTACGTATCAGGTGCGAATGCGTTTGCGGTGAGTCCACCTTCGATACTGCGCCGCCAGAGACCCTTCGGGATCGAGCACACACCTTCACGCATCGCATCATCGACTTCGACAGGGAGACGTATCGCGGCCCTCGAGTTGAACACTTCCACGATCTGGCCGCTTGAAATCGCTCGTCGCTGCGCGTCAGCAACGGAAACCTTGACGACGGCGGGCGGTGGAGCGGTATCGCCAAACATGGAGTTGATCGTGAACGTCGTCGCGGGCGTGATCAAGGTGAGTGGATGCGCATCGTCGTCGAGCGGTACGTAGCGCGGTCCGGACAAGTGATGGTCCGTGCGCCACAACTTCATCTTCGAATCACCGAAAGAGGGAAACGTGTCACGAAATTGGACGGTCGCACCAGCTTCACGCACGACGACCGACCCGGAACACAACGAGTCATTGACGAGTCGCTCGATCGCCTCAGCTCCTGCATCGAACTCCTCGCGCGAATACCCGAGAGCGACCGCGAGAGCCTCTGCGACTTCTCCATTCGACTTCGATTCACCCACTCGATCGATGACTCGATTGTTGGCTTGCGCCGTATATGAACCATACGACCCGACCACGTCGTTGATCTCGAAGTGCGAGGTCGCGGGCAACACGACGTCTGCATAACGTGCCGTGTCGGTCATCACCTGTTCGTGCAAAACGGTGAAGATCTCCTCTCGCGAGAGGGCTTCGAGCATCGCAACCTGATCTACCGACGTGACCGCGGGATTGGCACCTTGGATCACGAATACTTGGGGTGCGATCGGCCACTCAGTCCTGTCACCGTTCAGTACCCGCGCGACTCGATTCATGTTGATCGTGCCGCGTTCCGGTCGCTCCACACCCGCTGGCCAGTCCGCGAGGACCGAGTTCGGAAATGCCTTCGACGTCGAATCGAGAACTCCACTTCCGCGCATGCCGAAGTGGCCCGCAATCGCCCACACGCCGTGTGCGGCGAGATACGCGCTCCCGCCATTGCGATTGCGCTCCATCCCCCAACCAGTTCGCAGCATCGCCGGCCGAATCGTCGCGATCCACTCGGCGACTCGCACAATGTCTGCCGCATCGATGCCACAGACGTGTGCCGCTTTCTCGATCGACCATTCGCGCGCGGCTCCAATGAACTCGTCGAATCCCGTGACATGACGCTCGATGAACTCATGGTCGGCGTGACCGTTGTCGACGAGCCACGCGGCGAGCGCATAACCGAGCACCACGTCAGTACCCGGCCGAACAGCGAGATGAATGTCGGCGCGGTCGGCGACGGAGATTCGCCGAGGATCGATCACGACGAGCTTGGCTCCCGCCTTCTTCGCCTCAGTGATGAGTGGCAACAGGTGAGTGTTGCTCGCTCCGGGATTGCCGCCCCAGATCACCAACAACTTGGCATGCACCACATCAAGCGGGTCTGCCGACAGCATCGCGCCGAACGTCCATTCCCAGGCCGCCGACTTCGTGCTCGCACAGATCGTCTGCTCCACCTCCGGGCAGCCGAGGCGCTCGAAGAGGTGTGGCATGAGGCGCTTCTTGTCGATGCGCGCGCTGGAGGAGTTGTAGAGGTACGGAATCACGCTCCCCGGACCCGCCGAGTCGATAGCCGCCCGGATCTTTTCGGCAACGAGGTTGATCGCTTCATCCCATGACGCCTCGCGAAACGCTCCCTCACCCTTTGCCCCGACTCGAATCAGCGGTCGCAGAATCCGCTCAGGTGAATAGATGCGGTCGGCATGGTGCTTCACCTTCTTGCAGATCCAGCCATTCGTCAGCGGGTTGGACGATTCGTCGACCGGCGCAGCATCGACATCGACGATCTTCCCTCCTTCGACGGTGACCTCGAGCGAGCAGGTGTCGGGGCAATCGAGCGGACAGGCGGTACGCAATTTCATCGTGGATTCTCCGGTGCCTCGAGGTCGCTGAATCGGTCGATGCGACGCAATGACGGGAAGCCGATCCACCACACACCGACGATCGCAATCGTTGCAACGCCACCTCCGACGACCGTGGCCGGCGTGCCGAACGCCTGCGAGGCGACTCCCGACTCGAATGCACCGAGTTCATTGGTCGCACCGATGAAGACGTTCTCGACGGCAGACACTCGACCTCGCTTTTCGTCAGGCGTAACCAAAGGAACGATCGAACTTCGAATGAACACGCTGATCATGTCTGCAGCGTTCAAGACCAGCACCGCGATGAAAGCCACCACGAAGGAACGCGTGAGGCCGAGCACGACGGTGCCGATACCGAAGAACGCAACGGCAACGAGCAGCATGTGGCCAACGTTGCGACGCAACGGGCGAATCGCGAGGAACGCGGCCATGGAAGCCGCACCAATGCCACCTGCGGCACGCAGCCACCCGTACGCGATGTCGCCAACGCCGAGGCGTTCCTCGGCAATCACTGGCAAGAGTGCAACTGCCCCGCCGAAGAGCACCGCGAACAAGTCGAGCGAGATTGCGGCGAGCAGGATCGGGGTGCGGCGGATGAAGCGCAGTCCCTCCATTGCAGAGTGCAACGTGACCTTTTCTTCTGGATCCCGCGGGAGCGGCTCACGCAAGTACTGCACCCGCAAGATTCCGATGATCCCCGAAAGGATGAGCGCCGCAGTCGTGCCGTATGCGAGCGCTGGTGAAACGGTGTACAGAAAACCAGAGACCGCAGGGCCGACGATCATCGCCGACGTCCACACTCCCGATGACATCGCGATCACGGGTGGCAATCCCCCGTCCGGAGCGACCATCGGATACATCGAACGCGTGGCCGGAGAGAGGAACGCCCGACTCGTGCCGAAGGCCGCACCGATGACGAAGAATGGCCAGACTGCGGTCGGACCGCTGAGCGAATACAGCATCAGCGTTACGGCACAGATGAGTTCTCCACCGAGCGCGATCGCGGCGACGTATTTGCGGTTGTACCGATCGGCAACGCTTCCACTGACGAAGACGAAGAGTGCGATTGGGGCGAACTCGGCGAGTCCCAGCCAGCCGATATCGAGTTCACGGCCCGTGATGTCATAGACGTGCTTGCCAAGCGTGGCAGCCTGCAACATCACTCCGATGTAGAAGGCAAGGCTGCTCCCCAGGAGGCGTCGGACGGAGGCCGAGCGCAGCACATCACGGGCAGTAAGTTGCACGGGGGAACTTGCGTCGCTCACAGGCTTTCAACCCTAATTGAGCGGTTCGTAGGGAACGAAGAGGGGGATGAATGACTTCGCTGGCACGTGACACGCAGTGGATGGATGCGACGGCCCTTGCGGAGCTCGTTCGCTCACGGCAGGTGACCCCAAGCGAACTGCTGGAAGCAGCACTTGAGCGAACCGAGAAGCTGAATCCTGCACTCAATGCCGTGAATTACGTGTGGGCGGAACGAGCACGCGCACACGCTCGCGAACTCGACTCGGCGCCAGACGCACCACTGCGCGGTGTTCCCTTCATCCTCAAAGACCTGAATGCCGCACTCGAAGGAACGCCGATGTCGAATGGCAACCGCGCATTGCGCGATGCCAACTACGTTGCCGACTACACCAGTGAACTCGTCCGACGTTACGTCGCGAGCGGAATGACCATCTTCGGTCGTGGGTCGAGCCCTGAGTTCGGCAGTGTTCCGGTCACCGAACCTGAAGCGTGGGGGCCGACGCGCAACCCATACGACTTGTCGCGAACCTCGGGCGGATCGAGCGGAGGCAGTGCTGCGGCCGTCGCGGCTGGGATCGTGCCGGCAGCACATGCAAGTGACGGTGGTGGATCGATTCGAATCCCTTCCTCCTGTTGCGGACTCGTTGGGCTGAAGGTGAGTCAGGGTCGAATCTCGATGGCGCCGAATCGTGACGAGACGAACCTCGGAGTCGATCACGTTGTCACGCGAACGGTGCGCGACTGCGCGGCGTTACTTGACGCGTCGCATGGCCCCGGCGTCGGCGACCGCGTGATTGCACCACGCCCCACTCGTCCCTATGTCGAGGAACTGCGCACTGCTCCAACCCAGTTGCGCATCGGCTTCCTCGATCACCGCCCGCTCCCCGGCCCGCTCGACCCCGAGTGCACGATCGGAGTTCGCCGAGTCGCCGAAAAACTCGCCTCGCTCGGCCACCACGTCGAGGAATCGTGGCCGAAGGCCCTCGAAGACGCGAGCAGTCCCCCACGCTTCAGCGCATTGTGGAGCACCAACATGGCGGTCGCCATCGAGGTGACCGCACGCATGCTCGGAAGGACTCCGAGCGCAGACGACTACGAGGCGATGAACTGGGCGATGGCGAAGTTCGCTGGTTCGATGTC
>DAIRSS010000011.1:0-35799 GCA_036804285.1 Ilumatobacteraceae bacterium
CGGAGAACCGCACCGACGGCATTCGCGGCGCACGATTCGTGGTGGAATTGCCGGTGGAAGTGGTCGTCCAGGAGAATTCGCACACGTCATGACACGCAAGACCTCCGTAACTCTGCTCGTTTCGTTCGTGGTGGCAGCCATCGTGCTCTCTTCGTGCGGCATCCCCAACGACCGAGTCCCTCGTGACATCGACCCTCAGAAACAAGAGGAGCTGAACAACCCATGAGCGCCGTCATCGCCATCGATGCCGGCACGACGGGGGTGCGCTCGATCGCAGTCTTTCCCGACGGTCGACAATCGATCGCGTCGTATCGGGAATTCACACAGCACTTTCCTCAGCCAGGCTGGGTCGAACACGACGCCAACGACATCTGGAGTGCGGTGCGCGACACGCTCAACGACGTCATCGGCAAACTCGACCAACCGCCCGCAGCGATCGGCATCACCAACCAACGCGAGACGGTCGTCGCCTGGAGCAAGTCGTCCGGCGAACCACTGCATCGTGCGATCGTCTGGCAGGATCGTCGCACCGCGGACCGCTGTGACGAACTCTCGGCACACCTCGACATGGTGCGTGACCGCACCGGGCTGGTGCTCGATCCGTACTTTTCCGGCTCGAAGATGGAATGGCTCTTGCGCTCGAAGTCCGTGACCGCATCGAGCGACCTCGCCTTCGGAACGATCGACTCCTTCATCATCTGGAAACTCTCCGGTGGCCACGCGCACGTCACCGACCCGTCGAATGCAAGTCGCACGATGCTCTACAACATCCGCACCGGTTCGTGGGATGCCGAACTCTGCGCGATGTTCGGCGTGCCCGAGTCCTCGCTTCCCCGCGTGGTCGCCTCGAGTGGACGTTGTGCAACCACGCACCCCGACAGCGGAGTCCGTGGCGACATCCCGATCTCCGGCATTGCCGGTGACCAGCAGTCGGCACTCTTCGGTCAGGCGTGCTTCTCCCCGGGCGACACGAAGAACACCTACGGCACCGGCAGTTTCGTGTTGATGAACGTCGGAACGACGTGCCCCCCGCCGACGAACGGCATGTTGACGACCGTTGCGTGGGACCTCGGCGACGGGCGACTGACGTATGCGCTCGAAGGCGCCATCTTCGTGACCGGCGCGGCAGTGCAGTGGTTGCGCGACGGCATCAAGGTCATCGACCACGCCGCAGAAACCGAGCCACTCGCACTGAGCGTCCCCGATGCGGGTGGCGTCGTCGTCGTCCCCGCATTCACCGGACTCGGAAGCCCATGGTGGGACCCCCGTGCTCGTGGCACGATCCTCGGCATCACTCGGGGAACCACCCGCGCCCACCTCGCACGTGCGGTCGTTGAATCGATGGTGTTCCAAACCCGCGACGTGATCGACGCGATGACCTTCGCCTCAGGAGTGCCGCTCGCCTCCCTCCGCGTCGACGGCGGCGCCGCCGTCATGGACCTGTTGTGCCAGTTGCAGGCGAATCAACTCAACGTCAACGTGATGCGCCCGACGGTCCTCGAAACCACCGCGATGGGCGCTGCGTATCTCGCTGGCCTCGCCGAAGGCGTGTGGGGCTCCACGAAGGACATCGCCGATGCGTGGCGCCTCGATCGCGCCTTCGAGCCACGGCCGACCGGCACCGAATCCACGGATCACGAGCGTTGGTTGCGCGGCGTCGACCGCTCGCTCAACTGGCAGCAGTAGCAGCAGCGACATTCTGAGCGATCGCTCGCGCAATCGCCGCGATCGCGAGTGTGGGATTGCCCGCAACGAGTCGTGGCATCACGGATGCATCGGCGACCCACGCCCCATCGACCGATCGAAGTGCTCCTCGCCGATCGAGGTGCTCGCCGCCGATCGGCAGCGACGACGCGGCATGCGCGTACACGCCGCACGACGCCGCAACCCACTCGCTCACTTCAGCATCGGATGAGTCGATGATCCAGCCGACCGATTCGGTCCGGTCCGCAAGGTGGAACTCGGTTCCAAGTCGCTCCTCCATCTGACCGACGATCGGCACGATGCGTCGAAGGGCTGCACTGAGTGCGGCCATCTCCTCGCCCGTCGACAACATGTTCAGATCACGGCCCACGCCACCATCGTCTCCGTACGTCACCGACCCACGCGATTCGACGTCCATCAGTGCGACGAGCAGCGCGCCATGTGACCGCTCACCAGGAGCCGTCGCGTTCATCGAGACGAGATGGATATTGCCAACTCCACCCCGCGACGACAGCCGTCCGATCGATCCGATCGACAGTCGCGATGACTGCGTGATGGGTTCACGAGTGACGAGTGCGATGGCCGGATGGTCCTGCACGCCCCGCACCACCTTCGGCAGGAGGGCGCTGCGCTGAAGGACCTCGACGGATCCGAATGCCCCCGCACACAGGATGACCGCTCGAGCATCGAGCACGTCACCGTTGGCGAGCTCGACACCACGCACGACGTCGTCACGTACGACCACTCGTTCGACACTCGCACTACGATCGACGCGCACCCGCCCGGCTGCGATCGCAGAACGAAGCAATGCATCGACACCGGTCGACCTGCTTTCTCCGCGCGCAAAGATCGTCGCTGTACCGACGCCCTCTGGACTCGTCAGGTCATTCCATAGTGCGTCGTTTCGTGGCACGCCCGATGCCGTGCACGCACTGACGAGCGCCCGGTCCATCGGCCCCCATTCACCCTCACCCACCGTGCGCAGCACGTGTGGCAGCGTCGCCAATGCTGAACGCCACGCGTCGACACCGAAGGGCGAAGTGTCGCCCCAACTCACCACGTCGCGCTGCATCCCCCATGACGCCACCAGTGCGTTGATCTCACCCGAACCCCCAATGCCACGTCCGGCGGGATACGGCTTGGGTTCCTGCACGGACGTTCGCCGAACCAGCAGATCGTCTCGCCGTGTCGATGGACGAGCGAGCGACTCGACGAAGGACAACGTTCGCGACGTCGGGTCGAACAGCGACTCGGCTGACTCCCCGGCTTCGACGACGACGATCGGCGCAGAGGATTCCCGAGCCAGCGTGCCTGCGACGACGCAGCCTGCGACGCCGGCGCCCACGACGATGATCGGACGATTCGTCACGATCGCGAACCTACTCCGAAGGAGTCGCCTCGGGAAGGTCGTGGAGATGAGCGTGATCGTTGTACCGAACGACCGCCCAATGACGGTCGCGTTGCTCGACCATCTCGGTGAGCGAACAGTTGCGAGTATGGAATTCGAACTTTCCCGTCGGTGGCGCGTGGAGCGTCCGACGCATGATCGCGTCGATCACACCGCCGTGACATGCAATGACGATGGTCTTGCCGAAGTGTGCCCGCACCGTGGCATCCAGCGCCCCGTGCACCCGATCATGGAACTGAGCGATCGTCTCTCCGCCCGGGAACACGACTGCGTGCGGATCCCCTCCCCAGTCCGGCCGACCGTGACGGCGCACGAATTCATCGAAGGTCAGTCCGTCACACTCGGGCCCCGGATCGTGTTCGCCGAAGTTTGCGTCGACGACGACGTCGGAGAATCCGAACGCGTCCTTCACGATGTCAGCGGTCTGAAATGCACGGGGATAGGCACTCGAGATCAGTACGTCGGCCGCAATCTCCTTCGTCGTCGCCAAACGATCACGCAATTTGGCGGCCTGCAACTTGCCAAGGTCCGACAGCCCGACGCACGTACGCGGACCACCCAAGACCCTTCGCACCGTGACGATGGACTCGCCGTGGCGGACGAGGACGATCCTGGTCTTGCTCACGCCAACTTTTCGACGAAGCCTTCGAGTTGGCGCAGGTTGCGACACTCGTAGACGCCGTCGGTGAACGAGCCGTACTCACCCACGACGGAGTCGCCGGTGTTCCAGTAGCTCTTCGGTTCGGGGTTCAACCAGTACACGTGGCGACCACGCTTCTGCATCTCCTTGACCACCCAGGACTGCGTCGCGTGATAGTTGTTGCGCGCATCGCCGAGGAGAAGGATCGTCGTCTTGGCGTTGATGTCCTTGCCGTAGCGCTCCCAGAACACCTCGAAGGCGTGCCCGTAGTCGCTGTGGCCGTCCACCCACACCACGTCTGCTTCGGTGTTCACTCGGTGGATTGCCTCGCTGATGTCCTCGGTCGCCTTGAAGTAACTCGTCACCTCGTCGATGCCGTCGATGAACACGAACGAGCGCACCTTGGAGAACTGCCCTTGGATGGCATACACGAGCATCAACGTGAAGCGAGCGAATGCCGCCACGCTGCCCGAGATGTCGGCGACGACCATCAACTCCGGCTTGGCAGGTCGCGGGTACTTGAACTTCGGATCGGCTGGCACTCCGCCATAGCTGAGCGAGTGGCGAACCGTGTTGCGGAAATCGAGCGGACCACGCCTTCCGTGGCGACGCTTGCGCGCCAGTCGTGCGGCGAGCTTTCGCGTGAGTGGCTGCAGTGCCTTCTTCAGGTTCTGCATCTCGTCGCGACTCGCATGCATGAAGTCGACGTCTTCGGGCAACGGCTTGCGCAAGGTCTTGGCCATCGCCTCTGCCCCGCGATCGGCCACGAGACGACGCCGGATCTCCGCTTCGACCTCCTGCTTGAACTGCTCGATGCGCGTTTCGAATTCGTCGCGCTCGAGACGCTCTTCGAGCGGCGTGAGTTCCTCGGCTGCGAGATCCTTGTTCGCCTTCATCAACTTCTCGAGCATGTTGTCGAGGTCGAGGTTGCGCAGCGTGCGATACAGGTAATAGGTGCCGCCAACGGGACGCCCTGGCTCCATCCCGGCGAAACGCTGCACTGCCTGGCGCGCGAGTGCACGCATCATCGCCTGGTCGCCGTTCATCAGCGCCGACATGAGCATCTGGGCGATCTCCTCAGGGGTGAGTGAGTCCATGCTCCCGCCGCTTTGGCCCTTGCCATCTCCCTGACGCTGCTCTTGTTGTTCCCGCCACATCTCCGCGTCGGCATCCGAGGACGCATCCGTGATGTCGTATTCGGGTCCGCGCAGGGAGAAGTAGACCTCGAAGATGGTCTCGAAGGCTCGCCAGTGAGCGTTGCTCTTCACCAGCGTCGCGCCGAGGGCGTACTTGAACGCGTCACGATCCTCGATCGGGATCTCCTTGACCGCCTCCATGGCGTCCAAGTTCTCGGTGAGCGACACGGGAAGTCCCGCGCTGCGCAATTCGGCGATGAAGCCCGACATCAAGTCGAGGACTGGCATGGCGCTAGATCACTTGTCGACCGACAGTTCCTTTGCCGCCTTGGCAATGTCGGTCTGGTACTTGAGCAAGATATTGAGCGTCTCTTTTGCTTCCTTGGCGTCGATGTGCTCGATGCCGAGCAACAGGAGCGTGCGTGCCCAGTCCAGGGTCTCGCTCACGCTCGGTGCCTTCTTCAGATCGAGCTGTCGGATGCTGCGCACGATGCGGGCGATCTGGTCGGCCAGGTTCTCCGAGATGTCGGGAACCTTGGTGAGGACGATCTCCTTCTCACGCTCCATGTCCGGGTAGTCGACGTGCAAGTAGAGGCAACGTCGCTTCAACGCTTCGGAGAGTTCACGGGTGTTGTTCGACGTGAGGAACACCATCGGAATCTGCTTGGCGGTGATCGTGCCCAGTTCAGGGATCGACACTTGATACTCAGAGAGGATCTCGAGCAAGAGTGCCTCGGTCTCGACCTCGACACGGTCGACTTCGTCGATCAACAGCACCACCGGATCGTCCGCAGAGATCGCCTCGAGGAGCGGTCGGGTGAGCAGGAATTCATCGCTGAAGATGTCGTCGTGTACTTCTGACCAGGAGTCGCTGTTCTTGTCGGCCTGGATGCGCAGCAACTGCTTCTTGTAGTTCCACTCGTAGAGCGCCTTCGACTCGTCCAGACCCTCGTAACACTGGAGACGGATCAATCGCGCACCGGTGAGATCCGCGACGCTCTTGGCGAGCTGGGTCTTGCCCGTTCCTGCAGGTCCTTCGACCAGGATCGGCTTGCCGAGTCGCTGCGCCAGGAACACGACTCCGGCGATGCCGTCATCAGCGAGATAGTTGACCGATTTGAGGCCATCACGCACGGATTGAACTGATTCGAAGCGCTTTTCCATTCAGGCAACCCTAGTGGTTGGTCGTCGGATTGCTTCTGTCCAAGGACCTACGATGAATGCGCACATGTCGGGCCTCGTCCGTTCCAATCTCGTCGTCGCCGCGGGCACGACGGTGTCCCGCATCACCGGTCTTGCTCGACTCATCGTGTTCGGGATCGTCGTCGGACAGACCGCGCTCGCCGATGCCTTCGATCTCGCCAACAACGTGCCGAACGCGATCTATGAGTTGCTCCTCGGTGGTGTGCTTGCCGCGAGCCTCGTCCCACTCTTCGTCGACCTGCTCGACGAAGACGCCGACCGTGATGGCATCGGCGCGGTATGGAGCACGGCAATCGTCGCCCTGCTCGCCATCACCGGTCTCGCCTGGCTTGCCTCGCCGCAGATCTTCCACGTCCTCAGCATCTCCCCGAGCGCAAGTGTGGAGGCCGCCGCGTATCGCGAAGCGGGTACCGCACTCACCCGAATCTTCGTGGTGCAGATCTTCTTCTACGGCATCACCGCGCTGTCGTCAGGCCTCCTGAACGCCCAACGACGATTCTTTGCGGCCTCATGGTCACCGGCTCTCGCCAACCTCGTCGCCATCGCATCGTTCGTCCTCCTCGCACGGAATGTCGACGGAGCACAGCCGTCGATTGCCGACGTTCTCGACTCCCCGTCGATCCGCTACACACTCGGCCTCGGCACGACGCTCGGCATCGCACTCATGGCCATCGTGCAGTACCTCGTCGTGGCGAAATCAGTCTCCTTCGTGTCGCCGAGACGAGCACTTGCGCACCCTGCAGTTCGCAAACTGGCAACGCTGTCGACGTGGTCGGTGGGTTACGTGGTTGCCAATCAGATCGCCCTCATCGTGGTGAAGAACCTCGCTGATCCGGGAAGCGGCTGGGTCGACGCCTATGCGAAGGCGTACGTGTTGTTGCAACTTCCCCACGGACTCCTCGCAGTCTCGATCGCCACGACCTTCGTTCCCGACCTGGCCGCAGCTGCGAAGCGCGGTGCACACGACTTCGCCGACATCGCGTCCAAGGGAATTCGTCTGACTGCCCTCGTCACGTTCCCCGCATCCGTCGGCATCTTCGTCCTCGCGCGACCGATCGTCGGCATGGTCTTCGAACATGGCAACTTCGATCTCACGGCAGCAGAGACGACGACGAGCGTCGTGCGCGCGATGGCCCTCGGACTCGGCGGATTCTCGGTCTATCTCTTCGTGCTGCGCTGCTTCTATGCCCAGTCCGACACACGCACTCCGTTCTTCATCAACCTCGTCGAGAACGGACTCAACATCATCCTCGCGGTCATCCTCGTCGATCGCCACGGCGTCGCCGGTCTCGGTTATGCCTTTGCGGGTGCGTATCTCCTCGCCGCAGTGCTCGCGCTGGTCACACTCACGACCAAACACGACGTCGCGTTGCGCACGACCGTCACCGATGTCGCCATCATTGCCATCGGTTCGACCCTCATGGGACTTGCCGTCCAGATCTCTTCGTCACTCGTCGGATCGAACGTCGGTCTCGGAGCGACCAGTCGAGTCCTGGTCGGGATCATCGCTGGTGTCGTGACGTATGGTGCCTACGCGGCGATCTTCACCCGTGATGTGAAGGGTTACTTGTCGTCGAGAACGACGAGATCATCGCGATGAATCAACTCGGCGAGCACCCCATCGGGTAGTTCGCCGCTTTGACGCCCAGCAGCCGCTGAGGCGTGCACCGCATCCACTCCCACCATTCCGCGGGCAAACACGATGCCGTCGGCACCCGCGACGTCCACGGTGTCACCCGCAACGAACTCGCCCCGCACCTCGATCACACCCGCATGCAAGAGCGACGTGTTGCGCTTGGTGAGCGCGGTGCGAGCGCCATCGTCGACGACCACGGTGCCAGAGACGTGCGCGGCAAAGGCAATCCACAACTTGCGCGCAGAGAGCTCGCGATTGCGCGGAAGGAACTGCGTCCCTGCGCCCTTCACGCGATTGACCGCGTCCGCGAGGACTCCTGAACGGCGAGCATCGGCGATCACCGCACGCACGCCCGACCATGAGGCGATGCGTGCGGCAGCAAGCTTGGACGCCATTCCCCCGCTGCCCCGATTCGTGCCCGACTCGCCCGCACGCACCGAGAGAAGCGGGTCGTCTGCACTCACTTCATCGATGAACTGCGCATTCGAGTCATGCGTCGGATCGGCCGTGTAGAGCCCGGCGATGTCGGTGAGCAACACGAGCACGTCTGCACCCATGCTGTGGGCGACGAGCGCCGCAATGCGGTCGTTGTCGCCGAAGCGAATCTCGTCGCTGGCGATCGCGTCGTTTTCGTTGATGATCGGCACGCACCCCAACTCGATCAGTCGGGTCATCGTCTGACGGGCGTGCAGATACTGCGTGCGGTCGATGAAATCGTTCGGCACGAGCAAGACCTGTGCACCGACGAGACCATGGCGGGACAGGTGCGTGTTGTAGGCGTTCATGAGCTGGCTCTGGCCGACGGCGGCGAGCGCCTGCAGCGTGAGCGTGTCGGAGGGTCGCTCGGTCATACCGAGTGCGGCGACCCCACCTGCGACCGCACCACTCGTGACGACGAGGACATCGTGTCCGGCCGAACGCAGTTGTGCGACCTGGTCACAGAGGTTGGCGATGGCGTCCTGGCGAATCGCACCCCGATCGTCGGTCACCGATGACGTTCCAATTTTGACGACGAGTCTCATGGTCAGGTCTCCGGAACGTAGTCGAAGCTGAAGGTGCCGATGTGCACGACGCAGCCATCCGTCGCACCAGCGCGGGCGAGCAGACGAGGAATGCCGAGGTTCTTCAGGCGCTCGTCGATGTAGTTGAGCGCGTCGGGTGTGGTGACGTCGCTGAGCGCGACCGCACGCTCCACGTCGCGGCCAGACAACCTGAACTCCGACTCGCCGACCTTGTCGATCGTCGTGCCCTCGGGAATCGGGCGAATGGTGATCGCCGACTGACGCGGCGGTTCCGCCGAACGTGCCTCGCCGACGAGCACCGCAAGTCGACCGAGTGCCTTGCGCACACCAGCACCGGTGACCGCCGAGATTGCCTCACCATTCCACGCCGCAATCGCCTCGGGAGTTGCCGCATCGGTCTTCGTGCCGAGCACGAGTCGCGGACGCTCGAGGAGGTCGGGGCGATACTGCCCGAGTTCGTGCAGCAACACCTTTTCTTGCTCGTGCGGATCCATGCCGTCCATCGGGGCAAGGTCGATCAGCAGACACAGCACGCGAGCACGCTCGATGTGACGGAGGAACTGGTGGCCCAGTCCACGACCTTCACTCGCACCCTCGATGATTCCGGGGATGTCAGCGATGACGAACTCGGTCGACTCGTCCAGCCGTACGACACCGAGGTGTGGTTCGAGCGTGGTGAACGGATAGTTGGCGATCTTCGGCTTGGCGGCCGAGACGACACTGATGAACGTCGACTTGCCCGCGTTCGGGAAACCGACGAGTGCAACGTCGGCCATCAACTTCAATTCGAGCTTGAGCCAACGTTCTTTGCCGTGCTCGCCCTGTTCGGCGAACTTCGGCGCACGACGACGGTTGGACAAGAAGCGGGCATTGCCACGACCACCCTGACCACCACGTGCCGCCTGGAAGCGCGCACCATGACCTGCGAGATCTGCGAGCACTTCACCGGTGTACATGTCGCGCACGACGGTCCCCTCGGGAACCTTGACGACCAAGTCCTCTCCCCGACGCCCGTGCAGGTCCTTACCCATCCCGTGCACGCCGTCTCCTGCGCGACGATGCGGATGGTCGCGGAATGCGAGCAACGACGCCACGTTGTGGTCGGCCTCCAACCAGATCGACCCACCGTCACCACCGTCACCACCGTTCGGTCCACCGAAGGCAACCGGTCCCTCGCGACGGAAACTCACGCAGCCAGCACCGCCATCGCCACCGCGAACGTTCAACTGGGCTTCATCGACGAAGGCACTCATAGGGGGTTTCCATGCTACGGCTGACCCTTCCGTGAGATACGGGGTGCGTATCGTGGTCGTATGCCAGAGCACCATTCAACGGAACGCACCACGCAATGGGCGTCCACGATGAAGGGCTTCGACGGCACCGACCACCCGATCCGCTTCGCACACGCAGACTCCTGGGCCGGAACCGGAACGACCGACGTGCGGACGCGATCCGAGCGCGAGGAGGCCGAGGCCGAAACCTTGGCTCCACACGCCACCACCGCACTTGGCGCAGGAACTCGAGCGATCGAAGAAGAGCCCGATGCCTATCGCACCTGCTTCGAACGTGATCGTGACCGCATCCTGCACGCCTCTGCCTTTCGCCGACTCGCCGGCAAGACACAAGTCTTCGTCTTCCCCCAAGACCACCAGCGGACACGACTCACCCACGCACTCGAAGTCGCCCAGGTGGCGGCTTCCGTCGCACGCGCCCTCGGACTCAACGTCGCGCTGACCGAAGCGATCGCACTCGGTCACGACTGTGGGCATGGTCCAGGTGGACACGCAAGCGAAGATGCACTTTCGCCGTATGTTCCCGGTGGATTCGACCATGCGACGTGGGGCGCGGACGTCACCCTCACACCGCTCAACCTGTGCGTGGAGACCCTCGATGGCATCCGCAATCACTCGTGGTCGCGCCCCGCTCCGATGACACCGGAGGGTGAAGTCGTCTCGTGGGCGGATCGCATCGCATACGTCTGCCACGACTTCGAGGACGCCGTCGCGGCAGGTCTCGTCACCCCCGATGCACTCCCCGACCTCGTGCGCGGCACGTGCGGCACGACGCGGTCCTCGCAATTGCGTGCGTTCATCACGAGCATGATCCGCGCGACCCAAGAGACGGGTCGCATCGGAATGCAGCCGAACGAAGCCGAGGCGCTGGCCGCATTTCGTCAGTTCAACTACGACAACATCTACATGCGGGATGCGTCACGTGCGCAGGCAAAGTCGGTGATCGATCTGTTGCGTGCCCTCGTCGAGCACTACGCATCACATCCAGAGCTCATGCTCGGTGGATCACCGTCTCACACCCGAATCGCACCCGTTCGCAGCGACGAAGCATTCCATGATGCAGTGGGATTCGTCGGCGGAATGACCGATCGGTACGCGTGTAGACAGGGTCAGGTGTTGCTCGGATTTGACGAGAGTCGACTCCCGAAAGGGATCGACGTCACCTAGACGACGACGTCAGGCGGAAGGAAGAACGTCGACGACCTTGCGGCCACGACGCTCACCGAACTTCACGTTGCCCGCAGCGAGTGCGAACAAGGTGTCGTCCTTGCCACGACCGACGTTCTTGCCGGGGTGAACCTTGGTGCCACGCTGACGGATCAAGATGGTGCCCGCGGTGATCGACGTGCCGTCGAACACCTTCACGCCGAGACGCTGTGCATTTGAATCGCGGCCGTTCTTGGTTGAGCCGCCACCCTTGGTCTTTGACATGGTTCAGCCTTTCGCGATTGACGTGATTTCGATGAGCGAGTACTTCTGGCGATGACCGAAGCGACGGCGCTGGTTCGTGCGGCGCTTGTAGGTGAATCCATCGACCTTCGGGCCGGCGGCCTGGCCGATGACCTTTGCGGTCACGGTCGCCTTCGACAACTCCGACTTGGTCGACAACACGGTGGAGCCGTCGACGACGAGCACCGGGGTGAACTTCACCTCGGAGCCATCTGCGGCGCCCAAGAGTTCGACCTGGACCTGTTGGCCCTTGGTCACCTTCTCTTGCTTGCCTCCGGTTGCGATCACTGCGTACATAGCGGTCCTTTACTCTATCCGTGCCGATTCTGGCTCTCCAACCAGTCCCTGGCGCTTGCGAACTAGTCCAACATCGACAAATCGAGGGTGACCCCGCGGCCCTCGCAGACCACGCACGGGTCGGCGAAGTTGGTGAGCAACCCCTCCCCGATGCGCTTGCGGGTCATCTCCACGAGGCCGAGCTCGGAGATCTCGAACACCTGGGTGCGCGTCTTGTCGCGCGCAAGGGCGTCCTTGAACGCCTCGAGCACTCGACGGCGATTCTCACGAACCTCCATGTCGATGAAGTCGATGACGATGATTCCGCCGATGTCGCGCAGGCGCAACTGGCGGGCAATCTCGTCGGCGGCCTCGAGGTTGTTGTGGAACACGGTCTCTTCGAGGTTGGACTTGCCGACGTTCTTGCCGGTGTTCACGTCGATGACGGTGAGTGCCTCGGTGTGCTCGATGATGAGCGATCCACCCGAGGGCAACCAGACCTTCTTGTCGAGCGCCTTGCGCAACTGCTCGTGCACGCGGTACTGCTCGAAAAGTGCGAGGCCTTCGGTCGACTGGTCGTAGTACTCCACGCGGTCGGCGAACTCCGGGTTGAAAGCCTGGATGTAGTCGCGGACCTCGGTGTACAGGGCACGGTCGTCGATGATGATGCCGCGATAGTCGCTCGAGAACTCTTCACGAATGACGCGCACGGCAAGTGGTGGCTCGCGATACAGCAGCGTCGGCGAATTCGCCTTCGTCGCAGCTTCACGGATCGTCGCCCACTGCTCGAGCAGTCGGGTGAGATCGGTCGTCAGTTCGTGTTCCGTCGCGTTTTCCGCCGCGGTGCGCACGATGATGCCGTGCTCTTCCGGCTTGATGCGATCGAGGATGCCGCGCAGACGACGACGCTCCCCTTCGGGCAGTCGCTTGGAGATGCCATACGTGCGCGAGTCGGGAATCAACACCACGAATCGACCCGGCAACGACACTTCCTGCGTCAGGCGTCCGCCCTTTGCACCGATCGGATTCTTGGTGACTTGGCAGAGGATCAACTGGCGCGACTTGAGCACCTGCTCGATGCGCGGGTCCGGACCCTGCTCGACGACGTCGTCCTTGTCGAACTGCACGTCACCGCGATACAGCACGGCGTTCTTCTGGGTGCCGATGTCGACGAAGGCGGCTTCCATTCCCGGCAACACGTTCTGCACGCGACCGAGGTAGATGTTGCCGTGGATCTGCGTTTCGTCATCGGCTGGACGCGAGACGTAATGCTCGATGAGGGAACGCCCCTCGAGCATGGCCACCTGCGTGAACTCCTCGCGCACCTGGACGCACATCATGTAGCGACCAACGGCCTTGCCGTTGCGCTCCTTGCCCCTGCGACGCTCGATCAATTCGGCATCGGAACCAGCGACGGCGTCTGAGCCACCGGTGCGGCGACGATTACGGCCGCCACGGCGACCACCGCGGCGAGACTTGCTCTTGGACTTCTCGGCGGCGGGCTTTGCGGCCTCAGGCTTGGGTGCCATGACGGGTGCAGGACGGGTGTCGCCGATCTGTGGCTTGCGCACGAGTGCGTCGCTGGCGGCCTGTGGGCTGACCATCTTGCCCTCACGCGGCGGATCGGGCAGTTCCATCGTCACGGCTGCCGTCGTGGCAGCACCTGGCTGACGGTTGCGATTGCGGTTCTTGCCACCGCGACGCCCACGGCGACGCTTCTTTGCGGGGGAATTGCCACCTGCGGACTGCTCAGGGCCAGAGGCCCCAGCGTTGACTTCACTCATTTTCCTGCTCGTTTCGTGTGTTTCAGCGGCATGCGCGGGAATCAATCCGCGCTCGCAGCCGTCGCGCTCGCGCACCTCGCCGACAGACTCGGGGGAATCTCATCGGCCGGTTCGCAGTCGCGATATCGACCTTTGGAAGGGCGACTGCCCGTCCGTGACCTTCAGGCTACCCGCCGGTGGCGGCGTGGGGGACGCTTTGCGGGACCCTTTTTCGCCCTAGCGCAGGCGCCGCATGTGGACGCTTTGGGCCAGCCCGACCAGGATCGCGCTGGACACGAGGTGGGATCCACCGTAGGAAATGAACGGCAGCGGCAGACCACTCACCGGGGTCACGCCCATGCTCATGCCGATGTTCTGGAACACCTGCCACATGAGGATGGTGAAGATCCCGGTCACGAGGAAGTAGCCGAAGCGGTCGCGAGCCATCTGGGCAATGCGCCACACCCGCCACAGCACGACACCGAAGAGGGCCAGTACGACGACTCCACCGAGGGCCCCGAACTGCTCCCCGATCGCCGAGAAGGGAAAGTCGGTGAACTGCACGGGGATGTACTTGCCATTCGTCAACGGACCATCCAGATATCCCTTGCCGAAGAGCCCACCCGTCGACACCGCGCGCTTGGCGAAGCGAACCTGCAACACGATCTTTTCGAGATCCTTGTCGTAGGAGTTCTGATTGATCCAGGCGTCGAATCGACGAAGCTGGTACGGAAAGAGTGCGAACGTGACGGCGATGGTCGCAGCCGACAGCGACGCGATCAGCGCCATGTATCGACGCCGCGCTCCCGCGACGAACAGCACACCGGCGACACCCGCAACGACGACGGATGCAGACCCGAGGTCGGGCTGCGCAAGGATCAAGCCGATCGGCACCATCACGATGTAGATCGTCATCACGAAGTGGTGCCAGTCGATGCGCTCCGTGGTCGCCTCACTCAAGTAACCGACCACGACGAGCAGCACTGCAGGTTTGGCGAGCTCCGCAGGCTGGATCGAGATCGGTCCGAGGTCGAATGCAAGACGCGCTCCTCCGGTGACGGCACCGGTCGCGAGCACCAAGACGAGGAGCACGATGACTCCACCGAAGAAGAATCCACTTTGGGTCCTGAACCAGTCGTGACCGATCGACATGATTCCCGCCAGGATCACGCCCGCCGCAACGATGAAGATGGCCTGACGCTGCGTATAGACGTAGGGGTCGAATCCCTGTTCGGCAAGACGGCGGTACGTCGCCGAAAACACGGTGAAGAGACCGATGACGACGAGGGTGATGACCGAGCCCATGAGGACCCAGTCGATGTTGCGGATCGGGTCGGAGTAACTCCCCGTGACCGTCGGATTGCGACGGGAACTGATCGGTCGGAAGCGTTCGAATGTGGACGACATCAGTCCCTGCTATCCGATCTGCCACCGGCGAGACACGTGGGATTACGCAAACCGACCGGCGGGGCCGCGAACGAGCTCGAAACGTTCAACGGCTCGGCCACTTCGACCGAATCCATCTTGTATCGACCCGATAGTGCGAAATAGACGCACTTGATCACCGGCGCAGCTCCTTGGGATCCGAATCCCGCCTTCTCGAGATATGCGAAGGCCGAATACGGGTGTTCAGCGCTCAAGCTGAACGCGCCGAACGCCGACGAGTCGTTCCACGGCAGGTTGTTCAAACCCTGCGCCGTTCCGGTCTTGCCTGCGATCGGCAACACGTTGTACGGGTAACCCTTGAAGAGCAACTCACCCGTGGTCTTGTGGTAAAAATCGAAATTCACACCTGGACCGGTGATGACTCGTTGCAGTCCGCGAACGACCGCGTCACGCTTCTCGCCCGTCATGTCGACCGTCGACACGGGCTCCTCGTCGTCGAAGCGCTCGACGATCGTCGCCTGGGCGACGTCGGCGATACCGGGCTTCAGGTCGGGAGTTCCCGACGACAGGATCGACTGCACGACGTGGGGCTGCATGAGCTTTCCGCCGTTGCCGAACACACCGTATGCATTCGCCACCTGCAATGGAGATGCCGACAACAGACCCTGACCGATGGAGAAGAGAATCTGGTCTCCGACGTAGTACGCACGGCCCGACTCCTCCGAGATCGCACCGAGATCTGCCATTCGCTTCTTCAGCGCCTTGCTCGGAATCGTGCCGGCATATTCGTTCGGCAGGTCGACGTTGGTCGGCGATCCGAATCCGAACAGTCGGACCTGTTGCTCGAGGATCGGCTGATACCCACGTTCCGTCAGGATCTGCTCACCGATCTTGTAGAAGAAGGCATCCGACGACACGGCAAGTGCACTCTCGACGTTGACGAGTCCATATCGACACGGTGATCCGGTCGCGCGACAGATTGCGTTTCGGAATACACACTTGACTCCCTGCTGACAGCGGTCGTCGGGAATGCTCTCCAACTTGTACGAGCCACGGTCGTCATAGCGATACGACGCGCCGCCGACGAGTTGACCCGAGTTCAGCGCCGCATACGCGACGAAGGGCTTGAAGGATGAGCCGAGGTTGTATCGCCCCGAGACCGCGCGATTCACGAGGATCGACAAGTCGGGATCGTCGGTCTGCGGAAAGATCTGCGCGAACTTGTCCTTGCTCACGCCACCGGCGAACCAGCGCAGGTCGAAGCGCGGATAGGACGCCATCGCCACGATCTGTCCCGTGTTGTGGTTCATCACGACAGCAGATCCCGCGGGCGCCTTGTAGAACACGGGGTCGGGGTTGGCCGGATCGATCGTGCCATCCTCGAGACGATTGAATCCCGCCTCCACTCGCCGCCGCAGGACGAGTTGCGTCTCGAGTGCCTGTTCGGTGAACTGCTGGAGTTGCATGTCGATCGACATCTGGATGTCGTTGCCGAGAACCGGTTCGACGCGTTCGAGTTGGCGCAACAGTCGACCCTGGGCGTCCACCTCGTATCGCACGTAACCAGGTGTTCCGCGCAGGATCGTCTCGTAGGTCTGCTCCACCCCGTAGCCACCAACTCGCTCGTTCGGCTCGTAGTCGAGGGACTTGTAGTACGCAAGCGTCGACTCGAGGATCGCGCCCATGTAACCGATCACGTGACTGCCGATTGCGCCGTACGGATAGTTCCGTCTCCACTCCTCGCGCACGTAGATCCCGGGAAAGTCTTCGGCCCGTTCGCTCAGATACAGCGCGGTCTCTTCGGAGACGTCTTCCTTCAACGGCAATGCCTCGAGGAGCCCGTATCGCTTGTCGTCGTACCGGCGCTCGAGGGCCTCTTCGGTCATCTGCAATGGACCGCTCAGTCGCGCGAAGAGCTCTGCGCGATCCGAATCCTTCTTGATCACCTGGCGATCGATCGTCGCCGTCAAGATGCGCTTGTTGTCGGCCACGATGCGGCCCTTGGCGTCGAAGATTCGACCGCGTTCGGGCAGGAGCCGAATGGTGCGCGTGCGCACCGACAACACGATGTCCTCGTTCAGCTCCAACTTGACCGACTGCAGGAACCACATGCGGATGCCGAGGATCGACATCAGGATCGCTGCGACGATGCCGAGCGAGACGAGTCGGGAACGAGAGGCAGGTGTAGCCATCGCCGTCAGTTACCGAGATTCGCTTTGAGCGTCCACCGGCTGACGATGAGTGCCAACGGGGCGAACACCAGATTGATGAGCGTCACCCCGAGGGCAACGACGAACATTCTCGGCCGCACCCAGCCACCGATCCCAACCATCGACAACGCGAATGGAAAGGCAAGTTCGGCGAGCAACGTTGCCAACGCCACACCGGCAATCTTCAGCCACCAGGACGGCTCGCGAATGAAGAACGGCAACGCCCCTGCAACCGCTCCCGCCCCACCAAAGACGAGCGAACACAAACCAAGTGGCGTGTTGAGGACGCAGTCATACATGAACCCCAACACGAGACCCGCAACGGCACCGACCTCGAGCCCATAGGTGACGCCGGCGGCAACGGCGAGGAGCAGCATCAATTGCGCGACGACACCGAACGGTCGAACGTCGGAGAACAAGGTCGTCTGCAATCCGAGCACGACCAACCCGACGAGGACGAGACGAAACCACCGACTCGTGATGATCGGCACCAGGCGGTCGATCATGGCGTCGTCGACTCCGTGATCGGTTGGTACAACAAGATGCGCACGAACGACAGGTTCGACAGGTCGGCGACGAGCTCGATCTCGAGCACCGGACCAGCGGTGCCGAGTCGGCTGATCACGCGCGACACCTTGCCGACGACGATGTCCGGCGGTGCAAGGCTGAGCGAACCACCAGCGGTCACGATCGGCGTTCCGCTGAGCACCGTTCCGAAACGTTGCTCTGGATCGATGAATCGCACGATCGGCACGCGGCTCGGGCCTCGGCCCTCGAGGATTCCCGTTTCGCGCACACCGAGTGCTCCTGACGTCGGGATCGTCAGCGATGGCACCGACACGGACACGCTCACGCCGGGACTCGTGGACGGCGTGACGATCGAACCGGGAGTGAATCCCGGAATGTTCGATCCTGGTGCAACGGTCGTGGACGTCGTCGTGGTGGTCGAAGACGATGACGCGGTCGCTGCATCTGGGTCATTCACCGCCGTCGTGTCGAGTGCTTCGGGCGTGTTGACCACCTTCACCGACAGCGCATACTCCGGGTCGGTCACCAGCATCACCACCGCACGATTGGAGAACACCTTCGTGACTTTGCCGACGAGACCGGCGGCGTTGAGCACCGGCATGCCGACCTTGATTCCGCTTTCGCTGCCCTGATTGATCTCGACGGTCTGGGAATAGTTGGACGGCGCGTCACCGATCACCTGCGCACTCACGGAGTTGATACCCGCGAGGGTCGGCAATCCATTCAGTGCAAGGAGTTCCTGAGCGAGTCGAACGGAGGCGGCGGCCGCAACCGCTGCGCCCTCCTGCTGGGCGATCTTTTCGCGCAACAGGTCGTTTTCGTCGACGACGTCGTCGTACTTCGTGATGCCGTTCCACACGTTGCCGACGGGACGCGTGACGATGCGCGCCACTCCCTCGACGGGCCTGAACACCGTGCCGAAAATCGAACGTACGAGTGACGTCGAACCCGACTGTTGGAGGTCGAGAGTGACGAGGATGATCGAGGTCAGGGCGAGCAGCGCGATCGCTCTCCTGCGCTGTGCAGACATCGCGGTCACAGTGTGATCTTCGCGTCCTACTCGAAGGAGGTCTGAGCCGTCAGACCCTTCATTGCGTCGATGTTGTCGAGGGTGAGCCCACAACCGAGGACCACCGACTCGAGCGGCTCGGGGGCGAGATAGGCGTGGATTCCCGTCTCGTTGGTGACTCGTTCCGCAAGCCCCGTGAGCAGCGCGCCACCGCCCGACAGGACGAGACCATGGCCGATGATGTCGGCGGCGAGTTCGGGAGGAGTGCGCTCGAGCGTGGTCTTGATCGCGTCCACGATCATCGTGACCGGACCGTCGAGGGCCTCTCGCACCTCTTCACTCGTGACGAGCTGCGTGCGCGGCAATCCTGTGGCCGCATCACGTCCGCCGACGTCGGCCGACAATTCCTCGGCGAGCGGCCACGCAGAACCGATCTGGATCTTCACCGACTCGGCGGTGTTCTCACCGATGTCGAGTGCGAACTCCTTGTGGAACAACTCGACGATCGCCTCGTTCAAGTCGTCGCCTGCGACGCGTGCGGAATGCGCGGTCACGATGCCGCCCATCGAGATGACGGCAACTTCGGTCGTTCCGCCACCGATGTCCACGATCAGGTTCGCGCTCGGTAGGTGGACCGGAAGTCCCGCACCGATCGCGGCCGCCATCGGCTCTTCGATGATGTACACCGGGCGACGAGCACCGGCGAATTCGGCTGCGTCCTGCACCGCGCGCCGCTCGACCCCGGTCACCTCGGACGGCACACACACGATCATGCGTGGCTTGCTCCAGCGGCTCGTGTGCACGCGCTGGATGAAGAATCGAAGCATTTGTTCGCACACGTCGAAGTCGGCGATCACCCCGTCCTTCATCGGCCGCACGAGGCGGATGTTCTGGGGCGCCCGGCCCCACATGCGCTTGGCCTCGGCGCCGACGGCGACCAGCTGACCAGTCCGATTGTCGACGGCTGCCATCGAGGGCTCGTTCAGCACGATGCCCTCCCCCTTCACATAGACGAGGGTGTTGGCGGTGCCGAGGTCGATCGCGATGTCACGACCGAGCGATAACGCACTCCCACCTGGCATATCTGTCGAGCTCCTCAGTGCAACGGCACCCGGGACGGGCGATGAATGCCTAAATCCTACCTAGCGTCACCTGTGCGTGAGCGACGCTCACTTCCTACAGATTGGGAAAGAAAATGCCGATCTCACGCGCCGCGGAGGCCGCAGAGTCGGAACCGTGCACGAGGTTCTCGGTGAAGATCGTGCCGTAGTCGCCACGAATCGTGCCGGGTGCTGCCGAACGAGGATTGGTGGTGCCCATCATTCCGCGCACGATCTCCCACGTGTCTTCCGGTCCTTCGACGACGAGTGCGACCACTGGGCTTCGCGACATGAACGCGACGAGCTCGGCATAGAAGCCCTTGCCCTTGTGCTCTTCGTAGTGACGCTCGAGCGTCGCGGCATCGAGTTTGCGCAACTCCATCGCGACGAGTCGGAGGCCCTTCTGTTCGAATCGGGACAGGATCGCACCAACCAACTGGCGCTCGACTGCATCTGGCTTGAGGAGGACGAGGGTTCTGTTGCTCACGCGCTACAGGCTACGGCGCAGGGTCGTCCGGGCACTACCCACGACGTACAAAGAACCGGCGACCAGCACTGCATCATCTTCGCTCGCAATCGACAGTGCCCGTGCACACGCATCCTCGACGCTTGTGCATTCGAGCACCTCGTCGCACCCCATCGATCGCGCGGTGGCGGCAAGGACAGCGGATTCGAGACCGCGGGGCGACGGCGCCGTACACGTGACGACGACATCGAAGTCGTCCACGCGCAACGCTCCGAGTGTCAACTCGGGATCCCTCCCCTTCAGCGTGCCGACGACGAGGATTCGTCGACCGACCGGGCTGAAGTCGTCGAAGAAGACCGCTGAGCAGACGTCGGCGCCTGCCGGATTGTGCGCACCGTCGATGATGACGAGCGGATGGTGTCCGAGAACTTCGAATCGTCCTGGCATCTCGACGGACGCCATCCCCTCACGCAACACATCCTCGTTGATCGGCGCATCGAAGAACTCCTCGATCGCGACGATGGCGATCGAGGCATTGTCCCCCTGATGACGACCATGGAGCGGAACCATGACGTCGCGGTACACCCCGCGCGGCGTCGATACGTCGAGCAGTCGTCCACCCACGGCGAGTTCGTTGCCGATGCACTCAAAGTGTTCGATCCGCCTCACGAGACCGCGCGATGGCGCACCGGCCCAGATCGGGTTCAAGTCGTCGTTCACGTCTCCAACGACGAGCGTGCTCGACGGTTTGGAGATGCCAACCTTTTCACGGGCGATGTCCGCGAGCGTCGGACCGGCGAATTCCGTGTGGTCGAGGTCGATGTTGGTGATCACCGCAACGTGCGACTGCACCACGTTGGTTGCGTCCCATCGACCGAGCATGCCCACCTCGATCACCGCCACGTCGACGGCCTCGTCGGCGAAGTAACGGAACGCGCTCGCCGTCATGATCTCGAAGTACGTCGGGCGGACACCCGATATCGCTTCCACGTCGGCTACAGCCGCGACGCAGTTGGCGAAGTCCTGCTCCGGGATCGGCACACCGTTGCGCGAGATCCGCTCGGTCAAGTGCTCCAGGTGCGGACTCGTGTAGGTGCCGACCTGCAAACCATGGGCCATCAACAGCTTCGTGATGATCTGCGTCGTCGAGCCCTTGCCATTCGTGCCCGTCACGTGGATCACCGGGTAAGTGAGTTGCGGATCGCCCATCACGTCCATCAACCGCGCGATGTTGTTGAGTGAGGGTTCCTCTACTCGACCGGTCTTTTCGTAACTCGCGTGTTCGTCGAGGTAGACGAGCGCTTCGTCGAACCGCATGACCTAGAGGTTAGGGATCAGGATGCCGCGCGACGCTGGCGCGCGACTTTGGCGGTGCGCGGAATCAACGTCGGCATCGTCTTTTCCGTCACGGCGTCGGCATCGACGATGACGCGAGCGATATCGGTGCGACCCGGCAGGTCGTACATCGTGTTGAGCAACACCTCTTCGAGGATTGCCCTCAACCCACGAGCACCGGTTCCGCGGGCAAGGGCTTGGTCGGCGATCGCCACGAGTCCGGCCGGGGTGATCTCGAGTTCGATGTCTTCGAACTCGAAGAACTTCTGATACTGCTTGACGAGCGCGTTCTTCGGTTCGGTGAGGATCTGAATGAGCGCCTGCTGGTCGAGCGCGTGCACCGCACCGATCATCGGCAGACGGCCGATGAATTCGGGAATCATGCCGAACTTCATGAGATCTTCGGGCAGCACCTGGGCGAACAGTTCACCCGGGTCCTTTTCCGCCTTCGAACGAACCGTGGCATGGAATCCGACGCCCTTGTGACCGATTCGCGACTCGATGATCTGGTCGAGACCGGCAAATGCCCCACCCACGATGAACAACACGTTGGTGGTGTCGATCTGGATGAACTCTTGGTGCGGGTGCTTGCGTCCACCCTGCGGCGGCACCGAGGCCACCGTGCCTTCGAGGATCTTGAGCAACGCTTGCTGCACGCCTTCGCCGGAGACATCACGGGTGATCGAGGGGTTCTCGCTCTTGCGCGCCACCTTGTCGATTTCGTCGATGTAGATGATTCCGGTCTCGGCGCGCTTCACGTCGAAGTCGGCGGCCTGCAACAACTTGAGCAGGATGTTCTCGACGTCCTCGCCGACGTAGCCAGCTTCGGTGAGGGCGGTCGCATCGGCGATCGCGAACGGCACGTTCAACATGCGTGCGAGCGTCTGGGCCATGTGGGTCTTGCCACATCCCGTCGGACCGAGGAGCAAGATGTTGCTCTTCTGCAGCTCGACCTCGTCGCGACGCTGTGCGCCGGAGGCCTTGTGCTTGATGCGGCGATAGTGGTTGAACACCGCAACGGCGAGCACCTTCTTCGCCTGCTCCTGGCCGACCACGTATTCGTCGAGGAAGGTTCGAATGTCACGCGGGATCGGTAGTTCAGCGACACCGGAGTCGACGTTCTTGACGAACTCCTCGTCGATGATCTCGTTGCACAGGTCGATGCACTCGTCGCAGATGTAGACGCTCGGCCCTGCGATGAGCTTCTTGACTTGCTTCTGCGACTTGCCGCAGAACGAACACTTCACCAATTCGGCGGTGTCACCAAACTTTGCCATGTGTCAGCGATTCCTCAGCGAATCGGACCGGATCGATCGGCAAGGCTTCGTTCGGTGATGATCTCATCGATCACGCCGTACGCGAGCGCAGCGTCGGCTTCCATCACGAAGTCGCGGTCGGTGTCCGCATGGATGCGCTCGATCGGCTGGCCGGTGTGACGAGCGAGGATCTGCTCGAGCAGTTCGCGCATGCGCAGGATCTCTCGCGCAGCGATCTCGAGGTCGGTCACCTGTGCGTAGCCGACCTGACCATACGGCTGGTGCAGCAAGACGCGAGAGTGCGGAAGCGCAAGGCGCTTACCCTTGGTGCCCGCGGCGAGCAGCACTGCGGCGGCGGAAGCGGCCTGGCCGAGGCAGATCGTGGCGATGTCGTTCTTGATGAACTGCATCGTGTCGTAGATCGCGAACAGCGCGGTGATGTCGCCACCAGGGCTGTTGATGTAGATGTTGATGTCCTTGTCCGGGTTCTCGCTCTCCAGGTGGATGAGCTGAGCACAGATCAAGTTGGCGATGGTGTCGTCGATCGGGGTGCCGAGGAAGATGATGTTTTCCTTGAGCAGGCGGCTGTAGAGGTCATAGACGCGCTCGCCCCTACTGGTCTGTTCGGTGACGTTCGGAACGTAGTAGTTCCGCATCACGTTTCGATCCTGCATGGCGCCATCTCCTCGGGGTTGCCGTCAACCCCAAATAGTAGTTGGGGGTGTGCGCTATTGGGCGGAATCAGCGTCACTCTCGCCAAACAAGGTGTCCGCAGCGATTGCGTTCCCCTTCTCATCGACGAGGGTGGAATTGCGAAGGAGCCAGTCGACGGCCTTCGACTTGCGAATCTGGGCAACCAGGTCGACCATCATGTCCTGCTTCTCGTACGCCTTGCGCACTTCGGCAGCCTTGCGATTGACCTGCATCGCGATGCGATCGATCTCCTTGTCGATGTCGGCATCTTCGACGACGATGTTGCGTGCGGTGGCCACCGCGCGCAGTGCAAGGTCGACCTTCACCGCCTTCGTGGATTCACCACGCATCATCTCGACGAATGCCTCGGCCGACTGACCGGTCACCGACAACCACTGATCGAAGGAAATTCCCTGTGCCTGGAACTGTTCCATCGTCGCGCGCACCCGACCCTGCAGGTCACTTTGCACCATTGCGTCCGGCGCATCGATCGTGACCAGTTCAGCGAGTGCACCAGTCGTGCGCTCGACGAACACCGAGCGACTCTGGCCGAGCTTCATCGTCTCGATCCGCTCGCGCAACGAAGCACGCCATGCGTCAACCGTTTCGTACTCGCCCGTCGTCGACTTCACCCATTCGTCGGTGAGATCCTCGAGCACCATCTCTTGGACCTTCTTCACCGTGACGACGAAGTCGGAAACCTCTTCGGTTCCGTTCGGCGCATCGGAGAACTCGATGGTCGCACCAATCGACGCACCGATGAGTTGATCGTCGAACTTCGGCGACACCCATCCCTTGCCGACCTCGTACGACCAGTCGGTGACGTTGAGACCCGGAACAGGATTTCCGTCGCGGGTGCCCGCGAGATCCACCGACACGGTGTCACCCTTCTGCACTGCACGCTCGACGTCACGCAACGAACCGTGACGACGTCGCTCGGTCTCGAGCGCCTCGTCGACTTCGCTCTCCTCGACGACGAGTGACGGCAGTTCGACCCGCAAGGAGTCGTAACCAGCAACGGTGATCTCCGGACGGATCTCGCACGTCGCATCGAAGGCGACGGCGCCTTCCTTTTCGCCCTTGGTGATGTCGATCGCGGGTGTCGCGATCAGATCCACGTCGTGTTCGCGCACCGCGAGTGTGAGGTACTGCGGGATCGCATCCTGGATCGCCTGACCGCGTGCGGCATCGCGACCGATCTGGGCCTCGAGCACCTTGCGCGGCGCCTTGCCCTGACGGAAACCCGGCACGCGGATCTCCTTGGCGATCTTGCGGAATGCGTCGTCAATGTTGCGGTCGAATTCGACTTCGTCGATTTCGATGGTCAGCTTGACCTTGTTGCCCTCGAGGGTCTCAATGGTGCTCTTCACAGGGCGAAAAGTGTACCCTTGGCTTTCGTGACAGCCTCGTGGAAACCGCACGCTCTTGCCACTCCGCACGAGGGGCAGATCAACTTGAAGACCGGGGACAAGGTGCGCACCATCGCCGAGATCGACGGGATCCCCGTTGGCTCCGAGGGCAAGGTCATCCTGGCCAACGGTTTCAACTGGCTGCGCTATCGCGTGCGCTTCACCAACGGCATCGAAAAGGGCGACCTCGACCATCGTCACCTCGAGCCGATCGGTCGTGCCGCCAAGCGTCTTGCCCGCGCCGCCAAGCGCGCTTCCGCCTGATCACGTGACCTCGATCGCGTCCCGCTTCCCGGGTCTCGCCAACGGCTGGGCCCGATTCGACGGACCAGCCGGAACCCAAATGGTCGACGTCGCGATCCGCGCGATGAGCGAGTGGGCCGCAAGCGGACACAACGCCAACACGGGGGGATCCTTCGCCGCGGCCCAAGAGTGCGATGCACTCCTCACCCGCACTCGTGACGTCGTCGGTCAGTTGCTCAATGCAGATCCGAACGGCATCTGTCTCGGCGCGAACATGACGACGATGACGTTCGCCTTCACGCGCGCGGTCGCCCGCACGCTCACGCCGAACGACCGTGTCGTCGGCACGATGCTCGACCACGACGCCAACGTCTCGCCGTGGCGAGTCGCGTGCGAAACCTCCGGCGCCGAGCACGTGCTTGCACCCTTCGACGTCGACAGCGGCATCCTCGATCCCGCACGCGTGATCGAACTCATCACGCCGAATACGAAGTGGGTGGCGATCACGGGAGCCTCCAATCTCATCGGCACCGCACCACACCTCGCACCGATCATCACCGCAGCTCACGCCGTCGGTGCACGTGTGTTCGTCGATGCGGTGCACCTCGCGGTCCATCGCCCGGTCGACGTCACCGCGCTCGGCTGCGACGTCCTCGCGACGTCTCCATATAAGTGGTATGGCCCGCACTCCGGCGTGCTGTGCATCCAACCCGATCTCCTCAACTCACTGCCTGTTGCCAAGGTGCGACCGGCCGAAGACGTCGGCCCACGACGGTTCGAGACCGGCACGCCGAATTTCGAGGGCATCGCCGCCGTCGAGGCAGCCGCCCGCTTTCTCCTCGAAGAAGACATGCACAAGGTGATGGCTGCAGAGAACGACGTGTTCGCACCACTGCTCGAGGGACTGCTCGCCATCGACGGCGTTCGCGTGTGGGGTCGTCAGTCGATGGAGGGTCGCGTGCCGACCGTCGCCTTCACGATTCGTGGCCATCACCCCGATGCGGTGGCAGAAGAACTCGCACGCAACAAGATCGCCGTGTGGTCCGGACACTCCTATGCGGTCGAAGCAGTGAGACACATGGGACTGAGCGAATCAGGCGGCGTGGTGCGCGCAGGAGTGACGCGCTACGTCTCACACGACGACGTCACGCGACTACTCGATGTCGTTCGTTCACTCGCACGATGACCGAGGTGTTTGTTCGGTAGAGTGACGAGGCCCGGGGAGTGGCGCAGTTGGTAGCGTGCCTGGTTTGGGACCAGGAGGCCGGGGGTTCAAGTCCCCCCTCCCCGACAAGTTGTCAGTGCAATTCGCCGCGCGCGATGCACTCCGTGAGCGCATCCACGAATCCACCGAGGGGTTGGTCGTGTTCGATCACCGGAACGTGTCGACCACACACGTCGAGCACGCGCGTCGCCGCACGCCCCCATCGTCTGGGCTGACGCAAGGACACGAGTTGGTGCGCGGTGAAGGCTTCGAGTGCGACCAGTCGACGCAAGGACTCGACCTGGCGGCCGAGTTTTTCCACCACCAGTGGCAACTGTGACGCGACGTCCTCGGTGCCGTCCGACACGGCGAAGAAATCCACGCTGCCGGGATTCGCCTCGAAGCGAACACGGGTGGCCATCGCGACGGTCGACTTCATGAGCGCGTTGAATCCGACGGACTGACCTTCGTCCGGTGCGAGGAATCGGGGGACGTCGGGAATCGAGTGATTGGCCATCTTGATCGTGCGATTCGCCGATGCATTCGACCAGTGCGTCAGGGCGATCGCCAGTGCGTCACCGGCGACGGCGGCTGCAAGTGGCTGGAAGTTCACCGATGAGCGAACGGTTCGCGAGTCGTGCAACACCACTGGGCTGTCGGTGCTCGAGTTCACCTCACGTTCGATGAGGTCCGAAAATCGCTCGACACACTCTTCGACGACGGCGATCAGGGGCACGAGCGTGCGGAAACTGATCGCGTGTTGCGCCTGCGGTATCGCACCCTGCTCGAGCGTCCAGGACCCTTCGAGGAGCGACATGATCGCGTCGCTCGCCTTCTCCCCACCCGGAACCGCCTTCGTCACGGTGACCTCGCGTGTGAAGGGCGAGGGATTCACTCCGTAGGCCTCACAGGAGGCAACTGCTGCAACCGTTGCTGCATCGAGAACGACTCGTAAGGTCGCGAGATAGTCCACGGCGATCGACTGCGTGACCGCACCGGAATTGAACAAACCAAGTGCGTCCTTCGGGCCGAGATCAGCTGGTTTCCTTCCGATCGAAGCCAGTCCGTCGACTGCAGACATCTGCTTTCCGTCGACCCACACCTGACCGACCCCCGTCACCGTCGCGCACAACTGGGAACACTGCCCGAGATCACTCGAGCCGATCGATCCGAGGGACGCAACGATCGGTGTCACTCCTGCGTTGTACATCGCCAGCAACTGCTCGACGACGTGTGGAGAAACCGCCGAGCGCCCGTGGCAGATGTTCACGATGCGAAGGCCGAGTGCTCGACGACAGACGGCTTCGTCGAGCGGTTCCCCGATTCCGATGATGCGCGCGCTGATCACCGACTTCTCGAATTCAGGAACGGAGTCGCGCTCGATCGGCATCGACACCTTCCCTCCGAGACCGACCGTGAGTCCATAGACGATCGCGCCGCGCTCGAGCTCTTCGTCGGCAATCGCGCGCGAATCCGTGATTCGGGCCCAGGCAGCCTTCGAGACCTCGAGTGTCGTGTCGCGGCGAGCGAGAGCGACCATCTCCTCGAGCGTGAGTTCGCGATCACCCGCGATGATCTTCACGAATACCGCAACTTCTGCCCGATCCCGAGCTTCGCCGCCTTCTGCAACATCGCATGACCGAGTGCGATGTCCGAAAGGGACAACCCGCGATGCCACAGCAGTGTCGTCTCATCATCGCTTTCACGACCGGTCCGCTCTCCGGTCACGACCTGACACAACTCCGCATGCACGTTCGACTCGCTCAACAAGCCCTGCTCGACGTGCGCGCGCAAGGATCCGAACTTGCCATCCCTGCACTGCCCCCAATCGTCGACGACGACCTTGTCCATGATCGACAACACGTCGATGTCGACGGCACTCATCGTCCCGTACGGCACGACGAATGCACCGGGCGCGATCCATTCGGTGCGCAACATCACCTCGGGTCGCTCGAGGCGTGACGCCTCGACGACGATGTCCGCTCCGCGCACACAGGACTCCCAGTCGGTCGTTGCGACGACGGGCTTGCCGAGATCCTCGGACAGCGTGCGGGCGAACGCCTCGCGGCTTTCGGGACGCAGCGAGTGCACTCGGATCTCATCGAAGTCGAACAGGTGATCGAGAAGACGCACGTTCCAATACGCAGTACCGCGAGCACCGACGTGTCCGAGCACCTTGGAGCCTTTGCGCGCGAGGTGCTTTGCCCCGAGTGCCGTCACCGCACCGGTGCGCATGTCGGTGAGATACGACGCATCGATGACCGCCCGAGGTTGACCCGTTCGTCGGTCCATCAAGTTGAGGAGTGCAAGTTCACTCGGGAGCCCGACCTTGTAGTTGTCGACGAAGTCGCCGACGACCTTCACTCCCGCGATGTCGATGTCGCCACCCAAGGAGCCGCGGAGCACGTTGAAGTGGCCATTCGAGACGCCCGGTTCGAGATGCACGCGAGGTTCGATGACCGATTCACCCTGGCCCTGGAGCCTCAGCCCTCGCTCGACCGCGTCGAGGATCTCGTCGTTGGTGAGTTCGAGGCGCTCGACGTCGAGGCGGTTCAGGTAGTCGATCCACGACTCGGGCATCTTGTCGTGCGACATCGGCGTTCAGTCAACCGCGATCGTGTCGACCCGCGACGTCATCGCCTCGAGAATCGAGGGAATCGGTGTCACGCCGATGCCGGGACCGGTCGGCACGTCGATGTAGCCATCGCGCAACTCGAACGGCGTGGTCACATCCGTCGCGAAGTAACGCTTCGACGCGGAGGTGTCGCCGGGAAGGGTGAACCCGGGCAACGCTGCAAGCGCAAGATTTGCCGCCCGACCGATCCCCGTCTCCAACATCCCCCCGCACCACACCGGAACGCCACGCGCGAGACACAGGTCGTGGATCTTCTTTGCCTCGAGGTATCCCCCGACGCGTCCGGGCTTGATGTTGATGATCGAACATGCACCGATGTCGAGTGCGCCGCGGGCGACCTCGATCGTCGTGATCGACTCATCCAGACAGATCGGTGTGCGGACGCGCTTGGCGAGTTCGACGTTGCCAACGAGATCTTCTTCGGGAAGTGGCTGTTCGATGAGCAACAAATTGAATTCGTCCAGTCGCGCGAGATGCTCGGCGTCCTCGACGCGGTACGCAGCATTCGCATCGACCTGCAGCAGCATTGCATCCCCGAACGCCTTGCGCACCGCACGCACGGGTTCGATGTCGCGGCCGGGTTCGATCTTCAGCTTGATGCGCACGTAGCCATCGGCCACGTATCGTCCCACGACCTCGAGGAGCGAGTCGATCGATGGCTGGATGCCGACCGAGACACCGGATGCGACACGGGTCTGGGTTGCACCGAGATACGACGCGAGCGAGATTCCCTCGAGTCGCGTGAAGTAATCGAGCAGTGCCGCTTCGAGCGCGGCCTTTGCCATGTAGTTCCCACGGAAAGAAGCCATTGATTCGAGCACCGACTCCAACGACGAGTTGGGCTTCACACAGGGAACGAGATAGCGACGCAGCACCTCTTCGCAACCGTCGACGTATTCGGAGGAATACAAGGGATCGGTCATCGCCACGCACTCGCCCCAACCCTCGGCGCCGTCGCCGACGACGCGCACGTACAACAGATGACGATCGGTCTCGACACCGAAGGACGTCTGGAACGGCGCAACGAGGGCGATGTGTGCGCGGCGGATCTCGATGCTGCGAATGGTCATGTCGGCGTCCCGGGTGTCGTGTGCGTGGGGCGCAACACGTAGTCGTACTCTTCATTCAACCCGACCACGACCGCCCCGCGCGACTGGGCGTCGAGAAATGCCGCGCGCTGGACGTCGCGCCAACGTGCGGACTCCTCGCGATCGCGCATGCGCAATGACTCGATGTCGGGAGGCGTGGAAATCACGAGGTCGCCCGGCCCCGATTCGACGAACGATGCGCGTTGCGGCTCACCCCGCCCTGCGACATCCCAGCGCACGAGCACTCGATCGCTTTGCTCCCCTGCGTTGATGCCGTCGTCGAGTTCGCCATAGAAGTTGGTGTGATAGCCGAGCACTCGGACGCCGAGCTTGACGATGTTGAACCATGCATTGCGCCGCACGAGAGGATCGAACGTCCATGTCACCGTGGCGAACCCGTTGTCCTTGGCCCACCTCCATTGGTGCACCTTGATGGCCTCGCCGATTCCATGACCAGCCCGATGGGCAACGACACCGGCGGCATGTGAGTGCAGGTTGGGTCCGGTCTCGCCCTCAAGTGGCACACCGACGAGTGCGAAGGCGGCCCCGATGGGCGTTCCGGCGGATTCCACGATCGCCCCATACCCCCCGTTGTGCAGGCTGGCCACGATGATTTCCGGGGAGACCATTGCCTTCACGCTCCAGACCTCGTCGAACACCGCCGAGATCACCGCCGCGTCGGCAGGACTGTGAGCCAAGCGAATCCGAAAGTCTGCGGACATTGGTCGCCACACTACCGATCAGCAAAGATGGAGCACATGCCCGTCACCGTCACCGTCGTCGATCATCCCGTGGCCGCCGAGGCGCTCACCAACCTGCGCGATCAGAACACGTCCAACCAGATGTTCCGCGCCGAGATGCGCAGGCTGTCGCTCGTCGTCATCGCCGAAGCGACACGCAGCGTGCCGACGGAAAAGATCCGCGTGACGACACCACTTGCCGAAACCGATGGTGTGCGCATCGCCCGACGACCGGTGCTCGTGCCGATTTTGCGCGCGGGTCTCGGAATGCTTCCCGCTGCGATGGAGCTCCTCCCCGATGCCGACATCGCCGTCGTCGGCGTGCAGCGTGACGAACACACTCATGAGCCGAGCGAATACGTCGCCAAGTTGCCGACACATCTGAACGGCCGCCACTGTCTCGTGCTCGACCCGATGCTCGCCACGGGTGGATCGCTCGAACACGGTTGTCGCATTCTCGCCCAACGTGGCGCCCAGCAACCGATCACGATCGCCTGCGTGCTCGCTGCACCGGAGGGCATCGCCTTCCTCGACAAGAGCGACATGAACCTGCACATCGTCACCGCATCCGTCGACGAGCGGTTGAACGAAAACGCGTTCATCGTTCCCGGACTCGGGGACGCTGGCGACCGTCAGTTCGGTCCGCCGAACTGATCAGCCGAAGAAGCTCTTCGCCACGTCGTCGAACATCTCGAGGTCGATGAACCTCGTCTTGCCGCGGGTGACGCTCATCGACTCCGAGGCGATCTGCCCGCAACGCAACACGGCCATCTTTCCCCACGCACGTTCGTGGACGAGATCGACCGCAGCCAGCCCGAATCGCGTGGAGAGCACCCGGTCGTAACTGGTTGGCGTGCCACCACGTTGGACGTGTCCGAGCTGCACGACACGCGATTCATATCCCGTGCGCTTGGAGAGTTCAGCACCGATCAGATGGGAGAGATCTCCGAGGGTCTCGTTGCCGTATCGATCATTCGAGCGAGCAGGCAATTCGAGCGTGCCGGGCTTCGGGCGGGCACCCTCGGCGACGACGACGATCGAGGCATAGCGACCGCGCGCGTGTCGTCGCGTCACGATCGCGGCAAGTTCGTCGATGTCGAAGGGAACCTCGGGCACGACGATTGCCGTTGCGCCACCGGCGATTCCCGCCTGCATCGCAATCCACCCGGTGTCGCGACCCATGACTTCGACGACCATCACCCGGTCGTGGCTCTCCGCGGTCGTGTGCAATCGATCGATCGCATCCGTGGCGATCTGCACCGCGGTCTGGAAACCGAACGTCGTGTCGGTACCGACGACGTCATTGTCGATCGTCTTGGGCACGCCGACGACCGGGAGTCCGTGATCGTCGGCAAGCATCGACGCGACCGTGAGTGAACCGTTGCCCCCGATGACGACGAGTGCGTCCAGACGCTCGGCTGCAAGCGTCGCCTTGACGCGATCGACGCCATCCGCCGAATCAAACGGACCACCGCGACGGGTGCCAAGGATGGTTCCGCCCTTCGGGAGAATTCCCCGTACCTGGGCCGTATCCAGCCGGACACTGCGTCCCTCCATGACGCCATCCCACGCGTCGTAGAAGCCAACCACCTCGTCGCCGTGCTGAGCTTCGGCCTTGCGCACGATTGCGCGAATGACGGCGTTCAGACCTGGGCAGTCACCACCTCCCGTGAGCACCCCGATACGCATACTGCAAGCCTACGAGACAGGTATGAGCCGTCCATCGAAAAGTCGGACAGTTGTCCGATAGTTGCCCTAAGGTGTGCGCATGACGAAAACCGCGACCAAGAAACTTCCCGAAACCGCACTCAAGCGCGACGTGTCATCGATGCGAAAGGTTCTCGCCAATCGACTCTACGAACTGCGCACCAACGCAGACCTGAGCCAAGCTGCGCTCGCCGAGGTCGCGGGAATCGATCGCAAGACGATCAATCGAATCGAAAATGGACACTTCTCACCCGCGCTCGACACCCTGGTTCGTCTCGGTGTCGCACTCGGCGTGAAGCCGTCCGACTTCCTGAAGAACTAGTCGTTCACGCGCTGCAACAACGCAGCGAATCGCGCACACACATCAGCAAGGTTCGTCCAGAAGTCGTCGTCGCTGACGTGTGCATCGGACTGAGTTGAACTCGCTGCGGGTCGCGCAAGCGCGTGTCGCATCGCCGCGTCGGAGAGTGCGGCGAAACTGAGTGGCTTGTGCATCAACGCTTCGCCGTCATCGATGAACTCGGGAAGTGCGAGCGCAGGTGCAGGACAGTGGAGCGCTCGAACATGGTCGACGACCGGCCAGCGCAGTTCAGTGAAACCGACGACCAGGTCGGCCGTGGCGAGGCGATCGGGGTCGGCCACCGCGACACGCGGCACGATCTTGCGAACGTGCGTCGGCAGGATCGACACGTCTTGCGAGCGAAGTCGATGCGGTGGCACTGCTGACGCAACGGTCCAGTGTCGCGCCAACCCCGCAGCGTCGAGCGCGCTGTGCAGCAAGTGGGACCCGAAGACCGAGACGCAATCGCTCGCATCGGCGACCACGATCCCATGTACGGGAGTCTCGCTCGGCGTCACCAACTGCACCACTGCCCTACGCACCACATCGGCAAGAGTGTGCGATCGGGCTGTACCACAGATTTCTACCGTACTAATAATGGTATGAATTCAGGGCATTTCCCCTATGCCCGAACCGTGATGAGTTCGGCCGGCCGTGGCCACCCCGGAGGCTCGAGGCAGATGATCCCACCCTCGGGCGAGCCCGAAAGCCCATACTTTTCGGGTTTCTCGGGTCGGACATGTGCCCACCCCATTGACACAACGGGGCTGTGGATGACTAGGGTATGTGGTCTACGTAGTACCTACCTAGGGGGATACATGTCAGTAATTGAAACCATGTCCACAGAGGTCGCGTCGACCAGCGTGTCGCGTCGTCACTTCATTCAGGGCGCGGCAGCAGCCGGTGCAGCAGTTGCACTTCCGGTTGCCGGCGTCGTGGGTGCAGGCACGGCCAGCGCAGCGACGAAGACCTTGCGCGTTGCAGGTGGCAAGATCGCCGCTGCACCCGCTCCGTTCACCACGGCAGATGCTGGTTCGCTCCAGATCCTCTGCTGCGTCGGCGAATACATGTCCTTCTCGGACAACAAGGGCGAGCTCGCTCCCCGCGTTGCTCAGAGCTGGAAGGGTTCCGCAGGCGGCAAGGTGTGGACGTTCAAGATTCGTCAGGGCATCACGTTCCACGACGGTTCTGCACTCACTGCAGATGACGTCGTCTGGACGTTCAAGAGCCACCTGAACCCCGCCAACAAGTCGCAGTCGCTCGGTAAGTTCTCCGGCATCCTCGACGCAAACGGCGTGGAGAAGGTCGACAAGTTCACCGTGAAGTTCACGCTGCTGTCGGCAGTCGGAACGTTCCCGGGTCTCCTCAGCTCGACGAGCTACGGCTTGATCATCATGAAGAATGGTGAGAGCGGTGCCGAGGGCTGGCAGAACACGATGAACGGTTGTGGTGCTTGGGTGCTCGACACCTACACCAAGGGCACGCAGACCACGTTCTCGAAGAACGAGAGCTACTGGGACACCAAGCGCCAGCCGTCGTTCGACAAGCTCGTGCTGACCGTGTTCGAGTCTGCTGAAGCCGCAGTTGCTCAGCTCGTCACCGGAAAGATCGATGCCGTCACCGGCGTCACCCCGGCGACCGCAGCGAAGATCAACAAGGCCAAGGCCGATCTCGTCAAGGTTCCGTCGGCAGGTCACATCTCGACCCACCTGCGTTGCGACTTCGGTCCATTCTCGACCGACAAGCGCATCCGTCAGGCCGCAGCCCTCACCCTCGACCGCGAGGCGTTCATCAAGAGCGTGCTCAAGGGACAGGCTCTGTTGGCCAACGACTCGATCATGGACGCATACGCGACCAAGGATGCTTCGGTGGCACAGCGCAAGAAGGACATCGCCAAGGCGAAGTCCCTCATGTCCGCTGCAGGCTCGAAGGGCTTCAAGGTTGATCTCTCCAGCTACAGCCGCGATGACATCAACGCTTTGGCTCCGTTCCTCAAGGCCTCGCTCGCCGAAATCGGCATCGACGTCACCTTGAAGCTCGCCGACTCGTACTACACGGCTCCGTGGGATGCCCGTCAGGCGAAGAAGGTGGAGAACAACTACTGGCTCGAGTCGAACTTCGGCATCACCGACTGGGGACACCGCGGATCGCCCGTGGAAATCCTCACCCGTGCCTACAAGTCGACCGGCGACTGGAACGCAGCACACTTCGCCAGCGCGAAGTTCGATGCGGCGGCTGATGAGTTCATCACCGCAACCACGCCAGCCAAGGCCAAGGCAGCTTCCAAGAAGGTTCAGGAACTCTGCTTGGACGAGACCCCATACCTCATGGTGTACTTCGAAACCCGCACGACGGTTGTTCGCAAGGGCCTCAAGGGCTTCTACACCAACGGAATGGGTCAGTTCGAGTCGGCAGCAGCCAAGTACTAATCCATCCAGTCAGTACGTCACAAGAGCCGGTGTGCGAAAGCACACCGGCTCTTGTCGTTTGTCGAGTCGTTTGAAGTTCACGAAAGTGAACTCACTATGCTGACGCCGTGGGGAAATACGTTCTCAAGCGCATTGGGCTTGCGTTCGTCACGGTGTTCTTGGTGACGGCAGCAATCTTCTTCATGACCAACGTGCTTCCCGGAAACCCGGCCGAACGCATCCTGGGCAACACGGCCGAGCGATCGAACGTCATTGCGCTTGAAAAGGAACTCGGTCTCGACAAGCCCCTCCTCACTCGCTATTGGAATTGGCTCTCAGACACCTTGTCCGGCAACCTCGGCGAGTCGGTGCAGTACCGAGCCCCAGTGACGGAGATCCTGCTCCCCGCGCTCGGGTATTCGTTGCGCCTTGCGGCGCTCGCGTTCCTGCTCGTCGTGCCGCTGTCGATCCTCGGTGGAGTCCTTGCGGGCGTCAAGCGAGGCAAGCGCCTCG